>CACDDC010000038.1 GCA_902551455.1 uncultured Pelagibacteraceae bacterium | reverse complement strand
TAGTTGCCATCCGGCTCCTCCAGCAGCAGTAATTCCAAAACTATGTCCTTCATTTATCCAAAAATTTTTTAGCCCCCAAGCAGGTCCAACAATTGGATTTCCGTCAGGAGTATAGCAAATTGCGCCATTATATACTTTTTTAACACCTACTTCTCCAAATGCAGGAACCCGGTGAATTGCACCTTCAATATGAGGACCGAGTCTTTCTAAATCTTCTTGAAATAATTCATATTCCGAATCTTTAGATGGTCCATCAACATAACAACAAGGCGCACCATCTTCGTACGGTCCTAATATTAAACCTCCAGCTTCCTCTCTCATATACCAACGGCTATCACTATCTCTAAGAACTCCCATTTCAGGAAGACCATCTTTTTTTCTTTTTTGAATTTCAGGATGTGGCTCGGTTACGATATATTGATGCTCAACTGGAATTACAGGTATATCGAGGCCTACCATTTTTCCTGTTTGTCTTGCAAAGTTTCCTGAACAAGAAACAACATGTTCGCATTCGATTGTTCCTTTATCAGTTTCAACAACCCACCCATCTTTTGTTTGTTTAATTCCAACTACTGTAGTGTTTCTATTAATTTCAGCGCCTCTATTTCTTGCACCAGTTGCTAGTGCCTGAGTTAAATCTGCTGGTTGAATATATCCATCTTCCGGATGTTGAATTGCTCCTATTAAATCTGAAGTGTTGCATAAAGGCCAAATTTCTTTTACTTGATCTGGGGTTAAAAATTTATATTTAACACCAATAGTCTGCGCTACTCCTGCATACTGATGGTACTCATCCATTCTATCTTTTGTGCTTGCTAACCTGATGTTAGAGACAACACTGAAGCCAACATTTTTCCCTGTTTCTTTTTCTAAAGTTTTATAAAAATTAACTGCGTATTGATGGAGCTGTCCTACAGAATAACTCATATTGAAAAGAGGAAGTAAACCTGCAGCATGCCAAGTAGAACCTGAAGTTAATTCTTTTCTCTCAACTAAAACTACATCTGACCAACCTTTTTTTGCTAGATGATAAAGCATACTTACACCAACTACTCCACCACCTATTACTACTACTTTTGCTTTAGATTTCATGAACAAGATTTCTACTAGATTTTATAAATAATTAAAGATGAATTTTGAACCATCAAATAGAAGAACCTAAAGAAATAGGGTTAGAAACTGAAGTAGTTAACCAACAATCTTTGAGGGGTCCATCCTCATAATATTTCTCCACAATCCATTGAAATTTATAATATTTTTTATCTTTTCCAAGAATTGTTACTTCAAATCCATGTCTATTATTAGATTTAAATATTTCTACGATTTCATTTTCTAAATGATTCAAAAGCATTTGATAACTTTCACTTTTTATCATTTCTATAAACTTCGACAATGGTCCTGTATATTTTTTATTTGATGGATGGGCAAATTCCCACGTCTGCTTTATTCCATAATTTTTAATTGGATTATCATTATTCATTAATCCTGATAGCTGAATATTTACTACTTTAGCTGGATCTATACGGTTATTTGGTTTTATAATTTCAGAAAATGAGTATGAAATATTTAAACTAATAAAAATTATATATATAATAATTTTTTTATACATCTTGAGCTGTCTTTTGTACTTCTTCCAAAAATTTTTGTCTTTTTTCATCTGTTACAAAAGGTACTGAAAAAAATCTTTTATAAACAATATCATTAATACCACAAAGATTAAAAACTCCTCTTTTTAGTCTTTTGGTAGGCATATTTAAAAAAAATGTTCTAATAGCAAACTGTGGAGATCCATAAGTACAAAAAATAATTACTTTTTTTCCTTTTAAATTTCCGACTGGATATCCATAGTTTCCGACTAGCTTCTTAAAAGTAAATGCCCAAGGTGGAGCCAACACTTTATCAATCCATCCTTCTGCTATTGCTGGAAGTCTAAAATTCCATATTGGCGCAACTAAAGTTATAACATCACTTTGTTCTATTCTTTTTCTGTGGTCTAAAACTTCAAGGGAAGGTTTTTCACCAGCAAATATTGGATCAAATTTTTCTTTGTACAAATCAACAACATCAACTTGATGGCCATTATCTTGCACGGTTTTTACAAATGTATCTTTTATTGAAGC
>CACDDC010000037.1 GCA_902551455.1 uncultured Pelagibacteraceae bacterium | reverse complement strand
TACAAATTCTATACATTCATCATCAAGATTTTCTTCAGTCCACAAATATATTGAATTAAAAGGAAATTCATTATCAAAACATTGATTTTTTTCTAAATAATTTTTTAATTTATTTAAATCGAATATTAGTTTTTTGATTTTAATTTGTTGAAATTCACTTTCAGTATTCCATGTTGTAATATTTTTTAATGATTTTTTAACACAAGTCATAAAAATACTTGCTTCATTATTGTTCACATTTTTTATTTCTCTTATATTTTTAAGGGCAGTTTCTCTAGCTATAATCCAGTTATTTAGCAATGTTGGATGATTTACAATAAATGGTGCCATTCCTAATCCAGTTGAATTTCCAATACCTAAATTCCTACAAATTTTAGGATCTAACTTAACAGCTTTCTTTGGGTTTTGATTTTTTGCAATATGATTTACTTGATCAAAAGTGAATTGTCTTACTAAATAAACTAACATCATTTCTAATCTAAATGGTCCATATATTTCATTCCTATTTTTAATTCTAAATCTGTCGGCTAGTCCAAATTTTCCTGATCCATAAACAGCCGTTGTTCTATATAAATATCCTACTTGTGAAATAATTTTTGTGTCAGGTTGTTTTCCATTTGCAAGACACTCAACTACATGATTAAAAATTCTTATGGATTTATTGGCCCTAGATAATGTTAATTCTTTAAATGATAATCTTCCCACCTCTTGTTTAGGAACATTTGCATATAATCTTTCTAAATCATTCTTTGTTGGAATACCATCGTGTAGAGTAAACGCAGCATCCCATCTTGTTGCGATTACTCTATCAGATCTTTCGTGATCATCTATCTTATTTGCAAAACATACTAAAGAATAAATTCTATTTTTTTTTCTAAATGAATAAACTGCTTTTCCAAAACCTTTTTCATCTAATTCAAATAAATCCCTATTATATTCCCAATCTTTGAATTCTTTCAAAAAAGATCTTAAAAATGATAATTTTGACTGATGAAAAGATCCCAACTTCGATAATTTCATAACTATTTTTGGATTTCTTAATTCAATTTTCATTAATTAATTCCTTTATAAAAATTAAACCAATTATTCCAAGAACAGAAACAGCCATGTTATCTAGGTTTTTTTTTTACTGATTTAGACTGTTTTATTCTCCAAAGTTTCAAATTTTTTTTTATCTTAAGATCAGTTATTCCTATTATTGATGCAGCTAATAATCCAGCATTTACAGCTCCATCCTTTCCAATTGCTACAGTTGCAACAGGTATTCCTTTTGGCATTTGAACTATAGATAATAAACTATCTAATCCTTTTAGTTTTTTACTTTCCACAGGAACACCTATCACCGGTATAGATGTTAAAGATGCAATCATCCCCGGCAGATGTGCGGATCCACCAGCACCTGCAATAATTACAGAAATATTATTTTTTTCTGCGTTTTTCGCAAATGCATACATTCTTAATGGTGTGCGATGAGCTGATATAATCTTACTTTCACTTTTAATTTGTAAAATTTTAAGGATTTTTTTACAAAATCTCATCGTTGAATAATCAGATTGGCTACCCATAACTATAGCTACTTTAGATTTGTTTACTTTAATTTTCATATATATGTTTTAATATCAAAATATAAGTTACTATTATATCTAATTATATGAATTATAAAATTGATAACCTTCAATACTGTAAATGGTCTAGAGAAGTATTTCAAATAAATAGAGACGCTGGTCTAGATGCTGTCCATGTGACAGTTGTATATCATGAAGATTACGATGAGTTTTTGAAAAAAATTGAAGAGTGGAAGCATCATTTTAAAGAAAATTCTGATTTAATATTTTTAGGGAAAAATTACAAAGATATAGAAAAAGCAAAATTAGAAAAAAAAACGGCCATATTTTTTGGATTCCAAAACTGCTCACCTATAGAAGACGATGTTACTCTTATCGAAAAAGTGCATGAACATGGGTGTCGTTTTATGCAACTCACATATAACAATCAATCTTTACTTGCTACAGGTTGTTATGAAAAAAATGACAGTGGAGTAACTAATTTTGGAAAAGAAGCAATTAAAGAAATGAATAGAGTGGGTATTGTAATTGATATGTCGCACTCAGCAGAAAAAAGTACTTTAGATGCAATTGAAATAAGTCAGAAACCAAT
>CACDDC010000036.1 GCA_902551455.1 uncultured Pelagibacteraceae bacterium | reverse complement strand
ATTATAAAAAAAAAAACATTTATGATCGTTCTTTACTACCTAAAAATAAATTAAAAAAGTAAAAAATGAAATACAAGGAAGCAATTAATCTTATTGAAAAAAATGTATATAATTTTAAAGATTTGCCCATTAAATTTAGGGAAGATAAAAATATCGCCTTAAAAGCAGTAAAAACAGATGGTTATTCACTTCAATATGTATGTAATAAATTAAAAGAGGACAAAGAGATAGTTCTCGCAGCAGTTAGACAAAATGGTTTTGCTTTAGAATATGCAGATGAAAGTTTTAAAAAAGATAAAAATATAGTTTTCGAAGCAATAAAACAAAATGGTTATGCATTACAATATGTAGATAAAAGTTTAAAAAAAGATAAAGAAACTGCAATGCTAGCAGTTAAAAAATATTGCTTTGCCCTAGAATTCGTAGATAAAAGTTTAAAAAAAGATAAAGAAATTGTTTTAAAAGCTTTAAAAAAAAATGTTTTTTTCATTAATTTATGCTGATAATATGCTAAGAAAAAATAAAAATTTTATTTTAAAATCTTTAAAACAATGTAATTGGGGTACTTTTATTGAATATGTTAGCAGAGATCTTAAGAATGATAGAGATGTTGTAATTGAGGCGGTTAAACAATGGGGAATGTCACTTCAATTTGTAAACGCCAAATTTAAAAAAGATAAAGAAATTGTTCTCATAGCTGTCAAACAATATTGTAATTCTTTAGAACACGCAGATGAAAGTTTAAAAAAAGATAAAGAAATTGTCATTGAGGCTATTAAACAAAATGGCTATGCCTTTCAGTATTCACATGAAAGTCTAAAGAAAGATAGAGAATTTATTTTAAATGCAGTAAAAATTAGTGGCAATGTATTATCTTATGCTGATGATTCTTTAAAAAAAGATAAAGAAATTGTTTTAGAAGCAGTGAAACAAAATGGGTCTTCTTTATTTTATGCGGACTATAGTTTAAAAAAAGATAAACAAATAGCATTTGCAGCCATAAACACTAACTGTTTTTCTATTCAATATGTTGATGAAAGTTTAAAGAAAGATAAAGAGATAATTGCCGCAGCAATAAAAAAAAATAGTTATTGTATTAAATTTGTAGACAGAAAATTTATAAGAGACCCTAGTATTATTGCAATAATATAAAGAAACGAATTTAATATTATTGTAAAATTATTTTGTTAAATTAGAATATTTTAACGTATGGATATATACAAAGAACTGAATGAAGGATTAGGGTATGCAATTTTCCCTATAGAGAATATGGAGCTTTTTAATAAGTTGAGAGACTCCTTTATAGAAAACATAAAAATTTCATCAAATTCTAAAAAGAATATTGACTCTGTAAGAAAAGAAATAGCCAAAATGTCAAAGGGAGAAATTAATAAATCAACAATAAATTTTTTAACTGTTAACAAAAATTTGTCTGAAATGATGATTAATTCTTGTTCAACTTTGATAGAAAAATTATGCGGTAAAGAACTATTTATTCAAAGAAGAGCTTACACAACAATAAATGCCCCAGGTGATGATCAAGCTAAACAGGTGGCACATTATGAAATGATTTCAGGCATTTCTCCTTTTGCATATATTCTTTGGGCACCACTACACGATTTAGATGATGATGGCGGTGCGTATCACATTGACCTAAAAACATCTCTTGACTTAATGAAAAAAGAAGAAGCAAACGGATTAGTTAGTGGTCCAGAAGTTTTAAATTTCATGGGAGCTAAAAAACCTTCCAGAATGAAATTTGGAGAAGCAATTATTTTTAATCCATTTGTAATTCATGGAAATATTCCTTTTAGTTCTGATTGTGCAAGAATTGCCTGCAATGTAAGGTTTCAAAGTTTTAGAAAACCGTTGCTCCAAAAAAATACTGAATTTTTAAAGTACTATAAATTACCATAAACTTTATTAAAAATGACAATAGCTATTATAAATACTGACATGAACATAGGCCCATTCAAAATACCTGGCAATGGACAAAATATGATTTTAAATAACTATGCAGAGAGAAATAATATTGTAGTTGAAGAAATCATTCCTGAACCTTTTATGTCAAATGCATTAGTAACAACTCAGTGGACTCATAAAAAAAAGAAACTTAAAAAAGTTATATTATGCTCAATTCATCAATTACCACAGAGGCAAAATAGAATTGATGACCTCATTAATAACATGGAAGATGTCGAATTTCATTTTGCTTTAGAAGCAATA
>CACDDC010000035.1 GCA_902551455.1 uncultured Pelagibacteraceae bacterium | reverse complement strand
CTGTAAATTTTGAAGCTACAACATTTTTTGCTAAATATCTTGATGCATATGCTGCGGATCTATCAACCTTGGTAGGATCTTTTCCTGAAAAAGCTCCTCCGCCATGAGGTGCTGCTCCTCCGTATGTATCTACAATTATTTTTCTACCTGTTAATCCACTATCACCATCTGGGCCACCAATTACAAAATTACCAGTCGGGTTTACATAAATTTCATTTTCATTTAGTCCATTTAAAAGATTTTTTGGGATAGATTTTTCGATGTATGGTTTTACTAATTCTCTTACTTGAGATTGATTTAAATCTGCAGAGTGTTGAGTAGAAATTACAACTGATTTTACATTAGCGGGTTTTCCATCCTTGTACTCAATTGTAATTTGGCTTTTTGAGTCTGGTTCAATATTATTTAGTTTACCAGACTTTCTATCCTCAGCCATAAGTCTTAAAATCTTATGAGAATAATGTATTGGAGCAGGCATAAGAACATCTGTTTCATTGCACGCATATCCAAACATAATACCTTGATCACCAGCGCCTTCATCTTTATTTCCCGAAGAATCTACACCCATCGCTATATCAGCTGATTGTGAATGTAAATGACTTTCTATTTTTGTAGCGTCTCTCCAAGTAAATCCCTCTTGATCGTAACCTATGTCCTTAATACATTCTCTAACTTTTTGAATTAAATCATCTTTTTTAATTTCTGGTCCTCTTACTTCTCCAGCCAAAACAACTTTATTTGTTGTTGTTAAAGTTTCACAAGCTACTCTTGATTGAGGTTCTGCACCTAAGTATGAATCTACAACCATATCTGAAATTCTATCACAAACTTTATCTGGATGTCCCTCAGAAACTGATTCGCTGGTAAATAAGAAATTTTTTTTCATGCTAACTCCCTTTTTGTTTTTTTTTTAAAAAAAAAATCAAAGTAATATAAATTAGAATAAAATAAAAGAATAAGTTGTTACCATGTGTTCCAAAAAAGGTTTTTTTATTATTTTTAAATTTATTTACTTCAATAACTCCCTTCTGGGTTGATTCTATTTTATTTACCACATATCCAGTGGGATCTATATGAGCTGTAACTCCATTATTAGCTGAGCGTATTAAATTTTTGCCTTCCTCTATTGCTCTAAATATTGAATGTGAAAAATGCTGATAAGGACCAATCGAATTACCAAACCATCCGTCTTCAGAAATATTTATAATAAAATTATAATCATTATTATCTTTATTTAATCTTCCTGAATAAATGATTTCATAACATATAAGAGGAAGAAATTTTATATTATTTATATTTAAAATTTTTCTGACTTTATCGGCACTGTATGATTGATATCCAATTGTAATTTTTTTTATTCCAAGTTTAGAAAGTAAACTTTCAAATGGCAAAAATTCACCAAATGGAACTAGATTGTTTTTATTATATTTTAACAAAATATTTGCATTGTTGTCTAAAACTACGAGAGAATTAAAAATTTTTGAATTTTCATAACTATTTATACCTAAAATAATTTTATGTTTAGAGGAATAATTGTCTTGAAATAACTTTTTATAAATTTTTATATCATTTAAATTTATTCCAGTTAATGCACCTTCGGGAAAAATAAAAATGGTTTCTTCTTGAAAATTTGGATTACTTAATTCTATCAATTCCATTATCATTTTTGAAGGATTTTCGCCTTGATAGTAGCGCTTAATACCAATTTTAGGAGAAATTAGTTTTATTGTATTTTTGATTTGTAAATAATTATTTTTTTTATAATTATTAATTACTACTGATCCATAAAAATAATTTAAAGTAAGTACAAAAATCAAAAAAAATGAAACTAATAATTTTAATTTAGTTGTATATTTAAAAAATAATATTGCCGGTATTAAAAAAAAGGTGATTGATAATAGATTAAATGAATATGTTCCAATAATAGATAATATTTGCAAAAAATTAATATAATTAGTCCAACTAAAAGCATTCAAATTCCATGGAAATCCACCAAAAATGAAACCTCTAGCAAATTCAATTAATGAAAAAATTGTTACAAAAATTAATATAGATGCAAAATCTTTTTTTAAATTTAAAAAAGAGCAAATAAAAGTAATTATACCATAAAATAATGCAAGATAAGATGGGATAGTTATTAAAGCTATTGGAATTAATATTTTAAATTGAATATCAAAAGTTAATGCGTTCGTTATCCAATATAAATTCGATATAAAATATCCAAAACCATATAACCAACCAATTTTAAATGCTAACCATTTGTTTTTATTGTGGTTGGAAATAAAATAAATAAAAAAAAGTGGAAAAGAAATAAAATTGATTATTACAAAATTATAAGGTGCTAAACTAAATGAGGTAATTAAACCTAATAAAAAAGGTATTAGATAAAACAAAATTTTATTATTTATATTGAAAGTCAATTTTTTTTATTTAAAGAGTTTAATATTATTTTTTCTTTATTGTTCATTTTATTAAAATCTTTTAATTTTTTATGATCATAACCATTTAAATGCAGATACCCATGTATCCACATTTTATCAAATTCTAATTTAAAATTTGTTTGAAATGATCTTTTATTAATAATTTCATAACTTATTGCAATGTCTCCAATATAAAATTTATCATTATTGTTTAATGGAAAAGACAACACATCTGTTGTTTTATTTTTTTTCCTAAATTTTTTATTAAGTTCTTTCATTTTTTTATTATTAGTAAGCAAAATAGTAAATTCTTGTTTTTTATTTTTAAATAAATGTAATTTGGAAAGTTTTTTTATTTGATTTTTAATATAATTATTTGGATTTTTTATCTTATTCTTCCATCTTGAATATTCAATAATAACTGTAGCTTTTATCATTCATTGCTATTTTGATCTGAATAAGCTTTGACAATTTTGGAAACTAAAGGATGCCTAACAACATCTGTATGATCAAAATCAACTACAGATATTTCACTTAAATGCCCTAAAAGCTTTCTTGATCTTGTTAAGCCAGAAAGCGATTTATTAGGCAAATCAATTTGGGATGGGTCCCCATTAATAACAATTTTTGAATTCTCTCCTATTCTAGTTAAAAACATTTTTATTTGGGTATCACTTGCGTTTTGTGCTTCATCTAAAATTGCAAAAGA
>CACDDC010000034.1 GCA_902551455.1 uncultured Pelagibacteraceae bacterium | reverse complement strand
TCCTCTATAAACTTCGGAAAGATAAGTTCCAAAATGTAAACCAATTGTAATCATTCCGCAAAGCCAAGCTGAAAGAGTTATTCCAAACTGAGGTAATACAAAGTAAACGAAGAACAATTGTATAAGAAGTGGAGTTGAACGAATAAATTCTACTATTTCTCTATTGATTATATTTATAATTTTAAAAGGAGTTCTTTGACCTAGTAAAAAAAATAAACCTACTACTAAAGCAATTGCATAACCTACTCCTGCAGCAATTATTGTATTTAGAGTTGCTAATAACATTTGAGGTAAAATTTCATAAGCGAAATCCCATCTAAATCCCATTTCCATAGTACTAAGCCTTTCCTCTTCCAACTTTTTTTGCAGCCAAAATTTCTAACCATCTTAAAAAGGGAACAAGTGCAAATCTAGCCATAATATAATAAATCAATAATGCTGTTCCAAAACATTGAGCCGAAAGCCAAGTAATAGAATTAATTTGTTTTGCTTCAAATGTTAGATCAACAACTGTTACTAAAGCTACAAGGGCAGTTGCCTTTAGAAGTTCTACTGTTAAATTTGCTGCTGGTGGTAAAATAATTGGAAATATTTGTGGAATAATAATTCTTTTAATTCTTTTTGCTGGACTAAAATTAAGTGCATGAGCAGCTTCCCATTGTCCTTTTGGAACTGCTAAAATACCTCCTCTGACTATTTCAGCTCCATATGCGCCAAAATTTAAACCTAATGCAGCTACTCCTGCAGTAAAAGCTTCTAATGAAATACCAAAAAAAGGTAGAACATAATATGCCCAAAACAATTGGACCAATAAAGAAGTTCCTCTAAAAAATTCTATATAAACAGTTGCTGTGCCTTGTATTATTCGATTCTTAGATAAACGCATTAATCCAAAAACCATTGAAATAATTACGTAAAGAATAACTGAACAGACCAACACTTTAATTGTAGTAACTGTCCCTAATAACAGTGTTGTTCCATGTTCAGCCAAGAATGCAAAATAACTCACTGTATAATCATCAATTAAAGTTAAATGAAATCAGGCGACCATTATTCGATCGCCTGATTAAATAATTATATTAAAATTACTACTTAGTTGAACAAGCCCACTCAGTAGTCATATCTGCAGGTGGTAGTTGAGCTTTATCATATCCATACTTACCTGCTCTCTCTAACATTTTATCTGGGTTAGCCAAAACTTTTGCTAGAGCAGCATTAAATGCTTCTCTAAATTCGTTATCGCTTTTTCTAAAACCAATACCAACAACATTTACAGTTTCTTTTGGCATAAGCTTAGGATCAGTGACTTCAAATGCACCACCACTTTTTTCTTCATGCTCTTTTGCACCAAAAAATGTTTGTACAGCAGCATCAGCTCTACCAGCTTTCATAGCAGCAAGAATTCCAACTTCACCTTCTACTAATAACATTTGACTGTCAGGTACACCAAATTTTTTAGCAGCTTCAACTGTATTGAAACCAGTACCGGTAACAAGTTTAGCTCCTGTATCTATCACGTCTTGATAGTTATTGATGTTTTTTGGATTTCCTTTTGGCACTAACATTGCATCACCAAAAACTCCTATAGGATCTGAAAAGTTAATATTTTCACATCTACTTTTCAAAATGTACATTCCTCCAGTTATCATGTCTGAACGATCTGCATTTATTCCTGGAATTAATCCTGACCATTCAAAAACTTTTGTTTCATGTTCTGTAATACCCATTTCTTCAAGAACAGTTAAAGCAATCATGTTAACGAAACCTAGCGCTTCTCCGTTGTCTCCTGCATAAGCCCATGGCACAGCAGTACCGAATCCTAATCTTAATTTGTGTCCATCTTTTAATCTTTGCGTTAGTGTTGCTGAACTAGCTGAAGATACACTAAAAAGAATAATAAGAAGAACTGTAAAAGATTTAATAAATTTAGTCATTTTTTCACCTCTCATTAATTTAATTTAAAAAATAATTTAACAAAAAAAATTGTTGTTTGTATATAACAAATTATTCAATCTGAGGTTGATGATTAAAAGTTTTTTAGGCTTTTTATATTAACTCAATATTATTTTCAATATCAACAGTTCCATCATCTAATGCGGTTAAGTAAATACCCATATCAAAATGATTAAAACTCTTCTTTAATGATTGAAGAAGATTTAAACTATTATCATCGGTTTTTGGTTTAAGATTAATTGCAACACATCTTGGTATGTTTTTTTCAACTTTAAAAGAAACATTATTTATTTTTATAGTTTTATTAATCCAATTACGTTCTTCCCAAGGTTCAATCCCATCAACATAAAAATTTCCTCTAAATCTTTGAAGTTCGATTTTTTGATTAATTTTTTTTTCAAAATCTTTAATGCTGTTAATATTAATTAAAGAAATAGAATTAAAAACTTTATTTGAATGTGAGGTATCATAAAAAGGAAAATCTTGATTTTTTAATAAAAAAATTGGTTTTATTAAAGTATCTTCTAAATCAATTAATTTATTTGAAAGTAAAGACCTTTCTTCAGGGTTATCTGATGATATGGAAATCAATTCTTTTTCTTTGTGAATTAGAGTTAGTTTTTTAGAATTATAAACAAAATTATATTTATTTAAAACTGGCGAATTTTTTAAGGTTAATAAATTATTTAATTTTCTTTCATTAGGGTTTTTTTCAAAAATATCAGCTTTTTTAGAATCTATTCCTCTTGTGAATGCAAAAATTCTATCGTTTTTCATGCCAAGATTTTTTGTAATTCTACATGAGTTTACACTTTGAAATGATAATGATTTTACAGGACAGTAATGGATATGTTTTATTTTACAGTTCATAGTTAATATTTTCCTATTTTATCTGATCCTCTATAAAAAATTTTTGATAATTCATCATTTGCTTTTTTTCTATTTAAAATATCTTTATGATTCATTAATTCAATTGGTCTAGTTACATTTTCATGATAATTAAATGTATCTTTTCCTCTAGCTAACTGAACATACATTTTGCCTAATACTTGGTCAACATTCGTTCCTATGTAACTTTGTACAACAAATCCTATTCTTCTATCTCCACTTTTATTTAATCCAGAACCATGAACAACCTTTGGATGATGTAGAGACATTTGTCCTGTTTTTAAAATTACTGGATTAGTTTCTTCAATTTTCACATTTTCTATGGTTTGTCCTCTAGTCAATAAATTATTTTTGTCAAATTTTTGATTATGATGTCTTAAATTTTCTTTATGAGAACCAGCTAACATTCTCATGCATCCGTTCTCTTCATTTGCATCTGTTACTGCTATCCAGGCTGTTACCCAATTATGTGGTTCTAAACCAATATATTTTGCATCTTGATGAAAGCTAACAAAGCCTTGCTCATTTGCATTTTTTATAAATAGAGTTGTTCCACATATAAGTATATTTTCACCTATTATAGATTCAACTGCGTTTAAAATT
>CACDDC010000033.1 GCA_902551455.1 uncultured Pelagibacteraceae bacterium | reverse complement strand
ATCTTCTCTTAAATTAAATATTTGATCATCTAATTTTTTAGTATTATTTTTTGTTAATGATGTCGCAATAATTAGAAAAAAAATTATGGATATTGTAAATATTTTTTTCATAATTTATTAATCAAAGTTTCAACTTTTAATAAATAATCAAACTTTTTAAAAAACTCAGAAAAATCACTTTGATTTGAAACTTTTATAGCGTACCTTAGTTTTGCAGATCTCGATCGAGGATTGATTTTAATTTCTTTAAAGGTTGGGGTAATTGGTTTCTTTCTTATTAATTTAAATAATTTATCTCCTTTAAATGAATTAGGTATATACCTAGAAGGATTTAATTTTTCTGAATAATTTTTAAAAAAATATTTTACAATCTTATCTTCTATAGAATGAAAAGTGACAACAGCTATAATTCCACCAACTGGAATAACTTTAAATGAATTTACTAATCCATTAATTAGCTCGCTGATTTCTTGATTTACAAATATTCTCAATGCTTGAAAAACTTTAGTTGCATTATGGATCTTTTTTTTTTTATTTTTTTTTACAATATTAATTATTTGTACAAGATCTTCTGTAAGAAGATTCTTTTCTTTTCTCATTTGACATATTTTTTTAACAATTAGTTTAGCATAAGTTTCTTCGCCAAAATATGTAAAAATATTTTTTAGATTTTTAGCATCTAAATTATTTATCGTTTCATGAGCAGAAATGTTATTAATGCCCATCTTCATATTAAGCTTGCCTTCAAAATTAAATGAAAGACCTTTATTTGGATCATTAATTTGTGAAGAGGAATATCCAAGATCAAAAATAATGCCTTTAATTTTTTTCTCTGAATTATTTAAACTTATTATTTCACTAAATTTATCATTTTTGAAAGTAAATCTGTTTTTAAACTTTAACTTTAATTGATTTGCAATTTTTAGCGCTTCAGTATCTCTATCAAAGGCAATGACTTTGTTTGTTTTTTCCTCTAAAATTTTTAAGGAATATCCACCATGTCCCAACGTACAATCAATAAATGTGCCACCATAATGAGGGGAAATAATGCTGATTAATTCATCAAGCAATACAGGAAAATGTTTTTCTTTTTCCTGTTTTATGGTGGCAGTCATTTATTTTTTTGAAGACCATTAATTTTTTTGTCTTCGCAAAAATGCCGGTATATCAAGCTCATCTTCTTCATCTGAGCTTTCATCTTTTGTAAATGAACTAAACTCTTCTTCAGGGCTTGTTTCATTTTCTGAATTAAATAGTTCAGGACCACTTGGGTCTATTTCAAAGTTTTCTAAACCATTTGAAATTTGTTCTTCCTCGTGAATTTCTGAACTGTTTTGTAAATTCTCATTTTCAATTTCAGTTTTAATTTCACCGTTTTCATTATTAACCTCATCGGAAATCATACTTTGATGATCGTCTAAAACGGATTCTTGGGTTACTTCATTTTCTAATTTTAAAGCTGTAGCACCCTCTGAAATCGGTGATGAGAAAACATTTGAAATATTGTTATTCTGATTTGTAATCGAATTTTGGAAATCAGAGTATCCAGGATTTCTATTTTGTATTCTGTGAACCATGTTAATTACTGACTTAGAATCAGGTAATTGACCATCAAGCGCTGTAGCAACTATTGAAACTCTAATTTTACCCTCTAATGCATGATCAATGATTGACCCGTTAATAATTTCGGCTTCTGAGTCAACCTCAGATCTAATTTTATTCACGATTTCATCTACTTCAAAAAGAGTTAGGTCTTCTCCTCCAGTTATATTTATTAATAAACCTTTGGCTCCCCTAAGCGAATAATCATCAATTAGAGGATTATTTAAAGCCATATCAGTTGCTTTTGCTGCTCTTCCTTCTCCTTCAGCCTCACCTGTGCCCATCATAGCTTTGCCCATTGAGCTCATTACTGTTTCAACATCTGCAAAATCTAGATTAACAAGGCCATCCTTAACCATTAAATCAGTAATACTTTGAACGCCATGTCTAAGTACACTATTAGATAATTGAAACGATTCCTTATAAGTTGTTTTTTCATTTGCAATCTTAAACAAATTTTGATTTGGGATTACAATTATTGTATCTACATGTTTTCTTAGTTCTTCCAAACCTTCTTGACCTCTTCTCATTCTTGATGGAGCTTCGTATAAAAAAGGAAGTGTAACAACTCCAACAGTAAGAATATTAAGTTCTTTTGCAGCTCTTGCAATAACATGCGCTGCACCTGTTCCAGTGCCCCCGCCCATTCCAGCAGTAATAAAAACCATATTAGCACCTTTTAATAGATCAACTATATCATTAAGGGATTCATCTGCAGCAGCTCTTCCTATTTCGTGTTTGGCGCCAGCTCCTAAACCTTTTGTAAGATTTACTCCAATTTGGACTCTCGCTTTAGCTTTGCTAGATTTTAAATCTTGAGCGTCTGTATTTACTGCTACAAATTCTACTCCTTCTACTCCGGCATCAATCATTTCATTTATTGCATTCCCGCCTGCTCCGCCAACTCCAAGAACTAAAATTCTAGGTTTTAATTCTTTAATATCTGGTGCTTTAAAGTTAATTGTCATTTTATCTCCTCATTGTTTTTTAAGTTGTAGCTCCCATTTAAGGCTAGCTCTGTGAAAATTTGATTTTTTACTTGCTTTAACCCTAAATTTTTCAAATATTGTTGGGTCCCAGATTTGAAATGTTTTGCCTAGTCCAACAAATAACATGCTATTTTTGATTTTTGCATGTTTTAATAATTTTGCAGTAATTTGAATTCTTCCTTCGCTATCAAATTGAAGATTTGCACTTTCTGACAATATTGAAGTAGCAAAATAATCTTTTTTTTCTTCAAAAGGATTTAAAGAATCTATTGCGTTAGAAATTTTTTCAATTCTATCTTGAGGCCATGCTTCTACGCATTGATTATTAAATGATGGATAACAAATTATACCATTGTAACCCAAGTTTGATAAATATGATCTAAAAGAAGCTGGCACAGAAACCCTTCCCTTTTTGTCCAGTTTGTTTTCGTAAGTAGATAAAAACATAGTTCATAATATAACCCATATTTGGGTTTTTATGGGATATTATGGGTTTTATTAATTGCCGTCAATACCTAATATTTTAACTTTAAGCTCTTAATTCTAAGAAAAAAATTGTTTTATACAGCGTAGAAAATGAGAACAAAATATGAAAGTGTTAATATAATTTTAACTTAAAGCTGCCAGATAAACTATAAGCCGGGTTCTGTCATTTAAACCTATCATTTCTCTAGGCCTTAAATCGCTCTAAGGCTCATGCAACTAACCCTGATGACTAGCCAAAGACAGCTTTTAGTTATTTCTAACAATGTCATCTCTACTCAGTCTTGCTCTCAGTGGGGTTTTCCATGCGCTGCTTGTTACCAAACAGCCGGTGCGCTCTTACCGCACCTTTTCACCCTTGCCTTGATGAGGCGGTTTATTTTCTGTGGCACTATCCCTGGGGTTGCCCCCGCCAGCCATTAACTGGCACTGTGTCTCTGTAGAGCCCGGACTTTCCTCTTTAAAACTAATTAAAGCGATAAGTCATTTATCTGGCATTACTAAAATATTTATTTTTTTACA
>CACDDC010000032.1 GCA_902551455.1 uncultured Pelagibacteraceae bacterium | reverse complement strand
AGGATACGATGGAAAAGGACAACATAAAATAAGTTCAATTGAAATAATTGATAAAATAAATTTAAATTTTGAAAATGAATATATATTAGAAAAAATTGTTGATTTAAAAAAAGAAATTTCAGTGATTATTACAAGATTTGGCAGGGAAAAATATGAAATCTATGAGCCAATTGAAAATTTACATGAAGATCAAATTTTGAAAATTTCAAAAATACCTGCTGAAATAAGCAAAGAAATATTCGATAAATCAAAAGAATGGTCAAAACAAATAACGGATAAACTAAATTATATAGGAACACTATGTGTAGAGTTTTTTATTGATAAAAATGAAAAATTATATGTAAATGAAATTGCACCAAGAGTACATAATTCTGGACATCTCACAATTAATTCACATAACATTAGTCAATTTGAAAATCATATTAGAGCAATTTGTGGTTTTCAAAAAATTGAAACAAAAAAAATCTGTAATGCTAAAATGATTAATATAATTGGTGACGAAATTATAATATATAGAAATAAAAAATTTAGCAAAAAAGAATTTTTCTTTGATTATCTAAAAAAAAATATAAAAGAAAAAAGAAAAATGGGTCATTTAACTACTATTGAAGAATAAGCTGTGGCAAAATTTATAATCTTTTTTTTTATTATAGTTATTTATAATATAAATTTATATTCTATGGAAACTAAACCTTATCATCATTTATCTGATGGAACATTTAGAAATCCAGAAGGGTCACCCGAAAGAGACTCTTCGTTTAATTGGAGCTTCAAAATTTTCAATAAAGAAAAAAAAAAACTTAATATAGATATACCAACAAACCATGTGATAGATAAAAAAATAGTTTTAGAAAATCTAAAAAAATATAAAAACTATGATTATGTTGCTTGGATAGGTCATGCTACATTTTTAATAAAGCTTGGTAATACAACAATTATTACTGATCCAGTATTTGAAACAAATATGGGTCCACTTATATTTGGTCCTAAGAGATATGTGAAACCTGCAATTAATCTTAAAGAAATGCCCGAAGTAAATTTATTTTTATTAACACACAATCATTATGATCATTTAAGTACTAGAACTATACAAAGATTCCCATATAAAAAAGCCAAAGTTTTAACTCCACTTAAACTTGGGAAATATTTTACAAGAAATGGTTTTAAAAATGTGAGTGAAATGGATTGGTATGATGAAATAAAAATTAATGATCTAAAAATAACTTTTGTTCCCGCTGTACATTGGTCTAAGAGAGGTTTATGGGATACAAATAAAACTTTGTGGGGAAGTTTTTTAATTGAGTACAATAATAAAAAGATTTTTTTTGCATGTGATACAGGATATGGGAATATATATAAGGATTTAGGAAGAAAATATGGTCCTATCGATTTAACTTTTATTAACATAGGTGCCTATAATTTTTATCCTATGTCACCACGAAAAGATAAATCGATTTACCACACCAATCCAGAAGAAGCTTTAAATATTGGTAAAGATTTAAAAAGTAAAAAAGTTTTGGGTATGCATTGGGGAACAGTAGTCCTATCTCTTGAGCCTATATTTGATCCTCCAAAAAGATTTAAAACATCATCTAATCAATATGGTTATCATACTAAAGATGCTATTATCTTTAAAATTGGTCAAATTGAAAAATTAGATGAGTTATTAAATAATTAATTATTAATATTTTGAATTAAAGAAATATTATTATTAGTTGGTTTATTGACATCTTTTGAAATTTCGTAAAATTCTAAATCAACTTTTTTACTTTCTTTTAAAAATATAGATCCATCAAGTTCTAAATTTAAATATCTGTTTACATCACTTTCGTTTAATATAACAGGTTGTCTATGATGAATAAATTTTACATTTTCGCTTGCATCTTCTGTTATAAGACAAAATTCATTATTTTCGTGTATGGCAGCAATAAAAATCATTTTTTTATCTTTTCTTAAAAAATAGTAAGGAGTTTTAAACTTCTCTTCTCTTTTCCATTCATAAAAACCATCAGCGACAGCTATACATCTTTTTTGTTTTATTAGTTTTTTAAAGGAAACTTTTTCATTAATTGTTTCTAGCCTAGCATTTATTAAAGGTTTGAAATCTTTTTTTTTAGACCATGATGGAATTATACCCCATTTAAGTTTTTCAAGTGTTTTTCCATTAGTATATTTTTTTATTACAGGGAGCTCTTGGTAAGGATGTGCATTATAATTTTCAGAATCTTCTAAATTGATTGCAGTTTTAACAATTTTTTTTGTTTTGGTAATGGGATTTGTTATTACATATCTGCCACACATTTTTATTTATTTCTTGGTTTAATTTGAAATTATATTATATGTGATCAAAATTTATGAAATCAATAGAAAATAATTTTGACAACCCAGAGGTTAATGAACTTTTAACTAAACATTTTATAGAACTAAGATCAGTTTCTCCCGAAGGTAGTACTCATGTGCTTGATATTCCAGGATTAAAAGAAAAAGGCATTAAATTTTGGAGTTTGTGGAATAATAATAAACTTATAGGTTGTGGAGCTCTTAAGTTTTTAACTAATGAGCATGGTGAATTTAAATCTATAAGAGTTTCTGACAAGTTTAGAGGGAAAGGATATGGATCTAAAATTATTGAGCACTTAATTTTTAAAGCAAAAAGTTTAGAAGTCAAAAAAATCAGCGTTGAAACTGGTGCTGGTAATTTTTTTTCTCCTGCTAGAAAATTATTTAATAAATTTGGTTTTAAAAAATGCGACCCTTTTGCTCATTACCAAGATGATCCAAATTCCTGTTATTTTAGCTTAGATATATAAATTATTATTATTGATTTTTATTTGGATTATTTGTTAATTTTTTTCTAGTTTTCTCTAAGTTAAACTTAACTATAGAAATTAATTCATTTTGTTTTTTTGTTTTTTCTAAATTGGACATTACAAGAGTGTAAAGATCTTCTTGAAATTTTTTTTCTCTAATTTTTTTTAATTTATTTTCTTCCTTTAAAATTTTGTTCTCTTCTTCGAAAACGAATGTTACATATTCTGTTGTTGACATTCCGGTCTCTTCCTCAAAAATTTTGCTTGCACCATAACTAAAACTGGATTGATAAATGTTTCCACCTCCAGCTAAAGTCAATGAAGGCCCAACCATAGCTGTAGATTGCAGACAGCTATTTAAAAAAAATAAAGATCCGACAAAAAATATAATCTTTTTCATCTCCCTACATTAATCATTACTTTTTTTTGAGCTTAATACAACAGTGTAAGATGATTATCTATCCATTATGAGCTAAATTAAAGAGCTTTATAGCCATATTCTAAGCACGAGTCTGTTATGGAATGATAAAATGATTCACTAAAACTTCTTAAAACAAATAATCTAAATTTATCTGGTTTTTCATTAATCATATCCAGTGTTATAGCAATTCCATTAAATACTGAGTTTACACAATTATTTTTCTTAAATTCATTAAAGTTAAATGGACAACCTTTTTTTAATATTTCTTTTACATATTCTCCTTCGATTTCTATGATAGCCCTAGAATGTGATAAATCAGTTACTGCAAATTCATTTTCATTAAATGTTATATTAACATTTTTCATTAAATCTTTTTTATTTGTTACCAATAACCAATGGTTTGGTCCGCACCAAAGAATCCTGCTATTTTTATTGCAATTTGATTTCATTTTTTCTTCTGGTAGAGTTAAACCATCAATACTTAAATCTTTTAATGTTGATGTAAATTTTTTATATTTTGTAATTTGAAAAATTTCTAAATCTTTTATTTCTTTAATTTTAGTTAATTTATCTTCTTTTATACCTTCGTAAGCACCATAAAATCCTCTTATCAAAATATTTTCTA
>CACDDC010000031.1 GCA_902551455.1 uncultured Pelagibacteraceae bacterium | reverse complement strand
TTATTTTACTTTATATTTTTAGTTTCAGCTAATTTTTATTATTATAATTAAAATAATAAATTTTTATTAATTAACATTTCTTTTGATGCAATAAAAATATTTTTTTTCATTCTCCATTTTAGCAATTTTTTTGCTAATTTATTGTTCCCTATAATATTTTTATTAACTCTTGATGTTTTATTTAATCTATAATTGTAGCCATTTATTTTATAGATAAAATTAATAATATCATTTAAATAAGTAAGTTTGTTGCTTGATAAAATTATCTTATCAATATTATTTTTTGATTTGATCAATAAGTATATAGCGTAGCATATATCATATGCATGGGAAAAGTCTGCACAAATACTTTCTTTTGAAATTTTTTTAATAAAATTTTTATTGCCCATTTTTATAGCTTTTATAACTCTGGGTAGTATAAATTTTTTATTTCTGAAAACGGAGTCGTGATTAAATAAAATAGTTGTTGTAATAAATAAGTTATATTTCTTCTTACATTTCATAAGATAATTGTGTCCACTAACTCTAAACCTAGCATAACTATTATTTGGAGAGAATTTTTGATTTTCGTTCACTCTTTTTTTTTTATTTCCATACATTTGAGAAGATCCAGGAAATATAAGTTTAATTTTCTTATTATTTGTAATTATATATTTAGAAAGATTTTTAATTGCTTTAAAATTATTGTGAAAAAAATCATTTTTTTTACCTAATTCTTTATACGAGGGGTTTTTGCAACCAAAATGAACTATGCAATCTGGTTTTATTTTATTAAATATTTTATAAATATTTTTATAATTAATTAAATCACATTTGTAATATTTGACTCCTCTGAAATTTTTTTTTTTATTTGTTTTCTTTACGACTCCAAATACCTTGTAATTCTTATTTTTTAAGATTTTTGATAAAATTATACCGTCTTGACCATGAGCTCCGGTAATAATAATTTTTTTCATTTTATTTTATATTATTTAATCTATACATTAATTTTATGAAAATTAAATGTTGTAGGTCATGTAAATCAAAGTCTATCAGTAAAGTTTTTGATCTTGGAAAGCAGGCACTTACAGGAGTATTTCCACAAAATAAAAAAGAGAAAATAGATAGAGGAAGCTTAGTTATGGTCTATTGTAAAAAATGTTCACTTTTACAACTAGGAGATTCATTTAACCCAAATAAAATGTATGGAAAAAATTATGGCTATATGTCTTCTCAAAATCAGTCAATGATAAATCATTTAAAAAATAAATTAAACAAACTCAAAAGATTAACTAGTTTAAAAAAAGGAGATATAGTTTTAGATATCGGTAGTAACGATGGAACTTTTCTGAATTTTTTTAATAATAAATTTAATTTAATTGGTATAGACCCATCTGCAAAAAGACTACGCAAATATTATAGAAAAGATGTTAAATTAATTACTGAATTTTTTAATTATAAATCAGTTAAGAATTATCTTAAACAAAAAAAAGCTAAAATAATCACAACTATATCTATGTTTTATGATTTAGATGACCCTATTAAATTTGCAAATGATATTCATAAATCTTTAGACGAAAACGGTATTTGGCATTTAGAACAAAGTTATATGCCTTCAATGATAAAAAACGTTTCATATGATACAATTTGTCATGAACATTTAGAATATTACTCCCTCAAATCTATAAAACATATTTTTGATAAAGTTGGATTTGTTATAATTGACCTAGATTTTAATGACATTAATGGTGGAAGTTTTGCTATTACAGTTAAAAAAAGAAATAAAAATAACAAAAAACATTTTTATTTAACAAATTGGTTGTTGAAAAAAGAGAAAAAAAATAAATTTAATGATGTTAAAACTTTTTATAAATTTTTTAAAGATGTTTTAAAACATAAAAACGACCTTAAAAGATTATTATTAGATCTTAAAAATAACAACAAAAAAGTTTTTGGGTACGGAGCGTCTACGAAAGGAAATGTAATTTTACAATTCTGTGGAATAAATAACAAATTGCTCCCTTTCATTGCTGACGTTAGCAGCTTTAAACACAATAAGTATACCCCTGGTACAAAAATTAAAATTATATCAGAAAAGAAAGCACATTCTATGAAACCGGACTATTATTTAGTTCTACCTTGGCACTTTAAAGATTTTATTATTAAAAAAGAAAGTAATTTTTTAAAAAATGGAGGAAAATTTATATTTCCTCTACCCGAAATAAACATTGTTTAAAATTTAATCTTTAATTTAAAATAAATTATTATTAAATATTTTAAAGCTTCAATTATATCTGAGATCATCATTTTTGATTCTCCAAGGTATCTTGCGTGAAGTTTAATGGGTATTTCTTTTATTGAATATTTTTTATCCAATATAAGTATGCTTTCCCAAAAAAATGAGTAGCTATTATTTTTTGCTAATAATAAATGATTTAATTTAATTTGATTAAGATTGTAACATCTAAAAGCGCCTGAGCTATCATATGATTTATTAAATAAATAACTTATTAAGTAATATCTAAGATATGTTAATAATTTTCTATAAATTGGCCAATTGTATAAGGAATTACTTTTTAAAAAACGATTAGTAATAACAATATCAGCATGTGTAGAAATTTTTAGCATTTTTTTTATATATTTTGGATCATGAGTCCCATCAGAATCCATAGTAATTATTTTTAAATATTTTTTCTTATAACCCCATATAAAACCAAATTTATGCGCTGATCCGATACCTAGTTTTTTTTTTCTCACAAAAAGTTTAATATTTTTGTGGTCAGTAGCTAATTTTTTTATTTCTTCTTTTGTATTGTCTGGAGAGTTATCATCTATAAATAATAGATCAAATTTTTTTACATTTTTTTTTATTTTAAAGAATAGATTTTTAATATTTTTTTTTTCATTGTATGTTGGTATAACAATTAATAACTTTTTCATTATTTGATTTTAAAAATTTTTTTTAAAAAACAGATTAGAATTCTAAATGCATAAAAATAACATTTAACAACTAAACTTAGCTTATTTGATGTAGTTTTTGAATATCCGGTTTCTCTATCTCTCTCAGTATAAGGTAGCTCTTTTATAGATGCATTTCTTAATTTTGCTCTATTTAAAAGTTCTATAAAATAATCTCCATAGTAACCATTCAAATATTTATCTTGAAAAAAAGATTTTTTTATACAGATATATCCACTTGTGTAATCAGTCAGATCTTTAAATAATAATAATTGACAAACTTTATTTAAAAAATTACTCATTTTTTCTATACTTTTAGATTTTAAACTAGATCCATCAAAATATCTTACACTTTTTTTTAAAAATCTTGAAAAGACTATTAAATCGTAATTGTATTTAATATTATAATTAATAAATTCTGCAATATATTTTGGTGGGTGAGAATAATCAGCATCTAACCAAATTACAAATTCTGAATTAGAATTTTTTATACCATCATTTAATGAGTCAACTAAACTTTTCTTTTTATTGTTTCTTATAATAATAGATATGTTTGAATTTTTTTTTTTTAACTCTTGAACAATATCAATAGTTCCATCATTAGAGCAATCATCAACAACTAAGATAGTATAATTTATTTTATTTAATTTAAATATTTCAGTAATTTCTAAAATCAAATTTTTGATATGTCCGCTTTCATCCAAAGTGGGCAATATAACGGTATAATCTTTATCTTTATCCATAAATTATGTAATATATATATACTATTCAGAATGTTTTTAAAAAAAATTAAAAAAAAAGATTTAGGACTTTTAATTATAATATTTTTATTAATTTTGATATTTATTAAAGAAAATAATATCTTTAAAAAAATTTTGAAAAAAGAATGAATGATGTATATGGATATTGTGATAAGGAATATTATGGATTTATTAAAATGCTCAAAAATAAATATAAATTTGTTAATAATCCAAAAATCATTGATTATAAAATACAACCAAATCCATTATGGATAATATATGATCCATCAAAAAAAAATGACGATAAACCTTCTATTTTTTTAAATTATAAAAATAAACAAAATTTGTTTTTTAAAAGAAAAAACGATTTTTTTATATCTGATGGAAATATTCAACATACAAACAATATAATATCAATTAATTTTAGAGTTAACGCAAAGTTTAAAATTAATAATATAATTAAAGTTTATAAATTAATCGATAAAAATCGAGTTGAAATTTTTCAGAAAAAATTTAATGAAGAAATAAGTAATAACAAAACTATAAAATTAGATTTTAAAACTGAAAAAATTAATTCAAGATGGGAGAAGATTTATATTGAAATTTTAGAACTGGAAGAATCAAAATTAAATTTGATTGATCAAATAACTTTAAATCTTCAAAATAAATTTACTTTTTCAGATGATC
>CACDDC010000030.1 GCA_902551455.1 uncultured Pelagibacteraceae bacterium | reverse complement strand
TTCAATTACTTCGTCTTCAGTTTTAAATTTCATTACAGATAATACTGGTCCAAATAGTTCATTTTCTGCCGATGGCAGATTATGATTATCGCATTCAATTATTGTAGGTGAAAAGTAGTACCCTTTATTAGAAAAAGAATCTCTTTTTCCTCCACATCTAATTTTGCCACCTTGTTCTATTGTTAGTTTTATATTTTTTTCAATTATTTCTAGTTGTTTCAAATTACTTAAAGGTCCCATTTCACTTTCTGGATCCATAGGTGCTCCAATTTTAATTGTTTCCGCTCTTAAAACTAATTTATCTAAAAATTCATTGTATATTCCGTCTTGTAAATATAATCTTGATCCTGCAATACAACTTTGTCCACTAGCTCCAAAAATCCCAGCTGTAATTCCATTAATTGCATTTTCTTGGTGCGCATCATTAAAGACAGCAACTGGGCTTTTACCACCTAGTTCTAAACTTACTTGAGATAAATTTTCAGCAGAATTTCTAATTATATGTCTTGCAGTTTCAGGACCACCCGTAAAAGCAACTTTTTCTACTAAATTATGAGAAGTAAGTGCTTTCCCACAAGGGTCACCAAAACCAGTTATAACGTTTACAACTCCTTTTGGTATTCCAGTTTCTTCAATTAATTTCGCTAACTCAAATAATACAGCTGGTGCCAATTCAGATGACTTAATTACAACAGTATTACCCATAGCTAGTGCTGGTGCTAATTTAGTCACAGTTAAAAGCATTTGGGAGTTCCAAGGTATAATTGCTGCAATAACTCCTATAGGTATCCTTGTTGTTATAGCTTGTATATTTGGTTTATCGATTGGTAAAACTGTTCCTTCTACTTTGTCAGCTAAGCCAGCGTAGTAATCATAATACTCTGCAATGTAGTTTGCTTGCTTTTTTGTTTCTCTAAAAAGTTTACCTGTATCCATTGTTTCAATTTTTCCTAAAGTTTCTGAGTTTTCTCTAAGTTTATTTGCTATTGCTCTTAAAAAATTACCTCTATCTCTTGGTAACAATTTTGACCATTCTCCCTCAAAAGCTTTTTGAGCAGCTTTAACAGCTTTATCAACATCTTTTTCACTAGCCTCAGGCACTTCCGCCCAAGGTTCATTATTTTCTGGATTTAGCGTTTTAAAAGTTTTTTTACTTTCAGATTCAACCCACTCACCATTTATAAACATTTTATATTTTTTTAATTCAGACATTTTCTATAAATTTTTTTTCACTTTACTATATATAAATGCATAAATAACTACATTTATTACTATTAGAGATGCTCCAAGATATATTTGCAAATCTTTAGTAAGATTTATTGGATAAACAATTGGTACCAGGTAATTTTGAATAAAGCCCTCAGAATAAGTTGTTAAATTGGCTTTATTTAAAAACCAATTTTCAAGATAAGTCAGAGGACATATGGAATTAGTTAATGTGATATAGGATCCCCAAACAAAAGCGGGTATGTGAATAAGAATAATTTTTGGTGAAGTGAAAAACAATAATGCACCAAATACAACAAAGATGATAAATATAAAATGAACAAATAATATTAAATTTGCTGCTATTTCATACATTTTCTATAAACTTATTGATATTTTTATTAACATCATCTGCACACTCAATACTACATAGATGTTTTCCATTATTTACTTCAACATATGTTGAATGTCTCAAATCATTTGATAGGTTTTTTGACATTTCAGGGGTAGATCCTGGATCTTTAGACCCAGTCATAACAAGAGTTTTAGTATTTATATTTTTAATTTTCTCAACATCATCCTTATAGTAAGCAAATAATTCATATGCTTTAATAAAATTTTTTTGGTCTTTAGAATTTTTTGTTAAAATTTTCAAAAATTCATCATAAATTTTTGGATTTTTTTCAAGGTATTCATCTGTAAACCATCTTTTTAATGCAAGTTTTGAAATAGAGTTGTTTGATTTTGCCAAATTTACTCTATCAATAACTTCTTGTCTTTGCTTTTTGTTTCTTTGATAAGTCGTTGCGATTAAAGTCAACGTGCTTAACTTATTTTGGAAATCTGCAGCAAAATTTAATGCTATTAGAGAACCAATAGAAAACCCTACTAAATGAAATTTATCAATATTTAAATAATTTATAATAAATGATAACTGCTCAACATAATCATTCATTGAAATTTTATCTTTATCAAAAGGTGTGTTGCCATGACCTAATAGATCATAAGTTAAAATAGAATAGTTTTTAAAAAAATTAATTTGTGGCTTCCACATATTATGATCCAAGCCAACTCCATGAATAAACACTATTGGAATAGTTTTATTGTTTATATATTTATAATTATTTTTATTATTTAGGCTCAATACCCATCTCTTTCATGTCTTGATATCTATCACCTGTTCTAGGGTGAGCTCTGCCTGTTGAAGCACCACCTATAGCAACTACTATTTCGTTTTCATTTGGTGCATCGTGGATTGTAAATTCATGAGTGAGATAATATGGTCTAAGTCCAGCATCCGTCTTATGCATCATAGGCAATGCAATTTTTGAACCTGCTGGTCCTCTTGTGTTTGTAAAACTTAAATAAGAAGTTCCGCCTACAGCTTCTCTGAATTTATTTCCAAATCGTAAAGTGTGTATAAATGCAGAAGCATGTTCTATTTCTCCATTTAAACCCACCATAGCTGCTTTACCATAAGCTAAAATTTTATCACTTGATCCAATTTCTTTTATTAGTTCTGGAACGAGAATGTCCCCGAGTTTTGGAGCCAAATCTAATATCTCTGGTTTTAAATTTTCAACAAAATCTTTTCCTGACCATGGGTTATGTATTACTGCCGCAACTGAAACTAATAAAACGGGTTCTTTTGCTTTTTTTCCACCTTCAATATAAGTTTTATCTACAAATTTAGAAAATTTTCTTAATTTTAATTCCATTAGCTCGCTTTTTGAATATTTGATTTATCAGGATTTATTTTTGGGATTACTTCATCATTAAACAATCTAATACTTCTCATACATGCTTCGTGATCAATTCCTGGAAAATTAGACCAAACTTGTAAATTTTGTAAATTTAATTCCGATTGAAGTTCTTTTATTTTACTTACTACATAATCAGGAGTTCCAAAAAGTAAATTTCTTTTATGTAAAAAATCGTAGTTAAGAAGATCTAATTTATTTTTAGTTTCTGGCAAATTTTCACCTGGATCCATGTGATTTCCAAGGCCCCTCCAGTGACATACCCACCTCATATAGTTTATAATATGTTCTCCTGCTAGTTTTTCAGCTTCTTTCATCGTTTCAGCAACAAACATATCTCGGACCAAACTAATTCCTTCACCCATTGGAACTTCTCTATTTTCTGCTTTTGATTTTGCTTCTTTATAAACTTTAAAACGTTTTTTCAAAGCTTTAACCGTTGGAATCCACATAATTGTATTTATTCCATTAGAGGCTGCCCATTGTATAGATCTTTCCCCGTCTACTACTTGCCAAATAGGCGGATGAGGCTTTTGATATGGTTTTGGAAGAACACTAATTTTTTTTATTTCATTTGTTTTTAAATCCAAAAATTTTTCATTTGGTGGACTCATGTCATGTTGCCAAATAAAATTTGGCGTTGGATAAGTATAAAACTCTCCCTTATGTTCAAAAAAATCCTCAGTCCAAGATTTTTTTATTATTTTAAGAGTTTCTTCAAATAGTCTAAAATTTTTTCCTTGGTCTTTAAGGTCTGCTTCCTTGTTCATATTAATTGCTTCCCTTCCATATATGCCCCTTCCGATTCCAAAATTTATACGACCTTTAGACATTTGATCAAGCATTGCTACGTCTTCTGCAATTCTGATTGGATTATGAAAAGTAATTACGCTGCATGCTTGACCTATTCGTATATTTTTTGTAATAGCCGCAGCATCAGCAGACATTAGTAATGGATTAGGACAGCTTTCCATTCCTTCATGATTAAAATGATGTTCTGTATACCAAATAGAATCCCAACTCTTTTCATCACAGTATTTTGTTATTTCTCTAGCCTCTTCCAAAATTTGTGAATATGGTTTTTGGTTCCAATTTGTAGTATTACAAAAGTATCCAAACTTCATTTATTCTCCTAAATTATAAAAATTCAAAAGGACCTATCCCACTTTCGTATTGGAAATAACGACGAGTTATGTATCGCTTTATGTTTAAATATTATTATTCTTAACGTTGATATTCAATAAATTTCTTTAGTGATTTGTTTAAGAATTTTTCGTAATTTTCACCTCTGTGTCTTATATCTTTGCTGCCTAAATAAGAATTATTCATTTTGAAGTCATAAGATGGCTCGAAGAAGAATGGGATAGACATTCTTTCTTTCTTATTCCATAAAACTCTATGATTAGTTGCTTTAAATTTTTTTTTGGTTAAAAATTCTAATGCTCTCCCTGTATTTACCACTAAGGCTTTTTTATTAAATGGAACATCATGCCATTTTTTGGTTTTTCTATTTTGCACTTGAAGTCCACCTTTTTTATCTTGATATAAAACAGTAAATATACCACTATCTACGTGTGTTTCACATCCTAGCGAAACACCATCTTGTTTAGAAATTTCAACTGGCTTACTTTGATTAGGATAATAATTAAATCTAAGTGTACTAAGAGTTTTTAATCTTGAAAATACTTCCTCAGATAAATCGGGGTCTTTTTTATATAACTTTATAATACTTTTAAAAAGTGTTTCGCTTAATATAAAAATATTATCAAAATATTCAGATAATATTTTAATTGATTTTTTATTAAAACATTTATTTAGATTTAAGTACTCTATATACTGATTTTTAATTTTTTTAGAATAATTATTAGTTATTCTTAAGTCACCAATATCTAACCCCTCTTTTCCATTAACATCATTTGGAAAATAACCTCTATATATATTTTTATTACTTTTATTCCATTTTTTAGGAGCTAATTTTTTTTTAATTGTTATTTTTGATTTAAAAAATTTATTTCCTACTTTACATATCTTTTTGATTTTATTTAAACTTATTCCATGTCCTGTGACTTGAAAAAATCCAATATCTATACAGGCTTTTTCAATATTTTTTATTGTTTTGAGAGATTTTTTTGTATTAAATTTATTATCTAATAATGAAGAAATATTTATAGTAGGTATTATATTTTTATTAATCATTTTTTAAGTTTTTTTGTAAATTTTAAATTATTAGTAATGAACTTAGATTGATTTTTTTCTATAAATTCATCCATAATTTTAATTTTTTCTTCTTCAAATTCAGCAACTTTTCTTACTTTTAAATCGACATATAAAGAAATCCATTCCATAGTAGCAGAAAGTTTTTTCGTATTCTTTTCAATCATTTCAAGTCTGAAATGTAATCTTTTTTTATCATGGTCAAAAAAAGTAACTAAAATTTCTACTTTTTCACCCTCTTTAATTTCATTGATATATTCAGTATATGTTTCAACAACCATTGTGCTCATCTTAGTTGTTTTTGCTGAGTGTTCTCCCATCTTAAATTTTTCTAGAATAAGTTCCCAAGCTTTATCGAAAATTAAAACATAGTAAGCCATGTTTAAATGTTGATTATAATCAGTCCATTCTTTTTTTATAATTTGATCTGTTATGTAAACTGACATTTTTTTTATTTCCTTAGTCTTTTTATAATAGTATAAATCTATAAATTAAAATGGACAACAAAGTATTCATATCATGTGCTGTAACTGGATCAGGAGATACTGCAAACAAACATCCAGATTTACCAAAAACACCAAAGCAAATTGCTGAAGCAGCGATAGAAGCAGCTAAAGCAGGAGCTGCTATAGCTCATATACATGTTAGAGAAGAAGATGGAAAACCAAGTAGAAGAATTGAATTATACAAAGAAGTTGTGGATAGAATTCGTTCTAGTCAAACAGATGTAATTTTAAATCTCACAACAGGTATGGGAGGTGATCTTGATATAGGACAAGGAAAAAACCCTCTAGATTTTGGTCCGATGACCGATATGACAAATATAATGGAGAGAATTGCAAATGCAGAAGAGTTGTTGCCAGAAATTTGCACTCTTGATTGTGGAACTTTAAATTTTGGAGATAGTTCTCAAATTGTAGTAAATACTCCTAACGACATCAGAATAGCTGCAAAAAGATTAAAAGAAATAAAAGTTAAACCTGAAATAGAGGCTTTTGATCTTGGAAATATGTGGTTTGGAGCCCAATTGTATAAAGAAGGACTATTAACCGATCCACCTATGTTTCAAATGTGTTTAGGCATTCCTTGGGGCGCACCACCTACACCTCTAGCTATGCAGGCTATGAAAGATATAATGCCCAAAGAAGCCATATGGTCTGGATTTGCAATTTCAAAAAACGAAATGCCATTTGTCGCGCAAACAGTA
>CACDDC010000029.1 GCA_902551455.1 uncultured Pelagibacteraceae bacterium | reverse complement strand
AGAAAATAAAAAAAGTAGCGATCCATGAAAAAGATACAGGATCTTCCGAAGTTCAGATTGCTCTATTAACTGATAAAATAGAAAATCTTTCTGAACATATGAAGAAATTTAAAAAAGACAAACATTCTTCTGTAGGCTTATTAAAAGCAGTAAACAGAAGGAAAAAATTGTTAGATTATTTAAAAAAAAACAAAATTGATTCTTATAAAGAATTATTAACAAAATTAAATTTGAGGAAATAAATGTTTAAAATATTTAAAAAAGAAATAGAAATTCAAGGAAAAAAAATAAGTTTGGAGACAGGAAAAATTGCTAGGCAAGCAGATGGAGCTATAATAGCTCAGTGTGGTGAGACAGTTGTAATGGCAACTGTAGTTGGGGCAAAAAAAATAAATCCAGAGGTTGATTATTTTCCATTATCAGTAAATTACCAAGAAAAGTATTATGCAGCAGGTAAAATCCCAGGTGGATATTTTAAAAGAGAGGCAAGACCAACTGAAAGCGAAACACTTATATCAAGATTAATTGACAGACCCATTAGACCATTATTTCCAGATGAATTTAGAAATGAGGTTCAGCTACTTCCAACAGTAATATCTTATGATAAAGAAAATGAAGCAGATATTTTATCAATAATAGCATCTTCAGCAGCACTTGCTATATCTGGTATGCCATTTATGGGGCCTGTAGGAGCTTCGAGAGTAGGATTTATTAATGGCAAATATGTTCTTAATCCATCAAAAAAAGAACTAGAAAATTCAAAATTAGATTTAGTAGTTGCAGGAACAAAGGATGCAGTTTTAATGGTTGAATCTGAAGCAAGCGGTTTAACTGAAGAAGAAATGCTTAACGCAGTAAAATTTGGTCACGAGAATTTCATTCCTGTAATTAATATGATTGAAGAGCTTGCAAGTGAGTGTAAAAAAACTGACTGGGTTTTAGAGAAAAAAGATCTTTCTGAAGTTAAGAAAAAAATTGAAAAAGAATTCAAGGCTGATTTAACTAAAGCTTTTTCAATAAGAAACAAACAAGAAAGATCAAATCTAATTTCAGAAATATCTGATAAAGCAAAAAAATTATTTGAGGAAAATGAAAATTATACAGATTTAGATGTTAATTATGAACTTAAAAATTTAGAAAAAAAAATAGTTAGAACTGATATTTTAAAAAATAAAAGTCGTATTGATGGAAGAGGACTTGCAGATGTAAGACAAATTATGTGTGAAGTTGGAATACTGCCAAGAACTCATGGTTCAGCACTATTCACAAGGGGCGAAACACAAGCAATTGTGACAACTACACTAGGAACATCAGACGATGAGCAAAGAATAGAAGGTCTGGAAGGGCTACAAAGAGAAAGGTTTATGCTTCATTATAATTTTCCTCCTTTCTCTGTTGGAGAGGTGGGAAGAATTGGTACAGGAAGAAGAGAAATCGGACATGGAAAACTTGCATGGAGGGCAATTAAATCATCTTTACCATCTAAAGAAAGTTTTCCTTACACATTTAGAATAGTATCAGATATTACAGAATCAAATGGTTCGTCATCAATGGCAACTGTTTGTGGAACTTCTTTAGCACTAATGGATGCTGGTGTTCCAATAAAAGAACCAGTTGCGGGCATTGCTATGGGATTAATTAAAGAAGGTGATGATTTTAGTGTATTATCAGATATTCTTGGAGATGAAGATCACTTAGGTGATATGGACTTTAAAGTTGCTGGGACTAAAGATGGAATTACGTCTCTTCAAATGGACATTAAAATTACAGGTATTACATTTGAAATAATGGAACAAGCTTTAAAACAAGCTAGAGATGGAAGAATTCACATCTTAGGTGAAATGAACAAAGCATTGGATAAATCAAGATCAGGTGTTGGCAAACATACTCCAAAAATGGAAAAAATAACTGTAGATAAAAAAGATATTGCTACTGTTATAGGAAAAGGTGGAGCAACTATAAGAGAAATAGTAGAAAAATCAGGTGCTAAGGTTGATGTAAATGATGAAGGAGTAGTTACCGTTGCTGCACCCGATGAAGAATCTAGAAATAAAGCAATGCAGTTTATAAAAGATCTTACCGCAAAAGCTGAAATGAATAAAATTTATAATGGAAAAGTAATTAAAATTATGGAGTTTGGAGCATTTGTTAATTTTCTTGGAAAACAAGATGGCCTTGTTCATATATCAGAATTAGCAAATAAAAGAGTTGCTAAAGTAACAGATGTAGTAAAAGAAGGCGATTCAGTAAAAGTTAAAGTTATAGGTTTTGATAGAGGTAAAGTTAAATTATCTATTAAACAAGCAGCAATTTAAACTAAAATATACAGATTATTTAATTTTGTGTCTAATTTTACTAATTAGAAAAATAGCTACTGCACTTAAGACAGCAAAAACTTCTAGGGCATGACCTGAATTTCCTAAAATAAATTTAACAAAATAAAATATAATACAAACTACAAACCAAACTAATACTAACATTATTTATTCTTCTTTTTTTCTCTTTTTAGTTTCCTCTTTTCCTTAAAGGAAAGTTTAGCTTTTTTCATAACGCTTGAATCTTTAAAAGATTTACCACTATATCTTTTAGACATTGCTTAAGAAATATTTTTTGGATCTGGCATTCCTACTTTATTATAACCAGCATCCACATAATGGATTTCACCAGTAACACCACCACCAAGATTGCTTAATAGATATAAAGCAGAATTTCCAACATCATGGATATCTATATTTCTTTTTAAGAAAGAATGATCTTCATTCCATTTATAAAGAAATTTTGCATCTCCTATTGCTGAGGCTGCCAGAGTTTTAATTGGTCCGGCACTAATTGCGTTTACTCTAATTCCTTTTGCTCCTAGGTCTCTTGCTAGGTATTTAACACTTGCTTCAAGAGCAGATTTGCAAACTCCCATTACATTATAATTTGGAATAGCTTTATTAGATTCATAAGTTAAAGTAAGCATACTTCCATCTTTATTCATTATTTTAGAAGCCTCTTTTGCAACTTCTGTAAAAGAAAAACATGAAATTAACATACTCCTTAAAAAATTTTCTCTAGTAGTATTTAAATATTCTCCTGATAACTCAGATTTATCTGAGAAAGCAACTGCATGAACTACAAAATCAATTTGACCCCATTTTGATTTTATATCTTCAAAAAGTTTTATTATTTCTTCTTTTTTTTCAACATCACAGCTAAATGTAATTTTTGAATTTAATTTTTCTGCAAGAGGAATAACTCTTTTTTTAAGTGCATCTCCCAGATAAGTAAATGCCAGTTCAGCTCCTGCTTCGGCTAATTTTTGAGAAATACCCCAAGCTATAGATCTTTCGTTAGCAACACCCATGATTAATCCTTTTTTACCTTTCATTAAACTCATATATTAAACTTTCTCAAAAACTAATGTTGCATTAGTTCCACCAAAACCAAAACTATTAGACATAATTGAATTTAAACTAATATCTTTTTCAACTATTTTAACTATAGGATATTTTTTTGCTTCATCATCCATATCCGAAATATTTGCAGATGCTGATATAAAATTATTTTTCATCATGATTAAGCTATAAACCGCCTCATGTACTGATGTTGCACCTAATGAGTGCCCAGAAAGTGATTTGGTAGAACTTATTTTTGGTATAGTTTCTTTAAAAACTTCTCCAACTGCCTTAAGTTCCGTTATATCGCCAACAGGAGTTGACGTTCCATGTGTATTTATATAGTCAATTTTATTTTTACTTGTACTTAATGCCATCTTCATACATCTCACAGCTCCTTCGCCAGATGGTGCTACCATATCATAGCCATCTGATGTTGCTCCGTATCCAGTTAGTTCAGCATAAATTTTTGCTCCTCTTGACTTAGCATGTTCATATTCTTCTAAAACTAAAACACCTCCTCCACCTGATATTACAAATCCATCTCTAGTTTTATCATAAGGTCTTGAAGCTTTATCTGGAGTATCATTATATTTTGAGGATAAAGCTGTCATCGCGTCAAACATTGCTGTCATTGCAAAATGAACTTCATCACTTCCGCCAGCAAAAATAACTTTTTGTTTTCCTAATTGGATTAATTCCATAGCATTACCTATACAATGTCCACTTGTTGCACATGCAGAACTAATTGTATAATTAACTCCTTTAATTTTAAATGGAACAGCTAGTGTTGCTGAAGCAGTACTAGACATAGTTCTAGGTACAACAAAAGGCCCCATTTTTTTTGGTGTTTTTTCTCGTGTTTTATCAGCAGCAAGAATTACATTTTGAATTGAAGGACCACCTGAACCCATAATCATTCCAGTAGAAATATTACTTACATCTTTTTCTTCAAGACCTGAATCTTTAACCGCCTCAGCCATTGAAATATAATTATATGCAGAACCTGGACCCATGAATCTTATGAATTTTCTATCCACATGATCCTCTAATTTTATATTCGGCATTCCATGAACATGACTTTTTAAATTATATTCTTTATATTCTTCTGAAAATGTAATTCCTGATTTTGTATTTAGTAAAGATTTATAAACCTCATCCTGATTATTTCCTAAGCAAGAAACAATACCCAAACCTGTAATAACTACTCTTTTCATTATTTAAACAATCCAACTTTTAAATTTTCTGCTGAATAAATTCTTTTATTATCAGCTTTCAATATACCATTTGCCAATCCCACAGTTGTTCCTTCTTTTACTATAATTCTTTTCATATCAATTTCATATGTTGCAAGTTTGACACTTTTTAAAACTTCTCCTGTAAATTTGACATTTCCAACCCCAAGAGCCCTACCTCTTCCTGGATTTCCTAGCCAGCCTAAATAGAAACCAACTAATTGCCACATCGCATCTAAACCAAGACAACCTGGCATTACTGGGTCCTCTCTAAAGTGACAATCAAAAAACCAAAGATCATCTTTAATATCTAGTTCTGCTTTAATTACTCCTTTTTTAAAAACTCCATTATTTTCACTAATTTCGCTAATTCTGTCAAACATCAACATTGGAGGCAATGGAAGTTTTGCATTTCCAGTGCCAAAAAGACTACCATTACCGCAACTAATTAGATCATCATAAGAAAAACTATTTTTTTTCATTAATTTGCTAACTTATTTACTTGATTATAGCACAATATAATATAGATATAGTTTAGAATTATTATAAGTAGCAACAATGACAAAAAGTGTTGAATTTATTGAAAAACTAAGAAGTTCAGGTCTTAGACCTACTAAGCAAAGAATTAAAATATGTGAGATACTTTTTGACACTGAAAAAACTTTTCATTTTTCAATAAATGAGCTTCTTGAGCTTATAAAAAAAAAAAGTAGTGAAAAAATTTCTCTTGCGACAATATATAATACTGTTCATGCATTTCAGAAGAAAGGCTATCTGAAAGAAATTGCAATAAATTCAGACCAAAGTTATTTTGATACTAATACAAATGACCATCATCATTTTTATGATGAAGATAAAAAAGAATTAATTGATATTCATAGTTCTGAGGTAGAACCAATTAAAATTAATAAAACAATCCCAGGAAAAAAAATTAAATCAGTTGAAGTTCTTGTTAAAGTTGAGAATGAAAACTAATTTAAATAATTAAGCAAATTTTTTTATTACAATTACATTAAAATAATTCTAAACTATTGACTTTACTTTAGAATGGTTATAAATAAGTTGTATGAGCAAAGAAGGTTTAAAAGAGCAATCTAAATGTCCTTTTACAGGTGCAGGAACGCCTTCAAAACATCCAACTGGTAAAGGTACATCAAACAGAGACTGGTGGCCCAACAGCTTAAATCTTAAAATTTTAAGTCAACATTCATCTTTAGTTGATCCTATGGGTGCGAAGTTTAATTATGCGAAAGAATTTAAAAAACTAAATCTTAAATCTTTAAAAAAGGATTTACACAAATTGATGAAAGACTCCCAAGATTGGTGGCCTGCTGACTATGGTCACTATGGACCATTATTTATAAGACTGGCTTGGCATGCAGCTGGAACATATAGAACAGGTGATGGACGTGGCGGTGCAGGGACTGGAAACCAGCGTTTTGCTCCTTTAAACAGTTGGCCAGACAATGTTAATTTAGATAAAGCAAGACTATTATTGTGGCCAATAAAAAAGAAATATGGAAGAAAAATATCTTGGGCGGATCTTTTTATTCTAGTAGGAAATGTGGCTTTAGACTCAATGGGATTCAAAACTTTTGGATTTGGTGGAGGTAGAGAAGATATTTGGGAGCCTGAAGAAGATATTTACTGGGGCTCAGAAAAAGAATGGTTAGGTGTGAACCGTTACAGTGGCAAAAGAGAACTTGAAAATCCATTAGGAGCTTCACATATGGGTCTAATTTATGTTAACCCACAAGGTCCAGACGCAAATCCAG
>CACDDC010000028.1 GCA_902551455.1 uncultured Pelagibacteraceae bacterium | reverse complement strand
ATAAATATTTAATTGGTAATTTCAAATTCCATTTATTGTTTGTGTTATTTTTTTTGATTATTTTTCTTATATCCATTGATATATCGTATTCTTTAAATCTTGGATGGGATGCTAAATATTTCTGGTTTTTAAAAACATTAAATTTTTACCATAATCAAGATTTTGAAAACTTAAAAAATATTCCAGCATTTGACTATCCACATCTTGGATCGTACGTTTGGTCTTTTTTTTGGAAGTATCCGTTTAATAGCTTTGAATATAATGGAAGAATTTTTTATGCTTTTATATATTGTTTGTCTATTTTTATGTTTTTTTCCAGTTTAAATATTAACAACTTCATAAAAATATTACTTATTTTAAGTACATTTTTAATCACATATGAATATGAATATTTTTCAGGACTGCAGGAAATATTAATTTTCTCATTAATTTTAATATCAGCAAAACTATCAATTAATTTTTCTGAAGAAAGAAAAAAAAATAATAGACTTTTTTTACTTTTAAGTTTGCTAGCTGTTTCGAATATAATATTTTGGATTAAGCTCGAAGGTTTTATTCTAATGTCGATAATGATATTCTGTTTACTTTTTTGCTTTAAAACAGAAAAAAATGAAAAAATTATATCTTTATTCGGTCTTGTTGGAATAGCATTATTTAAAGTTGTATTCTTAGCTAACTTTAAAACAGAATTATCAAGCTTTCAGTTTGAAAGTACTTTTACAAACATGAAAATTTCTAATTTGATAGAAGATATAAATATAATTTTGTACTACATATTTATTTATATATCCCAAGTTCCATTATTTATAGTTAGTTTTATTGCTTTAGTGCTTGCTTTATTTATAAATAAATTAAGTACTAATATTAAAAAATTTGTAATTTTATATGGTATTTTAAATATCTTGTTTATATTTGTAGCTTTTTTATTTACTATGGAAGACGTTGATTGGCAGTCCAAAGTTGGTATGAAAAGAGTTTTATTTGAATCTTCAGGATTTTATTTAATAACTGTATCTTATTTATTTAAAAAAAATAAAAAATATTTGTAATGATAGAACCAATAAAACATAAAAAAAAAATTTTTGGTTATATTATAAGATATAAAAAAAAGAGGGGGGTAAATTTTCTTACTCCAACAAAATTAACACATCAAATAGCATTTATTAGACATAAGAAAAATCATGAGATAAAACCGCATTTACATTTTAAAAATGTAAGAAAAATAAATTATACTTCCGAAGTATTAATCATACAAAAAGGAAAGCTAAGAGTTGATATATACTCTGAAATGAAAAAATATCTTTTTAGTAAAATACTTTTCAAAAACGATATTGTGATATTAAATAAAGGTGCCCATGGTTTTAAAATTTTAAAACCAACAGATTTGATTGAAGTAAAACAAGGTCCTTATAATAAAAAAAAAGATAAATCAGTTTTTAAAAAAAATATGGGCAAAATTTTAATCAGATGATACCAGTTAATAAATTTAAATTAACAACAGAAGATAAAAAACTGGCAATTAAAGCTTTAAATAAAAATTGGATTTCTTCAGCAGGCCCAGAAGTAAAATTATTCGAAAATAAATTTAAAAAGTTAATTGGAAAGAAATATTGTTCATCTGTATCTAGTGGAACAGCGGCCCTGGAAATTGCACTTAAAATTATAAATTTAAAAAAAGGAGATGAGGTAATAATGCCAAATTTTACAATTATTTCATCAGCAATTGCAGTGATTAAGCAGGGTGCAAAGCCTATACCAATAGATTGTGATTTATATAATTGGAATATGAAAATTGATTTAATAGAAAAAAATATTAATAAAAAAACAAAAGCTATTATTGCAACACATATTTATGGGTATCCGATAGAAATAGATAAAATTAAAAAAATTTGTAAGAAAAAAAATATAATTTTAATTGAAGATGCGGCTGAAGTTCTGGGACATAAATATAAAGGAAAGCATTGTGGATACTTTGGAGATATAAGCATCTTTAGTTTATACGCAAATAAACATATAACTACTGGGGAAGGTGGAATGATACTAACCAATAATCCAAAATTTAAAAAAAAAATTTTTGATTATAAAAATTTATGTTTTGGAGAAAAAAATAGATTTAATCATTATGATATTGGTTGGAATTATAGATACACAAATTTACAGGCAGCCTTAGGAATCAATCAATTAAAAAGAATAAAAAAAATTATAAAAAAGAAAAAGGATATAGGAAAATATTATTATGAAAATTTAAAAAATCTTCCAAACATATATATTCAAAAACCTTATTTAAGTAAAAATATAGAAAATATCTATTGGGTAGTTGGTTTGTTGATAAAAAATAAAAAAATATCAGCCGAAAAATTCAGAAGGGAATTAAAAAAATATGGAGTTGAAACAAGAGCTTTTTTTTGGCCTATGCATTTACAAACTGCTTTTAAAAAAATTAAAATTAAATTTAGAGGACCATATAAAAACTCTGAATATCTAAGCAAATATGGATTTTATGTACCCTCTGGATTAGAAACTACAAAAAAAGAGGTAAGATTTATAGCTAATTCTATAAAAAAAATTGCAAATAAATTGGGCCTTTAATGGATATTTATAAACAAATAATATTTTCAGAAAATAAATTTAATATTTTATTAATTTCATTATTGCCAGTCAGTTTACTATTTGGAACTTTTGTTTCTGAAATTATTATTTTTTTAATTATTTTTTTTTTTTTATACAAAATGGTTTTACTTAAAAATTTTAAATTTTTATTTAACTCAATTTTTTATATTACTGTATTAATTTATTGTTATTTACTTTTTAACTTAACAATTTCTACAAATTTTGACTTGAGCTTCAATAGATCTGTATATTTTATTAGATTTCCACTTTTAGCAATGGCTATTGCATATTTTATAAAAAAAAATAATTTTGATAGCACTATTATCTACAAGGTATGGGGAGCAACAATTGGAATTGTTATTTTTGATCTATATTTTCAATATTTTTTTGGTTTTAATTTATTGGGCTTTAAAAGCCCAGCCCCTTACCGATTATCTAGTTTTTTAGGTGAAGAATTAAAAATTGCTCATTTGCTGATTGGTTTTGCAATGCATGTGATAATTTTTAATTATGTAGCAAATAAAAATAATAAAATATTTTATTTATTAATAATAATTTATCTAATTATATTGTTGTTAATTAATGAAAGATCAAATGCAGTTAAAGGTATATTAATAATTACTCTTTCTTACCTTCTTATTAATAATATTAAAATAAAGGAAAAATTTTTTGTTACTATAATTTTTTTATCAACAATTTTTTCGATTATATACTTCAACGATAAGGTAAATCAAAGATTTTATAATGAAATTAAAAAAATGAAATTAGATAATAATAAAGTATCGGAATATATTAAAAAATCTAACTATGGACCTTATTATTTATCTGGATATGAAGTATTCAAAAAAAACCCTTATTTTGGTTCTGGTATCAAAACATTTAGAAAAGTTTGCAATGATGTAGATTTGAATAAATATTACAAAAATGAGACATATTATAAAGATCTACACTTAAGAAAGTGCAATTCTCATCCACATCAAATACATATAGAAATACTTTCAGAATTAGGTTTATTTGGATATTTTTTATTTATAATTTTTTTTATATATCTTTTTGTTAAAGCATTTAATATTTACATAAAAAAAAAAAATTTAAATATTTTATGTCCAATTTTGTTTGTTTTTACTCAATATTTGCCTTTATTGCCTTCGGGAAGTTTTTTTACAAATTTTGGTGCAATAATTTTTTGGATTAATGTGGGATTAATATATTCAGAAATAATCAAATATGAATGATTTAACTTTATTAATTCCTGCAAAAAATGAGAGTGATTCTCTTCCGATTGTATTAGAAGAAATAAAAAATTATAATTTAAAAAAAATAGTAGTTTTGGAAGAAGAAGATACAATTACTTTTAATTCAATAAAAAATCTAGATTGTGAAGTTTTGTTTCAGAAAAATAGTGGCTATGGGTCAGCTCTTATAGAAGGAATACAAAAAATAAATACTAAATATATGTGTATTTTTAATGCTGATGGATCATTTGATCCAAAAGAACTAAAAGCAATGTATACAAAAGCAAAATCTAATAATTTTGTTTTTGCCTCAAGATATGAAAAAGATGCCGGAAGTGATGATGATACTTTGTTAACATTAATAGGAAATAAAATTTTTTCAATGCTAGGAAAAATTTTTTTTAGATTAAAACTAAACGACATTTTGTACACTTATATACTTGGAGAAACTAATTTATTTAGAGATTTAAAACTTTCAAAAAACGATTTTAGAATTTGTATAGAAATACCTATAAATATTAAGAATAAAAATTTTTCATATACACATAATTCAAGTCATGAAAGGTCAAGATTAAAAGGTGTTAAAAAAGTAAATGAATTTATAGATGGATCTAAAATACTAATTTATTTAATTAAAAGAATTTTTGTAAATTAATTAAAAATAAATCATAATTAAATATTTTTTAACCTAAGATAAGAAATAACATATAAAACTATAGCGGTCATGATTATGGAAATTTGGATTTTTGTACTATAAAAAAAATATGTGCTTAAAATTATAATTGGACAATTAAATAATACGACTAAAAATCCTGATATATTATTTGCAAATCTTTTTCTTTTTTTTTTTAAATATAGAAAAATTAGATGATGTAAATGCAGATTATCTGGTTCAGAAACTTTTTTTTTTAGTGCCAATTTTCTAATAATTGAAAATAGATTTTCAAGACATGGATACCATAAGAGGCTGATAGCAAAATAAGGTGATACAACTTTATTAACGTCTACAAATTCAATAATAAAAAATCCAGTTACAAATGCAATTAAGTATGCACCGCCATCGCCAAGTTGAGTTTTATTAAAAAAATTAACAATTAATATAACTAATAATAATTTTATAAAATTAAACAAGAAATCAATATCTAAACTGGTTTGATATTGGTTATGTAAATATAAAATTGATATACACACTAATAAATAATACCCTGAAGTAGATAAATTTAAGCCATCAATAAAATTTGTACCGTTTAGTAAAACAAGCATACAAAACAAAGTAAATATTATAGAAAAAATTTTGTAATTAATAAAAACTTCATTAATAATATCAATACGAGTATCTTGAATTAAAACTTCTGAGAATGAAACATATAAAGTGCAAAAAAATATCTGTAATAAAATTCTTAAATTGGGAGAAAAATTTCTAAAAACATCAGAAAAAAAACCAACAAAAAAAATTCCAATTAAAACTAATTTTTGAAATATATCAATTTTATCAAAATTAAAAAAAAGTAATCCTAAAAGTAAAAACAATCCTCCAGTGACTGGTAGTTTATTTGAAATACTAATATATTTTTTATGTTTAGAAAAATTTAAATTATCAAGTAATATATTTTTTTTTTGACAAAGTTTTCCACATAAAAATAATATTAATGTAAAAATTATTAATTCAATCATAAGTTATTTAATATTTTTATATAAATAGTTCATAGACAAAATTAACACCTTTATTAGAGAATTTAATAATCCATAATTCTCTTGATAATAATAAATTGTAAACGCATCTTTAAATTTTTGAATATTATTAGATGATAATGAGTTTTCTGTTTTTCTCCATTTTGCTAAGTGAGCATTTATTCCATAAATTGGGTATTTTTTTGATAATTTTAACCATAATGAATAATCTTCTTTTGTAATCAAATTTGCAAACTTATTTTTATTTAAAATTTCTTTTTTAATCATAACCGTTGATAGGCCAATATCACAAGAAGAAATAAGATCTTTATATTTTTGAATTTTTTTTGCTGGTCTAAAACCAATGATTTTACCATTTGAATTTATAATGTCATAAGATGAATGGGAAATTTTAATATTATTTTTCATCATAAAATTATATTGAAAATTCAATTTATTTTTTTTCCACAAATCATCTGCATCAACAAATGCTAAAAATTTCCCTTTAGACAATTTAATACCTTTATTTCTTGACTCTCCCGCTCCTAGATTTTTTTTATTTATTATTAATTTAGTATTTTTGCTTTTTTTTATAATTGATTTTACAAAGCTTAATTCAGTTTTATCGCTGTCATCATAAATAATTATTATTTCAAAGTTTTTAAATTTTTGATTTGCAATCGAGTAAAAAGTTTTTTTAAAAAAAATCTTTTTTTTGTAATATGGTATTACAACTGATATAATTTTTTTATTACTCAATTTAATTTAGTATTTGATTTAATTTATTATAGTGGCTAAACATACCAAATTTTTTAGCATTTTTTAGACCATTAATTTTTTTTTGATAAATATCTTTATGAGAGCTTTCTTTAAATCTTTTAAATGTTTCAACAAAATCATTTAAATCTTCATTTCTAAACAAAAAACCATTTTTTTCATTATTAATAATTTCCCTCGGTCCATTTTCGCAGTCGCTAGCAATGATAGTTGATCTTGCTAATGCAGCTTCAATTAACACAAATCCTGGGTCTTCCCATTTAGATGATAATACAAAACATTCACATTTGTTCATAAGTTCAAATAAATCTTTTCTATAACCAATAAGTTTTACTTTGTCGCTTAAATTTTTTTTACTAATTAATTTTAATAGTTTATTTTTTTCTTCCCCTTCTCCAGCTATATAGAGCATAGTGTCTTTTGAATTAATTTTAGTAAAGGCATCAATAAGTAAACTAAAGTTTTTTTGTCTTGTAAGTCTTCCT
>CACDDC010000027.1 GCA_902551455.1 uncultured Pelagibacteraceae bacterium | reverse complement strand
GGATTATTACTATTTTTTGGCATTGGAATAATTTGATTTTCACCAAGAATTCTGGCTACTCTAATTGTAGGTTGAGCTCCTTTGCTTAACCAATATTTAATTCTTTCAAGCTCTAAACCTACTCTTTCTTTTTTTTCTTTTGGTAATAACGGATTAAAAAAACCTATTTTTTCTATAAATCTTCCATCTCTTGCAAACCTACTATCTGCTACTACTATTTTGTATACTGGCCTTTTCTTTGTACCTCCCATTGATAATCTCATTTTTAACATTTTTTCTCCTTTTTTATTTTAGTTGATTAAAAAGTTCTGGCGGAATTCCTTTTTCAGCCATACCCTTCATGTTTCCTTTTGACATCTTTTTCATCATTTCAGACATCATCTTAAATTGTTTAAGCAATTTATTGATAGTGGCCATATCTGTGCCGGAGCCATTAGCAATTCTTTTTTTTCTCGATCCATCTATAATCTTAGGATTTTCTCTTTCTTTCTTTGTCATTGATAAAATTACAGCTTCATTTTGAGTAATTATTTTTTCATCTACACCAGCATTATCCATTTGAGATTTAATTTTTGAAACACCAGGCAAGAAAGACATTACGCCTTCTATACCACCCATTTTTTTCATTTGTCTTAATTGTGATAAATAATCATCCAGAGAAAATTGTCCTTTTTTTAGTTTTTCTTCAGTTTTTTTTAGTTTTTCTTGATCAAGATCCTCAGCTGCTTTTTCAACTAAGCTAACAATATCACCCATCCCAAGTATTCTGTTTGCAATCCTATCTGGATGAAATACTTCCAAATTATCAATTTTTTCTCCAACACCTAAAAACTTAATAGGAACATTTGAAACATATTTCATACTTAATGCTGCTCCTCCTCTTCCATCGCCATCTGACCTAGTAAGTACTATTCCAGTGAGAGAAACTGTATTCATAAACTCTTTTGCAACATTCGCTGCTACTTGACCAGTTAATGAGTCGGCAACTAGTAGTATCTCGGAAGGCTTAATTATATTTTCTATTTGTTTTATCTCACTCATCATTTGCAAATCTATTTGTGTTCTACCGGCTGTATCAAAAATTATGATTTCAGATCCATTTAAATTTGCTGCATTAATGGCTCTTTGGCAAATATCTGTGGGTAATTGCCCTTCGATTACTGGCAAGGTATTAATATTATTTTGTTCACCTAATAATCTTAACTGTTCCTGAGCTGCTGGCCTATAAACATCAAGACTAGCCATCATAACTTTTTTTTTATTATTCTTTTCTAAAAATTTTGCAATTTTAGCAGAAGTGGTTGTTTTTCCAGATCCTTGAAGCCCAACAACTAAAATTGGGACAGGTGGAACTTTTTTTAAATTTATTTCTTGGTTGCTATCACCTAAAAATGAAACAATCTCATCATAAACTATTTTAACCACCATTTCGCCAGGTGAAGTAGATCTAATTATTTCTTTACCAAGTAATTTAGGTTTAATTTTACTAGTAAATTCTTTTACTACTTCTAGACTTACGTCTGCTTCAAGCAAGGCTTGTCTTATATCTCTAAGTCCTTCTTCAACTTGCTTTTCATCAAGCGAAGGTGCCTTTTTTAGAGAAGAAAAAATTTCTTCAAATTTATTTGTCAAATTTTCAAACATAATTTTACACAGCAGCTATCGCACCAGTGGGCGAACCCTCGCTGACTGGCGTCGATCTCTTTGTTGCCAAAGACACCGCAAATTGCTTATTTTGCGGAAACTGCGCTAAACTATAATAGAGCTTCAAAAAGTCAATAAATAAGTTAAATACTATTATATGGAGTTCAAAGCTTTTAAAATGGACGGTTTAGGTAATGACTTTGTAATTATTGATCAAAGGCAAAAAAAAATTGATTTAAGCAAGGATCAAATTTTAAAGATTTGTGACAGAAGTTTTATTGGTTGTGATCAGCTTGTTATTATACAAAAATCTCCTTTTAATTTTTTAAAGGAAAAATTTGATCCGGGAATTGTTGCAGACATAAATTATAAACTAGGCGAATATAAGATTAAACCAGATAATATAAAAAATATTTATAATCACTTAACAAGCATATATGCTGAATTAAAATTTTATAATTCAGACGGAAGCAGTTCAGGTGCTTGTGGAAATGGAACTAGATGTGTAGCATATTTATTATCAAAAGAAATAAACAAGAATGAAATCACATTTTGGATTATGAATAGTTTGGCAGCAAATGAAATTGGAAATCCAATTATACCATCAAAAATACTAGGTGACAATTTAGTTGAAACAATTATTGGTGTGCCCCAAACAAATTGGAATGAAATCCCAATAAGCAAACCTTTGGATACTAAAAATTTAGGAATAGAAATTAAAGATAAAAAAAATGTTGTTACAAAAGGAGGGATCGGAGTTAATGTGGGCAATCCCCATGTAATATTCTTTGTTGAGGATATTGAAAATTTTGAAATAGAAAAAATTGGTCCTCAAATAGAAAATCATAAATTATTTCCTAATAAATGTAATGTTACACTTGCAAAAAAAGTAAATAATAACCATTATAAAGTTAAAGTTTGGGAAAGAGGAGCTGGACTAACTAAAGCTTGTGGAACAGCTGCATGTGCGACTGCAGTTGCAGCAAATTTGGGGAAATTAGAAAATACAAAGACTGAAATTGAATTTAATTTAGGAAAGTTATTAATTTCAATAGATAAAAATAAAAAAGTTGCTATGAGAGGTCCAGTTTCAAAAATTAAGGAAATTAAAATTAATATTTAATGGGTATTTTTGAAAAATTTAAATTAGGTTTTAAGAAAAGTGCTTCCACTTTTACATCTGGACTTAAAGAGATAATTATAAAAAAAGAAATCGATGACAAAACACTAGATAAAATTGAGGAATTTTTAATTAGTTCAGACGTTGGAATTGATTCTGCTTTAGAAATAAGAGAAAAAATTTCTCAGAAAAAAATAGATCCTAATTTAAATATAATTGATGAAGTAAATAAAATTTTAAAAGATTATATTGTTTCTCTTATGCAACCATTAGAGAAAAAAGATTTCTTTGAAAAAAAAAATTATTTAAATGTTATTTTGATTTCTGGTGTTAATGGGGTTGGCAAAACAACAACAATCGGAAAAATAGGAAAAAAATTTTTAGGCAATGAAAATAAAGTGCTTTTTTCTGCTTGTGATACTTTTAGAGCAGCAGCAATAGAACAATTAGAACAATGGGCAAATAGAATTAAAGTTGATATTATTAAATCTACTGCGGGTTCTGATCCAGCGTCAGTTGCTTATAAAGCTATAGAATACTCAAAAAATAATAATATTAATACATTATTAATAGATACTGCAGGAAGATTACAAAATAAAAAAAACTTAATGGATGAATATAAAAAAATTGGAAATGTTTTAAAGAAACACGATCAAAATGCTCCTAATGAAGTAATTTTAATTTTAGATGCTACTTCTGGTCAAAATATTATTTCGCAAGTTGAAGAATTTAATAAAATTTTTTCACTTACTGGAATAATTATGACAAAACTTGATGGCTCAGCAAAAGGTGGGATACTTATTGCACTATCAAAAAAATATAAACTTCCAATAATTGGTCTAGGTCTTGGCGAAAAAGAGGATGATTTTGAAAGCTTTGATGCAGATAAATTTGCTGATGCTTTTATCCAAAAAGATTAAATTCTATTAAGAAATTTTCTTATTACATTGATTAAATCTTGATTAAAATCCATCATATGATCATCATATTTGGGGAAATATGAATATTTAGGTTGATTTGCTAATTCATATAACTTTTTTCCCATCCAAAATGGAACTATTTTATCTGCCTCACCATGCATAATTAAAATGGGAGATTTTATATTTTTAATTTTCTTGTCACTTTCATATTTATCTTTAAGAAGCAACTTGATAGGAAATATAGGATATTTAGATTTACCTGCAGCTATCATTGAAGTAAAAGGTGATTCTAAAATTATACCAGCAAAATTATTATTTTGAGCAATTTCAGTAGCTATACCTGTGCCTAACGACTCTCCATAAATTATAATATTTTCTATACTAATTCCTTTATTCTTTAACCAATCAATTCCACTCTTTGCATCATTATAAAGACCTTTTTCTGTTGGATAACCCTTATTACCACTAAACCCTCTCCAAGAAATAATTAAAAAATTTACATCCATATCATTAAAATGATTAATTTTGTGAATTCTATTTTCTAAAGATCCAGCGTTGCCATGTAAAAAAAGAATAGTTTTATATTTTTCTATATCTTTTTCATGATACCAAGCAAGTAGTTCAATGTTATCATCATTTTTAATTTTAATTTTATCAATTGAAACTGTAAGCTTATCTCCAGAATAATTATTTTCCGTAGGGTGGTATAGCAAACTTCTTTGATAATTATATAATATAAATATAATCATTAAGTAAATTAAAGTTACTAAACCAACTATGGACAAAATATACATTTTTTTTTTATTCATTTTTATTTTTAATAATAAAATATAAATAACTTAAAATACAAATTATTAAATAAACAGTAAAAGAAATTTGAAAACTTTGAATTTCCCCTTTTCCTAAAAATTGAGACAAATCAATTACTAAACCAATACCCCATTGCATTATAAAAGTGCCTACAAAAATAAGTAAATTAAATGATGTAAGTGATTTTCCTGCTAAACTAGTTGGAAAAGATAAAGCTACAGCTGGCTGAGTAAGTGTTAGTACAATTGAAGTAAGTATATATAGAGTAAAATGTAATGCGCCTGCATTTTCACCTAAAATTATAATAACAAATAATGATAAATAGCTAATTGGCAATCCTAACTTCATTAGTCGCATAGACTCAATACCAAGTTTTGTAATTTTAGGCAAAATGTACCCAAAAATAAAAAAAGCAATTAACATTGTTGTATTGATCCAAAAAAGTCCTGTTGCACTTTCTAATGGAGTATATCCAGTAACTCTAACCATCCAGGGTCCGGCCCATAAAGTTTGGATTGCAACCATTCCTCCATAATTAAATAAACCAAGAGGAATCGTGCTTCTAAAAAACTTATTTTTCCAAACATCTGATAAAGACCCTGCATTCTCTTCGTTTTTACTATCTTCACTTTTCCATGAAGGAATAAACAGTAATGTTAAAATTATAATAAGAAGTATTAAAATAGCTACTGAACCAAATATCCATCTCCATCCAATAGCTGGCAATAAAATTTGAACAGGCAATGTTGAAAAAACAAAACCCATTGAAAGAACCATTAACATCCAAGCATTAGCTCTTTGTTGGTATTCGTCCGCAAACCAAATTCTATAACCAGTTAAAGGGCCCATTAAACATGCGCTAACACCAACTCCAATTAAAATTCTTGATATAAGCAAACCAGAAAAGCTTTTTGCCAAAGCAAAAGCTGCTGTACCAATAATTGCAATTAATAAAAATGATGAAACGACTCTTTTTGGTCCATGTTTATCAAGTAAATATCCAAGTGGGATTTGCATAGATGCAAACCCCAAAAAATAACCACCAGCTAATAATCCTAGATCACCAGCTGTTAAATTAAATTCAGACGTTAATAAAGGAGATAAAGTTGCAGTTATAGCTCTTAAGAGTGCAGATATAAAATATCCACAAGCAAATACAAAAAAGATTAAGACCGCTTTTTTGATCGGTAAAATATTTTTTTCCATTAAATTATTTTAAAAATTTAAAGATATATCACGATGTATGGAATTACACTTTGCAACAAATTTAGCTTGATCTTTAGTTAAACGAGACTGAAGTCTTAAACCTATATTATTTTTTATTACTAAATTATATTTTTCAAGTTCTGACATAAGATTTTTTGATGCATATTTTCTCCATTTTATTTCTTTATCAAATAACATAATAACTTCTGAGCTTGTATCTGAAATCTTTCCTACATCTTTTTCTTCACTATCAATTAAAGAATATAAATCATCTAATCTATTTGCAAATTCTTCTGTTCCTGAAATTTCCCCAAGTTTTTCAAATAAATTATCTATGATTGAAGTTGAAATTTGATAATCTTCTTTAACAATATTTTTATTTAAATTATTAATATCTGATGAAAGTTCATTTAACTTATCATGATCTTTGATAAACATAGCGATTTTATCTAAGTTATCATATGCTTCGTCAACATTTTTTCTATATCTTTTTGTCTGAATATTTTTTGCTTTATTAATAATTTCAAATTCTTTATTTCTAGCTTTCCAATTTTCAGGTATTTTTTTACTTATTTCGATAATTTCTAATTTATAATCTTCGATTTTAAGCTCAATTTTATTTTTTGCGCTTACTTTATCTTTATCTAAATTTCTAATTTCAGCTTTTAAATTTTCTATTCTATTTTCTATTTTTCTAATTTTTTTCTCTCTTTTTCTTGAGCCATAATGAAGATCTCTATAATCTTTAACAAACAAATTGTATTCTTTTTCGGTTTTTTGAAGTTTTTTAACTAATGCAAAAGTTCCTAGTGCATTTTCAAAATGTTCATCAAAAATATCTAATTTATCATTAGGAAGATTTGAGGGTACAAGTTTTTGAAAGTTTGTAATTGCGGCTCTGATTTTTTGTTCTTCATTATTATAAATAGCAAATTTGTATTCTTGTAAACAATGTTGAAGCTTAGGATTCATTGGAGGTGGAGCTACATGAGATGTTAAATATGTTCTTGCTGGTAAATAATTTACTAAACTTGGATAAAAACCTACAATTCCAAGCCCTATAAGTTGTAATACTATAAAAGGAACAACACCTTTCCAGATATTTAAAGTTGTAACATACTTAGGCGCAACACCTTTTAAATAAAACAGCGCAAAACCAAATGGAGGAGTTAAAAAAGATGTTTGTAAATTTACTCCAATCATAACGCCTAACCAAATTGCACTAACGTTAGCACCAGTTTCAGCTAACAAAATTGGTGCAATAATAGGAACTACAACAACAGCGATTTCTATAAAATCAAGAAAAAAGCCCAATAAAAATATTACTGCCATTACAACAATAAACTGAGTCCAAA
>CACDDC010000026.1 GCA_902551455.1 uncultured Pelagibacteraceae bacterium | reverse complement strand
AACAGTATAATTACCACCAAGATATTTGTTAATTGTTTTAGCTTTTGCTGGACTTTCAACTATGACAAGATTCATAAATATTGAAACTACACAAAAAATATATGAATAGTCAAATTAATAAATTTTTGTTTTAGATTCTGTACGATTTAACAGTCTTTTTATATTTTCACGATGTGTATAAAAAATTAAAACAAACATTATTATAAAGAAAAAAACAACACTATCATTAAATATAAGGAAATTAATTATTGGTACTGAAATACTCCCTATCAATGATGATAAAGAAGAATATTGAAAAATAAAAAAAATAATCAACCAAACAATTCCAAAACTAATTCCTAAATAAATATTAATACAAAAAAGTATACCTATATAAGTTGCTACTCCCTTTCCACCTTTAAATTTTAACCATACAGGAAACACATGACCTAAAAAAACTAATAGAGATGATATAAATATGTATTCAGGAAAATAAAATTTCACATATAATATAGGAATAACCGCTTTTAAAATATCCAATGTTAACGTGCTGTAACCAATTATTTTATTGCCAGTTCTTAAAGCATTAGTAGCTCCTGTGTTTCCTGATCCAATTTTTCTAATATCTTTTTTTAAAAATATTTTAGTTAAAAGAAACCCAAACGGTATAGATCCTAATAAATATGAAATTATTATAATTGATATTATTTCCATTATTAAATTTTAAATAATTCTTCACCTTTAACAAATGTATTTGTTACAATACCCTGTAATTTTTTTCCATCAATACATGTATTTTTAGATTTTGAATTCATCTTTTCTTCTTTCACTACCCATGGTTTGTATAAATCCACAATACAAAAATCAGCATCATTACCAACTGATAAATTACCTTTATCTATATTAAGAATTTTTGCTGGATTTGAAGTTAATAATTTTATAATTTGATTTAGTTTAATCGATCCATTATGAAAAAGTTCTAATGAGAGGGATAGTAAAGTTTCAATTCCTGAAGCACCAGTTGCTGCTTGTGAAAATGTCAATCTTTTTGATTCTTCATCCTCTGGCTTGTGATCAGATACTATTACATCTATTAAATTTTTATTTATAGCATCAATTAGTGCCAATCTATCCTCTTCTGTTCTTAATGGAGGTGAAACTTTTAAAAAAGTCTTAAATTCACCTATATCATTTTCATTTAACGATAGATTGTTAATTGATACACCAGTTGTGAAATCTACTTCATTTTTTTTATTTTTAATTGCTTTAACTGATTTAGCTGCAGATATTTGAGAAATATGGTATCTGCAATTAAAATCCTCCAGCAATGATAAATCTCTTTCTATTATTATTTTTTCACATATATCTGAAATACCTTGAAGTCCCAATTTAGTAGCAATAATTCCGTCATTAACTATTCCATCTTTTGATAGTTCAGAGTCCTCAGCATGTTGCATAACTAAACAATCTAAATCAAATGCAGATCTCATTATTCGTGACATTAGTCTAGTATTTTGAATTGTTTTAATTCCATCTGTGAATGCAATTATTCCTTTTTTTTGTAGCAAACCAAATTCAGTCATGTTTGTTCCCTCTAAATTTTTTGTTAAAGATGCACTTGGAAATATATTTATTTTTGATTTGTCTCTACCTCTTCTTTTAAGAAAATCTACAATTGAAACATTATCTATTATTGGACTTGTGTTTGGCATAGTAACTACAGATGTTACGCCCCCAGATAAAGCAGCATTACTCAGCGTTTTAAAATTTTCTTTATATTCATACCCAGGTTCTCCTACAAAAACTCTCATATCTACAAGTCCAGGGAAAATATATTTTTCTTTTAAATCTGTATATTTTTCCCTTGAGGGTATATTATTTTGGTTTACTTTTTTTCCACAAGCTTCAATCTTTCCATTTTCGTCAATAATTAATCCACCTTTTTCTTCGATAGAATTTTTTGGATCTATTATATTAGCATTTAAAAAGTATTTTTTTTTCATTATTCACAAAATATTTTTAAACAAGCCATTCTTACAGCCACACCTAATTCGACCTGTTCTTTAATAACACTTTTATTTATATCGTCAGCAAGCTTAGTATCAATTTCAATTCCTCTGTTCATAGGACCTGGGTGCATGATTAAAACATTTTCTTTTGCATGTTTTAATTTGTCTGGTGTTAGTCCATAATACTCATAATATTCTCTATTTGATGATAAAAAAGAACTAGTCATTCTTTCATTTTGCAATCTTAGCATCATTACAATATCACAATCTTTTAATCCTTGTTTCATATCTGAAAATGTTTTAACTCCGAGTTTTTCAATTTCTTTAGGCATTAGATTTGATGGAGCAATAATATTTACCTCAGCACCAAGCATATTTAAAAGATGTATATTTGACCTCGCAACTCTAGAATGTAGAATATCACCACAAATTGCAATTCTTAGTCCTTCAATTTTTTCTCTTCTATCAATTATAGTTAATGCATCTAATAAAGCTTGAGTAGGATGTTCTCTTCTTCCATCTCCAGCATTTAAAACAGAACAATTCACTTTTTGTGATAATAAGTTGCAAGCACCCGAGTCTTGATGTCTAATTACAATGATATCCGGGTGCATAGCGTTTAATGTCATTGCTGTATCAATTAATGTTTCACCTTTTTTAATAGCGGAATTTGTTATGTTCATTGACATAACATCAGCACCAAGTCTTTTACCAGCTAGCTCGAAAGAACTCTGAGTCCTAGTGGACGGTTCAAAAAAGAGGTTAATTTGAGTTTTGCCTCTTAAAACATCTAATTTTTTATTTTTACTTTTATTTAGTGAAATAAATTTTTTTGCTTCTGATAAAATTAAGTTAACGTCAGAAATTGAAAGATCTTGAATTCCTAATAGATGCTTTTGAGATATTTTAATAGCTTTTTGTGTTGAAGATGCCATTAAAACCAACTCTATAGACCTTAAATACTAATTACGCAAGCAATTAATTGTTTAAATAATCAATAGCACCCTGAAGTATAAAGGTGGCTGCTTTTTCATCTATATTTTTAGTTCTTTTGGTTACATTGATGTCCAATTGGCTAGATATATTAAATGCTCCAACAGTGGATAATCTTTCATCCCATAAACTTACAGGAACATCAATTGCTTTTTCTATAGCTTTAGATTTGTCATTAATTGATTGAGCACTTTTACCAAGTGATCCGTCCATATTTAAGGGATATCCAATAATTAATGCTTTAATATTATTTTCACTAATAATTATTTTTAATTTTATAATAAGTTCATTTAGGTTTGTAAAATTGAGAGTTTTTAAAGGAGTCGCAATAGTTCTTTTATCATCACAAATAGAAATACCAATTCTTTTAGAGCCAATATCCAATCCTAATAATCTTGAATTATTATCAATTTTTAACTTAAGTTTTTCAATTGTGAGCATTGTTGTATTTTCTATATTTAGTGATAATTTGCAATTAATCTAATTATCATATGAGCATAGATCTTAAAACAGTAAAACATATATCTAAATTATCAAGAATTTCACTAGATGATAAGAAAGCTGAAAAATTGGCCTCAGATCTAAATGCGATATTTTCTTTTATTGAAAAGCTAAATAAATTAGACACTTCAAAAACTGAACCTTTAACATCAATAGCTGAAACAACGCTCAAATTAAGAAAAGATGAAATAAAATCAGGCAACATTAGAGAAGAGGTGCTCAAAAATTCACCTAACAAAAACAAAGATTTTTTTGTTGTTCCTAAGGTAGTTGAATAATGATTGAAATTCAAAACTTAACATTAGTTGATTTAGTTAATAAAATAAAAAAAAAAGATATATCATCAAAAGAAATTACTAAATATTTTGTTGAAAGAAGTAAAAAATCAAAAAAATTAAATACATATATTACCGAAAATTTTGAAAATGCTATAAAAAAAGCTGAGGAATTTGATAAAAAACCTGATTTTAAGTGCAAACTACCAGGTATACCATTAGCAGTAAAAGATTTATTTTGTACAAAAAATTTAAGAACAACAGCCGGTAGTAAAATATTACAAAATTTCGTTCCAACTTATGAGTCCACAATAACTGAAAATCTTTGGAAATCAGGAGCTATACTTTTGGGAAAATTAAATTGTGATGAATTCGCAATGGGATCGTCTAATGAAACTAGTTTTTTTGGAGACGTTCAAAATCCAATATCTGAAAATTTAGTACCTGGCGGATCATCAGGAGGATCTGCGTCTGCATTGGCAGCTAATTTAACACCAGCTACTATAGGGACTGATACAGGAGGTTCCATTAGACAACCAGCATCTTTTACCGGAACAGTAGGACTCAAACCTACTTATGGTAGCTGTTCAAGATATGGCATTGTTGCATTCGCATCTTCTTTAGATCAAGCTGGACCTATGACAAAAGATGTTAAAGATTGTTCATTATTATTCGAAGTGATGAGCTCATATGATAATAAAGATTCAACTTCAATTGAATTTAAAAGAGGTAATTATTTAAAAGAACTTACTGATAGCATTAAAGGCAAAAAAATTGGTATACCTAAAGAATACAGAATTGAAAAAATGCCAAAGGAAATTGAAGATCTTTGGCAAAAAGGTATTGATATTATAAAAGATAGTGGGGGTAAAATAGTTGATGTATCTTTGCCCCACACAAATTATGCTTTGCCAGCATATTATATTGTGGCACCAGCAGAAGCATCTTCAAATTTAGCTAGATATGATGGTGTAAAATATGGATTTAGATCAGAGGGAAATAATTTAATAGATATGTATGAAAAAACCAGATCAAAGGGATTTGGTGATGAAGTAAAAAGAAGAATAATGATTGGTACTTATGTTTTATCCTCAGGTTACTATGATGCGTATTATTTAAAAGCCCAGAAAGTTAGAAGATTAATTAAAAATGATTTTGATGAAGTGTATAAAAAAGTAGATGCTATTTTAACTCCATCAACACCTAGCTCTGCTTTTAAAATTGGTGAAAAAACAGACGATCCAGTTTCAATGTATCTTAATGATATTTTCACAGTACCTGTTAATCTTGCAGGTTTACCAGCTATTTCAATACCTGCAGGTATTGATAAAAAAGGATATCCACTAGGTCTTCAAATTATTGGCAAAGCTTTTGATGAGCAAAATATTTTAAATATTGCATTTTCAATGGAAAAACAAATTAATTTTAAAAATAATTTAAATGATTGGTGGACGAAATGAAAAAAAATCAATCTGAATATTTAATTAAAAGAAATGATACTGAATATGAAGTTGTTATAGGTCTAGAAGTACATGCACAAGTTTTATCCAAATCTAAACTTTTTTCGAGTTCACCTACTAAATTTGGAGCAGAGCCAAATTCGCAAGTTAGTTTAGTTGATGCTGCGTTTCCAGGAATGTTGCCAGTAATTAATGAATTTTGTATAAAACAAGCTGTTAAAACAGGAATTGGTCTTAAAGCAAAAATAAACAAAAGGTCTATCTTCGATAGAAAAAATTATTTTTATGCAGATTTGCCACAAGGTTATCAGATATCACAATATAAAAATCCAATTATTGGCGAGGGTGAGGTAATTTTAGATATGCCAAACGGAGAAAAAGTTGTTGGTATCGAAAGATTACATTTAGAGCAGGATGCAGGTAAGAGTATTCATGATATGGACCCTCAAAATACTTTTGTAGATTTAAATAGATCAGGTGTTGCTTTAATGGAAATTGTTAGCAAACCAGATTTAAGATCTTTAGATGAAGTGAATCTTTATATTAAAAAATTAAGATCAATTATGAGATATATAGGTACTTGTGATGGAAATATGCAAGAAGGTTCATTGAGAGCTGATGTTAATGTTTCTGTAAGAAAAAAAGGTCAAAAAAATTATGGAACGAGATGTGAGATTAAAAATGTCAATTCAATAAAATTCATGCAAATGGCCATAGATTATGAAGCTAATAGGCAGGTTGACGTTATAGAAGAAGGTGGTGTAGTTGACCAAGAAACTAGATTATTTGATACTAAAAAAAATGAAACTAGATCGATGAGATCAAAAGAGGATGCTCATGATTATAGATATTTTCCAGATCCAGATCTTTTACCGCTTGAATTAACAGATGAATTTATTAATGATTTAAAAAAAAATATACCTGAATTACCAGATGAAAAGAAAAAAAGATTTATAGAAAAATTTAAATTATCTTCATATGAAGCCAATATATTAGTTTCTGATATCGAAACATCAAAATATTTTGAAGAAGTTATTAAAAAGTCAGATGTTAAAATTTCAACGAATTGGATAACTGGTGAACTTTTTGCTTTATTAAATGAAAAGAATTTAGAAATAATAGACAGTCCCATAAGTGCCAAAAACTTATCAAAATTAATAAATTTAATAAAAGACGGAACAATATCAGGAAAAATAGCTAAAACTGTTTTTGAAATGATGGCAGATGGAGATATAGATCCTCAAAAAATTATTGAAGATAAAGGACTTAAACAACAAAGTGATCCAAAAGAATTAGAAAAGCTAATTAATAAGGTAGTTAATGAAAATCAAGAAAAAGTTAAAGAATATAAATCAGGAAAAGAAAAATTATTTGGTTTTTTTGTAGGACAGGTGATGAAAGTTTCAGGTGGCAAGGCAAACCCACAATTAGTAAATGAGATTTTAAAAAAGAAACTAAAATAATATGGGTTCAAACCTAGTTATTAATAAAGAAATTGAAAAATATATCGATGATCATTCATTAGAGCTAAATCCTATTCAAAAAGAAATAATCTTACACAATCAAAATTTAGGTAATATTAAAAGAATGCAAATTGCTGTTTCTCAATGTCATTTTTTACATTTAATAATTAAAATTTCAAATATAAAGAAAATTTTAGAAATTGGTACTTTTACCGGTTTAAGTACATTAAGTATGTCATTAGCTTTACCTGAAAATGGCGAATTAATTACCTTGGATAAGAATGAAAAAACTTCTGAAATTGCAATTAATTTTTTTAAAAAAGCTAAACAAGAAAATAAAATTAAAATAATAACAAATCCAGCCATAGAAAGTTTAAATGATTTGAAAAAAAATAATAAAAAATTTGATCTAGTTTTTATTGATGCTGATAA
>CACDDC010000025.1 GCA_902551455.1 uncultured Pelagibacteraceae bacterium | reverse complement strand
AAGATATAGATTTGAGAAATATTTTTTTATCTATTGTGATTTTATTATTTTCTATAAATCTTTTTGATTCATTTTCTCGCCCCATATTCCAATACGAATGAAATTGCGACGAAAGTTCATATAAATATATGGGTATTCTATGAGGTTCAAATTTATTTGATGCTAATTCTATACATCTCGGCCACTCTGAAATTTTTTTAATAATTTTTATTTCATCTAAACTATATTCATGTTTAAATTCTTTAACTGTTAACGGATCATTTATATTTTCCTTTATATTTCTAAAAACTGACGAGATTCTAGCATAACAGTACTGAACATAGTAAATTGGGTTATCTTTAGATTTTTCTTTAACTTTTGCAAAATCAAAATCTAATTCAACATCACTTGTTCTACTTAACATGATAAATCTCGTTGCATCTTTACCAACTTCGTTAATTAAATCTTCAACTGTTATATAATCTCCTTTTCTTTTAGACATTTTGAATGGTTTTCCATTTTTAATTAACTTTACTAATTGGCTTACTTTGCAAATTAATTTATCTTTTTCTCCTGATAATGCTTCAACTACAGAATTTATTCTTTTTATATAACCAGCGTGGTCAGCGCCTAAGACATTAATTAAAACATCAAATTTTCTATTTAATTTATTTTCATGATATGCAACATCACCAGCAAAATATGTCCAAGAATTATCTGCTTTTTGCAATGCTCTATCCTTATCATCACCAAATTCAGTTGATTTAAATAAAAGTTGATCTCTTTCAATCCACTTAGATTTATCTTCACCAATTGGAGCTTTAATTTTTCCATTATAAATAAAATTGTTTTTTTTTAATTTTGTAACAGCTTTATCAACCTCATTATTCAAAACTATTTCTCGTTCACTTACAAAATTATCAAGTTCAACACCAAGATTTTTAAGATTTTCTTTAATTAATTTTAATGACTCAGATACAGAAATTTTAGTTAATTCATCAGATATTTCATCAAAATTTTCAAACTTCATTTTTTTATTTTTATCAATAATTTTTTTCGCGATATCTATAAGATAATCACCTGGGTATAAATCTTTATTATCAATTGGGAATTTTTCTTTATATTGTATTTCACGTATTCGTAAAAATATAGATTTTGTAAAATTGTTAATTTGACCTCCAAAATCATTTACATAATATTCTTTAGTTACTTTATTATTGTTAAAAATTAATAGGTTAGATAGTACATCTCCTAAAATAGCACCTCTGCAATGTCCTACATGTAAAGGACCAGTAGGGTTTGCTGAAACAAATTCTAATAAATAATTCTTCTTTTTTTTTTTATCATCAATTCCATATTTTTTATGATTGTTGAGTACATTAATTAAAAAATTAGTCCAAAATATTTTTTTAAATTTAATATTGATAAAACCTGGTAATTCAAATTTAACACTTTCGACATCATCATCTTTATTAAGTTCATTTATAATTAAATTTGCAACATCTTTTGGTTTTCTTTGATTTAACTTTGAAATTACCATTGCAACATTTGTTGACAAATCACATGAGAATTTATCAGGAGGTATATCTACTCCAATATTTTTTATGTTTTCTGGAACCTTTAATATGTTTTTATTGCTAAGATTTTTAAGAATTTTTACAATATTTTCTTTATATATTTCAAAAATATTCATTTAACACTCTTGTATAGACTAATAGCATATCTATCGGTCATTCCTGAAATGAAGTCTGCTATTGCTCTAAATTTTCCTAATTTTAATTGACTCTTATTTAAGAATTTTTTTGGTTTTTTAGATATTTCATGAAAAAGTTTTTTTATGATTTTTTTACCTTTGTTATTTTTTATTAAAACTTCCTTGTTGTTATACATTTTGCTTCTTAAAAAATATTTAATTTCAGATTCAGAATTTATAAAAGTTTCTGAAAAAGAGACGATATGATCGTAAGCCTTATATATATCTTTGTTATTTTTTATTTTCAAAGATTTAATATTTTTTATTGTTGTGTTTATAAGATCTTGAACCATTAAATTAATTGAATCTCTTACTACTTGATATATCAAAATTTCATTATTTTTTCTTTTTAAATTTTTTTTATGTGATTTAATAATATCTCTAAAAAAACCAATTTCGTTTAAATCTTTTAATGAAAACAATTTGGCTCTTATTCCATCTTGTATATCATGATTATTATAAGCAATATCATCAGACATAGCAGCTATCTGGGCTTCTAAGGAAGGATATTTTAAAAAATTGAATTTATTTTTTAAATTAACTATACCTATAATATTATCAATTTTGTTCGTTTCTTTTACTGGTCCATTATGCTTTAGCAGACCGTCCAACGTTTCAATTGTTAAATTTAAACCATTAAACTTTAAATATTTATTTTCTAAAAACATTACTATTCTTAATGTTTGTAAATTATGATCAAAGCCTCCATGATTTAACATACACTCATTTAAAGCTTCTTCACCGGCGTGACCAAACGGTGTGTGTCCTAAATCATGAGCTAAACTTAAAGTTTCAGCTAAATCATCATTTAAACTCATGTACCTTGTTATTGACCTTGCAATTTGAGCCACTTCCAAAGAGTGTGTAATTCTAGTCCTGTAATGATCCCCTTCTGTATTAACAAAAACTTGAGTTTTATGTTTTAGTCTCCTGAATGCAGCACTATGTATAATTCTATCTCTATCCCTTTGAAAAGGAGATCTATATTTATTAAGAGGTTCTCTGAATAGTCTTCCTTTACTTTTAAATTGACCTAAATATTGATACTTTTTCATACTTTAAAATTGGTAAATTATAATTATATTAGTAATAACAGTGTTAAATTATGATTAAAGAAATTAAATTTACTGATAATGCATTAAAACAAATAAATCATTTGTTATCAACCAAAGATAAAGGCTCTTTTTTTAGAATCGCAATAAAAGGTGGGGGATGTTCAGGGTTTCAATACGATTTTTCTTTTGAAAAAGAACAACAAAATGATGATTTAAAATATCAAAATATTTTAATAGACAAAAATTCAGCAGATTTGCTCAAAGGTTCAGAGGTAGATTATGTAGAAGAATTAATAGGTAATTCTTTCAAGATAAACAATCCACAAACTAAATCCTCTTGTGGTTGTGGTGTTTCATTTTCTCTTTAATGTTAATCAGTTCCTGGAACGTTAATTCAGTAAGAGCAAGAATTTCAAATATTAAAGAATATCTTAAAAAATTTTCACCAGATATAATGTTGATCCAAGAAATTAAAACACCTAATGAAACTTATCCTTACGAAGAGATTAATTCGTTAAAATATGAAAGTTATGTATTTGGGCAAAAAAGTTATAACGGTGTTGCAATAATTTCTAAAAAAAAATTAAATAATATACAAAATGATATATTTAAAGATAAAAATAAACAATCAAGAATTATAACTGTCGATGTAAAAATTAAAAATAAAAATATAACTCTAATTAATATTTATACTCCAAATGGTAATCCAGTTGATACAGATAAATATACCTATAAACTTTACTGGTTAGATAGCTTTATAAAAAAATTAAAATCTTTATCTAAATTTAATGAAAACATAATAATAGGAGGAGATTTTAACATTATTCCTTCAGCTGAAGATGTTCATAATCCAAAAAATTATGAGAATGATGCCTTGTATAGACTTGAAGTAAGAAAAAAATTAAGAGAACTAATTAATTTAGGATTTCAGGATGCATATAGATTTATTCATCCTGATAAAGAAGGATATACCTTCTGGGATTATACAAGTGGTGCTTGGCAAAAAAATAATGGCATGAGAATAGATCATTTTTTAGTTTCTAATTCTTTAATTGATATTGTTAAAAATGTTAAAATAAACAAATTTCCTCGTGGAAGAGAAAAGCCATCTGATCATACACCTATTGAAATTGAATTAGCTTAAAGATTTTATTTTATTTACTAATTCTTCATTTATATTTCTTGGACCTTTATCAAGTCTATTTTTATGTCTTCTTTCACCAGGTAGCCTTACTCCATCCATAGATTTCATTTTTTCAAAAAATTTTTCAGAATGTTTGTCCCAATTATTTTCAGATAATTTACTCGGAGATATTGCTAATATAAATTCTCCTCCGCTAGGAGGTCCACCATCATTATTATCATTTGCGGCTGTTTCAAAACTAAAATTATCCCCTACAAGAGGTCCTGCTAATAATTCGACCATCATTGCTATACCTGATCCTTTATAACCACCAAAAGGTAGCAATACACCACCGTCAGCTATTTCTCCTGGATTGGTAGTTTCTTTTCCGTCTTTAGTTAAACCTGTTCCTAAAGGAACTTTGTGACCTTCTCTCTTAGCAACTTGAACTTCACCCATTGCCATAGATGCAGTAGCCATATCGTAAACAACTGGAGTTTTTCCTGGTCTAGGCCATGCAAAAGAAATTGGATTGGTTCCAAACAATGGTTTTGTAGCACCCGCAGGTGCAACAGCTGGCTTATAAGAAGTACATGCAAAAGCAACTAAACCTTGTTCAGCAATCATTTCTGTTTCAGGCCACATAGCAGCCATATGATGTGAATTATTTATTGCTAAAACTGCTACTCCATTTTGTTTAGCAGCTTTTATTAGTTCTGGAATACTCTTATTTAAAACAACAGGAGCTAAACAATTGTTGCCTAAAACTTTTATTACGCTAGCAGATATTTTTTTTATTTTTGGTTTACCTTTGCCATTAATTTTACCACTTTTAAGACCAGTAACATAAGCAGGCAATCTAAATAAACCATGAGATAAAGATCCATCTCTTTCAGCTTTCATTATTAAGTCTGCAAGAATAGATGCAGTTTCATCATCACATCCATTGGCTAACAATGTTTTTTTAGCTAGATCAAATATTTCATCCAATGTAAGGGAAATTGTACTCATCCCTTTATTAGATATTATTTATTACAAAATATCAATTTTAAATTAACAACCTTTAAAAGATTTAGACATGTTTTTAATTAAATCGAAATATAAATCTTTACCTGGATCAAGAGTGGCTCCTAATGGATCTAATACTCCTGTTTTTACTTTCATGTCTTTTGCTACTGCATTAATTATGTCAGGGTTAAATTGAGGTTCTGAAAATATACAAGATACTTTATCGTGCTCAATAATTTCTCTAATTTCTGATAATTGCTCTGCACCAGGCATAACATCTGTATTAACTGTAAATGCACCTAATACTGTTACATTAAATCTCTTCTCAAAATATTGATAAGCATCATGGAAAACAATAGATTTGAAATCTTTATTTAGTTCAGATTTTACACTTTTTAATAATCCATCAATGTCTTTTAAAGCTTTATTTAAATTACTTTTATAAGAAGAGGCATTCTTTGCGTCATTCTCTATTAAATGCTCAACCATTTCATTTAAAATAATTTTTGCATTTTCTGGATCTAGCCAAATATGAGGGTCGTACTCACCGTGTGCGTGACCTTCATGACCGTCTTCGTCGTGACCATGATCGTCATGTCCATCTTCTTTATGACCGTCTTCGTCGTGTCCGTGATCGTCATGTTTATCTTCTTTATGACCGTCTTCGTCGTGTCCGTGATCATCGTGACCATCAAAAATATTTCTTTCTCTAAATTTTAATTTTTTTAATCCTTTTATTTCCATTAACTCAATTTTTTCACCTTTTTTAGCAATTGATTTTAATGGTTTTTCTAAAAAATTTTCCAATCCTTCACCTACATAAAATATGATATCTGCTTCTTGTAACATTTTTGCATGTGATGGCTTTAATGCAAAACCATGTGGTGAAGAATAGCCATCTACTATTAAATCAGGTTTACCGACGCCATCCATTAGATAACTAGCTAATGAATGTATTGGTTTAATTGATGCAACTACCTTTATTTCAGCATTTACTGATGTAAAAAGAGTTAATAATGATAATATTGACAAGATAAATGGTATTTTTTTTAGATTTTTCATAGTTTAAGTTTTTATAGGTTGTTATAATATAACGTTATGTAATAATATAACATTAGAAAGTCAAGCCACAAAATGGGATTAAATAGTAACACGTTAGTAAAATTAAAAAATGCAGGCTATCAGCAAAATAATAAATGGCTTGTTAAAGGTGTATCACTAGAGGTTGAAAAAGGTAAAATTGTAACACTTATAGGCCCTAACGGTTCAGGAAAAAGCACAACAGCCAAAATTGCTTTAGGTATTTACAAAAAAATTGATGGCGAAGTTGAAAAATATACTAACAAAGTTGGATATGTTCCTCAAAAAGTTTCAATAGATTGGACTTTACCACTTAGGGTTAGTGATTTTATGGTCTTAACAGAAAGCCTTAAAGATGATGCTATAGATGAAGCCCTATCATTAACAGGTGTGGTACATCTAAAAAATAAAAACTTAGGTAATTTATCTGGTGGTGAATTTCAAAGAGTTTTGCTAGCAAGAGCTATTTCAAAAAAACCAGATTTATTAGTTTTGGATGAGCCTGTTCAAGGTGTAGATTTCACTGGTGAAATTGCCTTGTATGAATTGATAAAGAAAATATCTGAACAACTTAATTGTGGAATTTTATTAATATCTCATGATTTACATACTGTAATGAGTGCTACCGACCATGTGGTTTGTTTAAATGGACATGTGTGTTGCTCAGGTTCACCTAGTGATGTAGCAAAAAATAATGAGTATAAAGCTTTGTTTGGTGAACAAGCTGCTCAAACACTTTCAATTTATGAGCATAAACATGACCACATTCATTCCCATGAAGGAGAAATAAAGAAAAATTAAATGTTTGATGATTTTTTTATAAGAGCCATAGTAGCCGGTATAGGTGTTGCTTTTGTAACGGGGCCACTTGGTTGTTTTGTTGTTTGGAGGAGATTATCTTATTTTGGAGATACACTTGCACACTCAGCTTTACTTGGTGTTACCATGGCATATTCTTTTGAATTTAATATTGCTATTTCAGTTTTTATAGTTTCAGCTGTAATAGCTTTAATTTTAATCCAACTTCAAAGAAAAACTAATTTACCAGGAGATGCTTTACTTGGCCTTTTGGCACATTCATCATTGGCTGTGGGATTAGTCGTGATTGGATTTTTAACTTTTATTAGATTTGATATTATGGGATTATTATTTGGGGATATATTAGCTGTAACTGTTAATGATTTAATTATTATATGGGTTGGTGGAGCATTAATTTTATTGGTACTAAAATTAATTTGGAAACCTTTATTTGCATCAACAGTAAATTATGAATTAGCTGAAGCAGAAGGATTAAATCCTGATAGAGCAAAAGCAGTATTTACAATTTTAATGGCAGCAATTATTGCAATTTCTATAAAAATGGTTGGCTTACTATTGATTACTGGAATGTTAATTATTCCAGCTGCAATGGCTAGAAATGTATCTGACAATCCAAAAAAAATGGTATTATTTTCAATAATTGGGGGTTTACTATCAGTAATTATTGGGTTGTTCTCTTCACTAGAGTTTAATACTGCATCTGGACCTTCAATAATAACAGCGTCTTTAATTTTATTTGTACTTTCATTATTAAAAATAAAACAATCCATTCAATTGAAAAACTAATGGAGAATCAGTAGAATGAGTAAAATGCAGAAAGAACATACTCTCACAAAAAATCAACAAATTGTTTTTGATCTTGTAGAAAAATCTTCTGAGCCATTAAAAGCTTATTCGATATTATTTAATGTCCAGAAGAAAGGAATTAAAGCTCCATTACAGGTTTATAGAGCGTTAGATAGATTGGTTGAAATAGGAAAAATTCATAAAATTGAAAGCCGAAATGCATTTATTGCCTGTCATAATTCAAGTTGTCAGGTAGCTAAAGCTACTGCTTTTTCTATTTGTGAGATTTGTGAAAAAGTAACAGAAATAAGTAGCGCAGGTCTTTCTAAATACTTAACTAATTTCAAAGACAAAGATGGTATGAAATATAGCAAATACAATCTTGAGTTTTTTGGATTATGTAAAAAGTGTAGATAATCCTTTATTTTAATAAATTCTTAACATAACTGAAATAATAATAACGAAAGGAAATTTTATGTTTATAAAAAAATATCTAAAGTGGATCAGCACGTTTCTAGTTTTAGTGGGAATACTTCTAACAAATTTGAATATATATCCATTAAATATATATTTTCATGGATTGGGAGTTGTTGGATGGACTATTGCAGGGTTTGTGAGCAAAGATAAAGCAATCTTAACTAACTTTGGATTACAAATTCCATTGTTTGTAATTGGTATTTATAAAGTTATTTTTTAAATGAAGAATATATTGTTCGTATGCACAGGTAATTCAGCAAGAAGTATTATTGCTGAAAGTATAATAAATAACGAGTATGACGATATGTATAAGGGTTTTAGTGCTGGGAGTAATCCAACAGGAAAAGTAAATGAAGATGTGAAGAATTATTTATTATCAAAACATTATGATCTTTCAAATTATAGATCTAAAAATTTTAATGAATTTATTAATAGTCAAATTAAAATGGATTATGTTGTTACAGTTTGTAATAATGCCAATAACGAAGTCTGTCCTATTTGGCCAAATAAAGATCAGATAATTCACTGGGATATAGAGGATCCTGCTAAATTACTTAATGAAACAAATGACTTAAATAAAAAAGATGAAATAATTGAAAAAGTTTTTAATCATATTAATAAAAATATAAAGGAACTACTTAATGAAAAATAAAAGTCGTTATTTTCTTGCTGAACTATTAGGCAGTTGTTTTTTAGTAATGATTATTGTTGGCTCAGGTTTAATGGCTGAAAACTTAACTAATGACGTTGCTGTGATGTTAATTGCAAACACAATAGCAACAGGAGCAGGTTTATTTGTACTTATTACAGTATTTGCTGATGTATCAGG
>CACDDC010000024.1 GCA_902551455.1 uncultured Pelagibacteraceae bacterium | reverse complement strand
TCTTCTAATGTAAAAATTCCTTTGGCTGAACCTAAAGTAGTTTCTTTTTGTTTTGATTTGTTAGGTACAAAGGAATCTATATCTTCATTAAATTTTGTTTTATTACCTGATTGAGAAGCTAAATGAAGTGTAGGAGTCCAGAAACCAGATACACAAATACAGTCACAATTAATATTTTCAATTTTATCTAAATCTTTTTTAGATTCTGAAATTTTAGCAATTTCTGCTGATTTTACTTTTTTATAACCTTTTGCAGATACTACAACATAAGAGAATTTAATATTAATACCGATACTCTTAGCCTCATTAATTATTTCTGAATCTGGATTACTTCTAGAGTCTAAAACTATAGGAGAAATTCCATTTTTTTTAAATTCTATTGCAGTTTCGTATGCACTATCATTATTTGTAAAAATTAATGGTTTTTTACCAACTAATACTCCATAAACTTTTAAATATTCTCTTGCTGCAGAAGATAATACTACTCCTGGAGTATCATTGTTTCCAAAAACAATTGGTCTTTCTATAGATCCTGAAGAAATCACAACCTCTTTTGCTCTAATGTACCAAAGTCTTTGTTTAGGAGTATATTTTTTTGATTTAGGTAAATGATCGCTAACTCTTTCAGACATTACCAACATGTTATGATCATAATAACCAAATACCTCAGCTCTATTTTTTAATACCACATTAGGCATCTCTTCTAGTTCGGTTATTATTTTGTCAGCCCAATCTTTTCCGTTTTGATTTCCAATATTGACTTCGCTGGTTAGTAAACTTCCTCCAAATCTAGGTTTATCTTCGGCAAGAATTACATTTGCGCCATTTTTTGCAGCTGCATAAGCGCTTGCTAGACCGGACGGACCAGACCCTGCAACTAATAAATCGCAGTGTTCATATTTGTGCTCATATCTTTCTTTATCATGTTGTGTTGATGCAACTCCAAATCCTGCAGCTTTTCTTATAAATGGCTCATATAATCTATGCCAAAAACTTTTTGGCCACATAAAAGTTTTATAATAAAAACCAGCAGGTAAAAATCTATTAAGAAAATTGTTTATTGCTCCAATGTCAAAATTTACACTTGGCCAACAATTTACACTTTTTGCCACTAATCCTTCAAAAAGTTCTTGTTCAGTAGCTCGACAATTTGGATCAGTTTCACCGTTTCTATATAATTGTACAATAGCATAAGGTTCATCTACGCCAGCACCAAAAAAACCTCTAGGTCTGTGGTACTTAAAACTTCTTCCAACTAGATGAACGCCGTTTGCAATTAATGCAGATGCAAGCGTATCTCCTTCATATCCAAAATACTGTTTTCCATTAAATTTAAATGAAATTTTTTTATCTCTATTTATTAAACCTACTTTATTTAATCTGTAATTTTGTGACATAGTTAAATATCTTCGCTTATTTTGGCTGTTTTAAAAATTTCATGGGTTACAGTATCTCTTTTAACCTTAAACCATTGTCTGCACCCAGATATATGGTGCCACAATTCTAAATGTTTTCCTCTTGGACTTTTTCTTAAATATACAAATGTATCCCATTCTTTGTCAGACACTTCTTTATTTAATTCAGGTCTTTTTACTGTTGCATCACCACCATAAGCAAATTCATTTTGTGATCTCATTCCACAATAAGGACATTTAATATTTAGCATTTATGAAATCCAAGTTTTTGTTCCAAGACCTTTTTCATCAATTAAATGACCAGTATTAAACCTATTTAAGCTAAAACTAGAATTTAATTTATGCACTTTATCCTGAGCTATAGTATGTGCAAAAGTCCATCCTGATGCTGGAGTTGCTTTAAAACCTCCATAACACCATCCACAATTTAAATATAATCCTTCAATATGAGTTTTATCGATTATTGGAGATCCGTCCATTGACATATCCATTATTCCTCCCCAAGTTCTTAGCATTTTTAATTTGCTAAGAAATGGAAACATTGCAATTCCTTCAGTTAAAACATGTTGTAAAGTTGGTAAATTTCCGCGTTGAGCATAACTATTATAACCATCCAAATCTCCTCCCATTACCATTTCTCCTTTGTCGGACTGACTACAATAAAAATGTCCTGCGCCGAAAGTCACAACGTGATCTAAAATAGGTTTAATTGGTTCTGTTACACATGCTTGCAATAAATGAGTTTCTATAGGTAATGTCATATTTAACATTTCTGCCAAAACTGATGTACTTCCAGCAACACATAATCCAACTTTTTTTGCTTTTATATTGCCTCTTGAAGTTTTTATTCCTTTTATTTTTCCATTTACAATATCAAAACCATTTACCTCACAATGTTGGATAATATCCACACCCATTGAGTCGGCCTGACGAGCATACCCCCAAGCAACTGCATCATGTCTAGCGGTCCCTCCACTTGGTTGCATTAAACCACCAAAAATTGGAAATCTTACATTTTCTGAAAAATCCAAAATCGGAACTAATTTTTTTACTTCTTCTCTATCTAAAAGAACTGCGTCTATTCCATTTAGTCTCATGGAATTTCCCCTTCTAGAATAAGCGTTCATTTGTGCATCTGAATGAGCAAGATTAATTATTCCTCTTGGCGAATACATCACATTAAAGTTTAAATCCTGACTCATTCTTCTCCATAAATCCATTCCTAGTTCATAGAACAATCCATTTTCGTCATGCATATAATTTGATCTAAGAATAGTTGTATTTCTTCCTACGTTTCCTCCTCCTATCCAACCTTTTTCAACAATAGCAACATTTGTAATATTATGTTCTTTTGCAAGATAATAGGCTGTAGCTAATCCATGGCCTCCTCCACCAATAATTATGACATCATATTCAGATTTTGGAGTTGGATCTTTCCAGGCCACTTCCCAATCTTTGTGACCTTTGAAGGCATTTTTAATAAGGCTGAAAACAGAATATTTTTGCATATTATATTTGTTTAAGTTTAATTTATTTCTTTAAAAATTAAATAATAAAGTATAGAAATCTCAACCATAATTACAAACTATTATAAGATTGAAAATGGGCGCAGTTAAAACTGATATTGAAATAGCCAGAAAAGCTAAAATGCGTCCTATAAAGGATATTTTAGCCAAAATTAAAGTACCAGACTCAAGTAAAGCTTTTAGCCCAATGGGGAGGCATATTGCAAAAATCAATTTTGAGTATCTTGAAACTATAAAAAATAAAAAAGATGGACATTTAGTTTTAGTTACCGCAATAACACCAACTCCAGCAGGTGAAGGTAAAACTACAGTATCTGTAGGTTTAAGTGATGGATTAAATAAAATAAGAAAAAAATCTATTGTTTGTTTAAGAGAACCAAGTTTAGGTCCTTCCTTTGGCATGAAAGGTGGAGCAGCAGGTGGTGGGTATGCTCAAGTTGTGCCAATGGAGCAAATAAACTTACATTTTACAGGAGACTTTCACGCAATAACTTCTGCTCATAACCTTTTATCAGCATTGATAGACAATCATATATATTGGGGAAATAAGCTTAATATTGATGATAAAAATATTGTATGGAAAAGAGTTATGGATATGAACGACAGAGCTTTAAGAGCGATAAACATAAATACCAAAGGTGCTTCAAAGAATTTTCCAAGAGAAGATGGTTTTGATATTACAGTTGCTTCTGAAGTAATGGCTATATTTTGTCTATCAAATAATTTAAAGGATCTTGAAAAAAAAATCGGAAATATAACAATTGCTTATAATAAAAATGGAAAACCTATTTACGCAAAAGATTTAAATGCTCACGGTCCTATGACAGTTTTATTAAAAGAAGCAATAAGACCAAATGTGACGCAAACTCTTGAAAATAATCCAGCTTTTATTCATGGTGGACCTTTTGCAAATATAGCTCATGGATGTAATTCAGTTATAGCTACCAAATCAGCGTTAAAACTTGCAGATTATGTTGTAACTGAAGCTGGTTTCGGTGCAGATCTTGGTGCTGAAAAGTTTTTAGATATTAAGTGCAGAAAAGCAAATCTAAAACCAAGTTGTGTTGTAATAGTAGCTACGATTAGAGCTTTAAAAATGCATGGAGGAATTGAAAAAGAAAATTTAAAAAAAGAAAATATTGAGGCTGTAAAAAAAGGATTAGTAAATCTTGAAAGGCATATAGGTAATATAAAAAAATTTGGGTTAAACCCAGTTGTTGCTATAAATCATTTTAATTTAGATACTAAAGCTGAAATCAAAGTTATATTTGACTTTTGTAAAAAGATAGGAGTAGAAGTTAGTGAATGTACTCATTGGGCAAATGGAGGAAAAGGAGCAAGTGATTTAGCAAAAAAAGTTGTGAAAGCATGTGAAAAATCAAAAAAAAATAGATTTAAATTTTTATACAATGAAAAAAACTCTTTGTGGAACAAGATAGAGACAATAGCGAAAAAAATTTATAAGGCTAACACAATTTCAGCAGATCAAAAAGTCAAAGATGAATTAATAAAATTTGAAAAAAACGGTTATGGAAAATTACCTGTTTGCATAGCAAAAACACAATATAGTTTTTCAGTTGATCCAAAACTTAAAGGAGCTCCATCAGGTCATGAGATACCAATAAGAGAAGTTAGACTTTCTTCTGGAGCTGAATTTATTGTTGTAGTTTGTGGATCTATAATGACTATGCCTGGATTACCAAAAGTTCCTGCTGCAAATTCCATTATGTTAAATAAAAAAGGAGAAATTGAGGGTTTATTTTAGTTAAGCAGCAGATTTCAAGTGATCAAGCCAATTTCTTAATTCTAACATTCTAGAATTTTTTTCAGAAACTTTAATTTCTTTTTCAATAAAGTTTATATGCTCTTGAATTTCTTTATCATCTTTAAAACATCTTCTATCGTTAATTAGCCTATCTTTTCTAAACTTAATTAAAGTAATCATTTTATGATAAGTAATTTCAGGATGATATTGTAATCCCCATATATCACTTATTCCAGATTTAAAATGAATACTTTGTATTTTATTAATTTTATTAGAAGCAAGATGTAATGCTCCTTTGGGTAGTGTTACAACTTCATCAAAATTAAAAGCAGGAGAGTTAAACTTTTTTTTCTTAGATTTGTATAAAGGATGATTTATACCATCTTTATTTATTTCTATATCATTTGCAATTCCAATATGTGCACCATTTGTAGATTTTTTCACTGATCCTCCGGCTGCAGTAACTGCAACTTGCATACCCCAGCATATGGCTAATATCTTTTTTATATTTTTAAAACATTCTTTCATAAAAGCAATTTGTCTACGAATCTCTATACAATCATTATAGATATTTAAACTACTTCCTCCCCAAATGAGTCCATTATATTTTTTTATAGTTGGTAAAATTTTATCAAAACTTTTCTCTGAACATGGATTAAATACATCGATATTTAAATCTTTCGAATAATATTGAAGACTATCTTTTAAACTTTCAGCATGAGTTTGAATTCCATATTTTCTAAAATTGTCATTCTCTTTTTGAATATTTCCTTCAACAACTAATAAGTTTAAATTTTTCATCAAAATAATTTTCCAGTTATACTATATTCGTATAAAATTTTCATATCGTCAATTGTCATTTTTTTAGGATTTGTGGCAGTAGATGGATCCTCTAATGCCATTTTAGATAATTTATTCAAATTCATTTTTTCTACATCTATTACATCGGAAAGCTTATGAGGTATTTTTAACTTTTTTCTTAATTGTAATATCCAACTTATAAAACTTTCAAAATTTTTATCTAAATTAAGATAATCGCAGATAGAAACAACTTTTTCTTCAATTAAACTTTTATTAAAAGTTAGAACATATGGCATAAAAATTGCATTTGATAATCCGTGATGAACGTTAAATTGTGCGTTTATCGGATGGCTTAACGAGTGAATTGCCCCAAGTCCCTTTTGAAATGCAGTTGATCCCATACTTGCAGCAGCAAGCATATCAAATCTGGCTTCTAAATTTTTTCCATCATTTGCTGCATTTAAAAGTGATTTTTTTATTAATTTCATTGCTTCAATAGCAATACCATCTGCCATTGGATGAAATCCTGTTGCGCAAAATGCTTCTAAATTGTGTGCTAGCGCATCCATTCCTGTTGCTGCTGTTAATCTTGGAGACAAATCAACTGTTAAAACTGGATCTAAAATAACAATAGAGGGTAAAAATTTTGGATGAAAAATAATTTTTTTTACTCCAGTTTCATTATTAATAATTGCTGAGGCTCTTCCGGTTTCAGATCCTGTGCCAGCAGTAGTAGGAACAGCGATTATTGGGGCAATATTTTTTTCATTTGCTCTTTTCCAGTAATCTCCTATATCTTCGAAATCCCATATAGGTCTAGACTGTCCCGACATAAATGCAATGGCTTTACCAACATCTAGGCCGCTACCTCCACCAAAAGCAATAACTCCATCACATTTATTTTTTTTAAATTCCAAAACTCCTTCTTCTACATTTTCTCCAATAGGGTTTCCTGAAAAATTTGAAAAAATAGCTAAATTACTAAATTTTTTTTTAACCTCCAAAATAATACTTTTAGTCATTTTAAGATTTATAAGGTCTTTATCTGTTACAAATAATGGACTTGAAATTTTCAAATTTTCACATCCCTTTGATAAATCTTTAATTCTATCTTTTCCTACCCATACAGAAGTGGGGTAATTCCAATTAGTTTTCATAATAAAATATTATTGTAATTTTTACTTTTTTGTTAGTAAAATACATTTATAAATTTGTGTTTAGATGGGGAAAACTCAATGACTAAAGTAGCTATTATTGGAACAGGACCGTGTGGTCTTTCAATGCTAAGAGCTTTCGAACAAGCTGAAAAAAAAGGTGAAAAAATACCAGAAATAGTTTGTTTTGAAAAACAGGAAGATTGGGGAGGATTGTGGAATTATAGCTGGAGAACTGGATCTGATCAATATGGTGATCCTGTTCCTAACAGCATGTATAGATACCTATGGTCAAATGGCCCTAAAGAGTGTTTAGAATTTGCCGACTATTCCTTTGATGAACATTTTGGAAAACCCATTCCATCTTTTCCGCCAAGAGAAGTTTTGTATGACTACATAATTGGTAGAGTTAATAAAGGTAACCTAAAAAATAAAGTAAAATTTAATACTAGTGTTTCTAGTGTAGCTTATAATGGAAATAATTTTGAGCTCATTTGTCATGATAAAAAAAACGATAAATTTTTAAAAGATGTTTTTGATTATATAGTAATTTCTACAGGACATTTCTCTGTTCCATTTATTCCAGAATATCCAGGAATGAAATCTTTCCCAGGAAGAATATTACATTCACATGATTTTAGAGATGCAGAGGAATTCAGAGGTAAAAATGTTATTGTTTTAGGAAGTAGTTATTCAGCTGAAGATGTTGCTCTTCAATGTCACAAGTATGGAGCTAAAAGTGTAACAATAGGTTATAGACATAACCCAATGGGGTTCAAATGGCCTAGTGGAGTAAAAGAAGTTCATTATTTGGACAGACTAGATGGAAATAACGCAATCTTCAAAGATGGTCATAAGCAAGAAGCTGATGCATTAATTTTATGCTCTGGTTATCTTCATCATTTCCCTTTTTTAACTGAAGACCTAAAATTAAAAACTAGAAATAGATTGTATCCACCTAAACTATATAAAGGTGTTGTTTGGCAAAATAATCAAAAATTACTTTATTTGGGAATGCAAGATCAGTTTCACACATTTAATATGTTTGACTGCCAAGCTTGGTATGCAAGAGATGTAATAATGGGTAAAATTAAACTCCCAGATAGTTCTGAAATTGAAAAAGATATAAATAAATGGGTTTCTATTGAAGAAAAATTAGAAAATCCTGATCAGATGATAGACTTTCAAACTGAATATACCAAGGAACTACATGGGTTATCTGATTATCCAAAAATTGATTTTGAATTAATTAGAAAACACTTCAAAGAGTGGGAACATCACAAAGTAGAAGATATTATGACATATAGAAATAAGTCTTTTTCTTCACCAGTTACTGGATCAGTTGCACCAATACACCACACTCCATGGGTAGAAGCAATGGATGACTCATTAAAGGCTTTTTTAGATAAATAAAAAAAATAATTTTATTTATAAACTTATATTTAATTTTTTATTTTTTAAGATAGTTTTCAATAAATTTATCATCAAAGGAATTTTTTTTTTGTTTATTTTTTTCAATATATATGGTGCTATCTCTCTAGCTAGTTGTTCTCCTTCAACTGTATCTTTAGGCATAAATTTTTTTTTTGCTTTTTTAAATGTGAATCCTTTTCCTAAATAGCTTCCCATTTTACTATTTCTTCCGCCAGCCGCACTAACATATAAATCACCTATTCCTGCAAGTCCTTGGGTTGTTGATTCTTTTCCTTTAAAATATTTAGTTAAATATTTCATTTCAATTATTGATTTTTGAAATAAACTTGATGAGGAATTTAAACTCTGACCTGATCCGATTATCATTGCGTATATATTTTTTATTGCTGAACATATTTCAACACCAATAATATCATTAGAAAATTCTATAACATAATATTTTGTAGATATCATTTTGCCTATCTGTTTAGCTATTTTAATATTTTTATTAGCTAGAATTACACTAGTTTGATTTTTTCTAGCTAATTCCTTGGCTAAACATGGGCCTTTTAAAACTGAAATATTCATTCCATTATAATTTTTTTTTAATTGTTCTGAAATAGTTAAAATTTTATTATTTTTTTTTTCGTATTTTAATCCTTTGGTAAGTACCAATATTGGATTTTTTAATTTTAACTTTTTTATTTGTTTACTAATAAAATCAATACCGGAAAGGCTTAAAGCAATTACAATAAGATCAAATTTTTCTTTCAATAAATCTGTAGAGAATTTTCTAAATTTTAAACTTTTTGGTAGATTTATCTTTAAACTTGAATGAAATTTTTTTTTTGAAGATAAGTCTTTAATAAAAGCTTTGCTATAAGGTTCTGTAATAGTAACTTTATTTTTATTTTCTAGACAAGGAATTGTAAATGCTGAACCCATTGCTCCACCACCAATG
>CACDDC010000023.1 GCA_902551455.1 uncultured Pelagibacteraceae bacterium | reverse complement strand
TTATGGCTCAAACTGGTGATGTAGAATTTGGTAATTCTTCATCTTCAAATTTTAATATAACAAGGGCTGGAACAGGTGGATCAAGTTTACCTGATTTAAAAGCTGAATTTAATAACCTTCCTCATGAGAGAGGAACTTTATCAATGGCAAGATCAACCAATCCTGACAGTGCAAATAGTCAGTTTTTTATTTGTTTCGAAGCAGCTCCTCATTTAGATAGAAATTATTCTGTATTTGGTAAAGTTATAGAAGGAATGGAATTTGTTGATAAAATAAAAAAAGGTGATGGTCCTAACGGTTTAGTTGACGAACCAGATAAAATAATAAGTTTTAAATCTTTATAGATTTAAAATTAAATGAAACTAAAAAAATTTTCTTTTAAATTACTCGAAGAAAATAATTATGCTCGCCTAGGAGTTATCAGAACACATAGAGGAAATATTGAAACACCCGCATTCATGCCAGTGGGCACTCAAGCTACTATTAAAGGTGCTTTTTTAAATGATATTGAAAAAACCGGAGCTAAAATAATTCTATCGAATACCTATCATCTAATGATAAGACCTGGAGTTAATAGAATAAAACAGTTTGGGGGTTTGCATAAATTTATGAATTGTAAACTACCTATTTTAACCGATTCTGGCGGATATCAGGTTATGTCTCTGTCAAAATTAAATAAGGTAGATAAAGAAAAAGGTGTCTTATTCAATTCACATATAGATGGTAAAAAATTTATTTTAAGCCCAGAGGAAAGTATAAAAATACAAAAAAAATTAAATTCAGATATTGTTATGGTTATGGATGAATGTCCAAAAAAAAGCTCAGATTATAAAAGAATTCAAAATTCTATGAACTTAACATCTTATTGGGCATTAAGATCTAAAAAAGAATTTGGTAAAAATCCTCACAAAGGACTTTTTGGCATTGTACAAGGTGGATTGTTTAAAGATTTAAGATTGAAGTCTTTGAATGATTTGCTCGATATTGGTTTTGATGGATATGCTCTTGGTGGGTTAGCAGTTGGAGATACACAAAAAGAAATGTTTCAAACAATTGACCATTTAAAAGATTATCTACCAAAAAACAAACCCAGGTATTTAATGGGCGTTGGAACGCCTTCGGATATTCTTGGTTCTGTAAAAAGAGGTATTGACATTTTTGACTGTGTATTACCAACAAGATCAGGTAGAACAGGTCTGGCATTTACATGGAAAGGTAGAATTAATTTAAGAAATGCTAAATTTAAAAATGATAAAAGTCCAATCGATAAATCTGTTTATAAATTTGATTTAAATAAATATTCTAAAAATTATATTAATCATTTATTCAATACAAACGAAATGCTTGGATCAATGCTTTTAACGTTACATAATTTAAATTTTTATCAAGAGCTAATGTTTGAAATTAGAAAAAATATTAAAAACGGTACTTTTAATGTTTTTCATGATAAATATATAAATAAATTGTGATATTTACACATTGATTATATAAAAAAAACCACTATAAGAAATTTCCATGGGCCGTTAGCTCAGTTGGTAGAGCAATTCCCTTTTAAGGAATGGGTCGCTGGTTCGAATCCAGCACGGCTCACCATTAAATTTATAATTATATTTTAATTGGTGGATATCTTATTATTATATCATTCATCCATTCATTAATTTGCTTTATCCTTCTATCTGATGATGGATGTGTACTCATAAATTCCGGTGGTTCCTTGCCTTTGTTTGCTTCTTTCATTCTTTCCCAAATTTTTATTGTTTCTCTAATATCGTAACCAGATAAAGAAGAAAAAATTAAACCTAAATAATCAGCTTCAGATTCTTGCTTTCTATTAAATGGATTTAATATACCCATCCTACTTAACAAACCAACTGTATTCATTCCTGTAGTGCGATTAACTTGAGATAATTTTCCACCCGATAATATATCAGTAACTTGTGTGACCACATTTAAAGCAACATGTTGACTAGCTCTTTCAACGGAATGTTTTGCAACCGCATGAGCAATCTCATGTCCCATAACTGCAGCTAAACCATTTGTATTTTTAGTTATTTCAAGCATTCCAGTGTAAACTGCAATTTTTCCACCAGGCATACACCAAGCATTTTTAACTTTTTTGTTTTCAATCAAAATATATTCCCATCTAAAATTGGCTGTAGGATCTGGTATGTCGGTTCTATAAAAATATTCACTTATAGAATTTTCCATTTTTTTTCCAATTTCTTTAATTTCATTTAATTTATTTTTATCATCACTTAATTTTTCTTTCTTTTTAACTTGTTCATATATAGCCTCTGCTTGAGCATTTAGTTTTGCTTCTGGGATTAACTTTAGTTGTTTTCTATCAGTTATAGGAGCAGTAGTGCACGAGTGAAAACCTATACTAAAGCAGCCACAACCAACTAAATGTAAAAATTTTCTTCTATTCATTTATCAATCTTTTATAGTATAAGGTAGATGATTCAGTATGACCATATTAAAAAAAAAGAAAATATCATTTTTTACTAGATTAAGAAACTACTTTCTTACCGGCATTGTTGTGTTAGTTCCAATTGGAATTACTTTATATCTTACAAAATTTTTAATTTCAATTTCTGCAAATTTAATTCCAAAAGAAATAAACCCAAATAGTTATTTACCTTTTTCAATTCCTGGTCTTGAAATTATTTTATCTATTTTTTTTATAACCATGATTGGTGGACTATCTCTTTCATTTATTGGAAAAAAAATATTACAATTTGTTAATGATCTTTTTAAAAGAATTCCAATCCTAAGAACTATTTACTCTGCCATTGGTCAGATGGCAGAAACAATTGTACCCAAAAAAAAAAATAAAAAAAGTGTTGTACTTGTTGAGTATCCTAGAAAAGGAAGTTGGGCTGTTGGTTTTGCTACAAAAGATAACAAAGGAGAGATTTCAAAAAAAACAAACAAAAAATTAGTTAATGTATTCGTGCCTACAACGCCTAATCCTACAAGTGGTTTTTTATTAATGTTTCCAAAAGATGAAATCGTATACCTTGACATGAGTTTTGAAGAAGCTTCTAAATTTATTGTATCTGCTGGGACGTCAAATCCAAAAAATTAAACAAGATCATTTATTATATCTGCTCTGTCATACAACTTAATTAAAGGGAAAAATTTATCTAAATTAAGATTATTTGATTCAATTCTTCTTATTTCCTTTTCGGCTAATAAAAAAAGATCTTCATTTAAAACTGGATCAGCCAATCTAAAACTTTGTAAACCACTTTGTTTAAAACCTAGAAGATCTCCATATCCTCTTAACTTCATATCTTGCTCTGAGATTTGAAATCCATCATTACTATTTTTTAATATATTTATTCTTTTTTTTGCATTTTCACTTAAGTTTTTTTTAAATAATAGAATACAGAAAGATTCTTTATTACCTCTCCCAACTCTACCTCTTAATTGGTGTAATTGAGAAAGACCAAATTTATTGGCATTTTCAATTATAATCATATTTGCATTTGGGAAATCAACACCAACCTCTATAACAGTCGTTGAAACTAAAATATTTATTTTTCTCTTTAAAAAATCTGAAATTATTTTATTTTTTTCATCTTTATTTAATGAACCATGCAATAATCCAACTTTATTTTTAAATATTTTTTTTAAAAATGTATATCTTTTCACAGAAGATTGATGGTCAACTTTTTTTGACTCTTCTATTAAAGGGCATACCCAAAAAATCTGGTTATCTTTATTAATATTATTTTTGACAAAAGAAATTACTTCATTTAATTTTGTATCAATTTTACTTAAAGTTTTGATTTCTTTTCTATTTTTTGGTTTATTTTTAATTATAGATGTATCCATATCTCCGTATATTGTCATAATCATTGTTCTTGGAATAGGTGTTGCTGACATAACTAATACATCGCAATTTACCCCACCTTTATCTGAAAGCTTTTTTCTTTGTTTAACACCAAATTTATGTTGTTCATCAATTATTATTAATCCGAGTTGATTATATTTTATTTTTTCCTGATAAATTGAATGTGTACCGATAACTAAATTTATATTATTTAAACTTAATTCACTAATTATCCTTTTTTTTTCTAAATTTTCAGTTTTGCTAGTCAGAAGTTTAATATTTATATTTTTATTAAATATTTTCTTTGCTAAATCAAAATGTTGTTTTGCTAAAATTTCAGTAGGTGCCATAAATCCAACCTGAAAACCTGCTGATATAACATTAAGTGCTGCTATTAGTGCAACAATTGTTTTACCACTACCAACATCACCCTGTAATAATCTAAACATTTTTTGATTAGATTTAAGATCATTGTTAATTTCATTTATTGCGTTTTGTTGGTCATTAGTAAGATAGAATCCAATTTTATCTTTAATGTAATTATTTGATATAGAGTTAAAAATTTTACTATTTTTCTTTTCTTTTTTAATAGTCTTTCTTACTTTTGAATTTATTATAAAAGTGGACATGATTTCATCGAATATTAATCTATTTAAAAAATGACCTTTCTTTTTAAAATTTTTAGGATCATGTAAATTTAATATAGATTCTTTCCATGAAATATTATTAAATTTGTTTAATATTTTATCGCTTAACCATTCTTCTAAGTCTGGAATATTTTTTAAAACTTCATTTATTATTGCTTGATATTTTTTCTCAGTTAGTCCTTCAGTAAGACTATAACTTGAATATATTTTTTTAACCGAATTTGTATTAGATGAAATATGTGTTGGATTAGTAATTTGATATTTTTTATTATAATATCCAATTTTACCACTAATTGTTACGGTGGAGTTGATTGGCAGAATTTTTCTAATATACCCCTCATAACTATTAAAAAAAATGCATTCCATTTTTCCCGTTTGATCTTCACATATAACTTTATTAGGTAAGTTTCTTATTCTTGGAAAATAATATTTTTTTATTATAACTTTAATTGTTTGAATTTTTCCTATTTGCAGTTCATTAATGTTAACTAAATCACTTCTATCAACAATGTCTCTAGGTAAAGCCCACAATATGTCAAAAACTGTATTAATATTCTTTTTTTTAAATAACTTAGCTGTTTTGGGACCTACACCATTTATTGTATTGATATCTGATAATAAATATTCAATATTATTCATCTTTTATTTATACAGCCATGTCACAAAATAAAGAAGATCTTAAAAATAAAATTATTTATAGAGCTTCATATAGAGGCACTAAAGAAATGGATATTTTAATGATTAGTTTTGTAAATTCTTTAATTAATAAATTGGAAATTGCTGAATTACAGGAATTAAGTGAATTGGTAAATTTAGATGATGAAATTCTTAAAGATATTAAATACAAAATATCTAAAAAAAATAAAAATCAATCAAATATAATAAAAAAATTTCAAGAATTTAATATTTAATGGCGGAGAGACTGGGATTCGAACCCAGGAAAGAGTTGCCCCTTTGTCGGTTTTCAAGACCGATGCTTTCAACCGCTCAGCCATCTCTCCATGTGGTGTTTTTATAAGTATAATTTTAAAATTCAACTAAAAAATAGTATAAAGAAATTAACTCAATTTAATTATGAAACAGTCTCAATATAAAAAAGGAGTAATTTATGCTTTCACAGGTTCTTTATGGTGGGGAATTTTAGGAACTATTTTTTTTAAATACATTACATATATGGGCCCATTGGAAGTTACTATCCATAGATTAATTTGGACATTTTTTATACTTTTTATAACTACACTTTTATTTAAAAAAATCTCTATTTTAAAAAAAATTCTGTTTCAGAAACAAAAAATATCTATTCTATTTATAACAAGCATTTTAATTTTTTTTAATTGGGGTACATGGATTTATGCTATTTCAATTAACAAAATTATCGATGCAAGTTATGGTTATTTTATATTTCCAATAATTAATGTATTTCTAGGTTATATTTTTTTAAAGGAAAAACTTAATTTAAAAAGAAAACTTTCTATCTTGGCTGTAATTTTATCTTCAATATATTTACTTTTTAATTTAGATGCATTTCCATGGGTTGGTTTCCTTGTAGCATTTTTATGGAGTTCCTACAATTTGCTTAGAAAAAAAATAAATGTTGATACTGATGTTGGCCTATTTATTGAAAGCCTTTTTATGTTACCGTTAGCTTTGATTGTTTGTTTTTTTATATATGAATCTGGAAATAGTGATTTTAATTTATCTATACCAATAAATATTTTGATGTTATTTTTAGGCGGTGTAATGACTGTGATTCCTTTATTTTTATTTATAAAGGGTTTAGAGAAAACTAGTATGGCAACATCAGGATTAATATTTTTTTTAACACCAACAAGTCAATTTTTACTAGGTTTTTTTTATTATAATGAACCTTTTGATATGACTAAGTTAATTAGTTTTATTATTATATGGATAGCTGTATTTATTTATCTTAAGGATTTATATGAAAAAAATTAATATATTATTAATTTTGTTATTCTTAATAAAGTGTTCCTATACATATGCAGAAGAAAAAAGTTTTGATGATTGGAAATCATCTTTTAAAAAATATGCATTAACAAAAAATATTTCTGAAAAAACATTTGACATGGTAATGAAAGAAGCCAAATTTTTACCCAAAGTAATTGAATATGATAGATATCAGCCAGAATTTTATGAAGATACACTTACATATATATCTAAAAGAACATCTAATAAAAAAGTAAGCAAAGGTATTCTTTTGTATAAAAAAAACTATAGGTTTATTAATTATATAGATTCTAAATATTCAATAGAAAAAGAATTATTATTGTCTTTGATGGGAATTGAAACTAACTTTGGAAAATATTTGGGTAAAATGGATATAATATCTTCATTGTCAACTTTGAGTTATGATAAAAGACGAAGTGATTTTTTCACAAGTGAGCTGATAACTTTATTGCAGCTAATAGAAAAAAATATTGTAAATTATAAATTACTCTATGGTTCATGGGCTGGAGCATTTGGAAATTTTCAATTTATGCCTTCAACAATTAAAAATTATGCTGTTGATTCAGACAATGATAACAAGATTAACTTAAAATCAATAAATGATTCATTCGAGTCAGCTGCCAATTATCTTAATAAGATTGGTTGGAAGAAAAATGAGCCTTGTTTTTTTAAAATTAATTTAAAAAATAATGTACCTATAAATTTACTAAATACTTCTGCACAAAAAATAAAAAATAAAAGAAAATTAAAAAAATTGAAAAATTATATAATAAACTATGAAGAAATTAGTTCTTATGAAAATAAAAAAGTTGCAATTATAACTCCAGACAAAGATATTGTGCCAGAAGCTGATCCATTAAAGCCTGCATATATTGTATTTGATAATTATGAATTAATACTTAAATGGAATAGATCATTGAGATTTGCTCTTGCAGTGTGCCATTTGAAACAAAAATTTACCAATGAACTTTAAAAAATTCTTACTTATATTGTTTTTTTGTTATTCATGTACGACCATACAAAATACTTCTAATTTAAAAGATAAAATTGAAATTGACTCATTTATAACAAATGGATTTACATTAATTTATACAGATGAACTTAAAAAAAATAAAATAATCAGTAAAAACTTAGATAGCAGATCTTTAATTATTTTTCAAAAAAATCTAAAAAAAGGTAAATCTGTAAAAATTACAAATTTATTAAATAATAGAAGTTTAATAGTCAAAGTAGGGGATAATTCCGATTATCCACATTTTTATAATTCAGTTATTTCTGAAAGAATTTTTAAAGAACTCGAAATTGATGTCGCTGAACCATATGTTCAAATTTATGAGCTGAATCAAAATTCAATGTTTGTGGCAAAAAAAGCTAAAACGTTTGATGAAGAAAAAGAGGTAGCAAATAAAGCCCCTGTTGAAGGAATAAGTATAAAAGATTTAACTAATACTGTAGATAAAACAGTAAAAAATATAAAAAAAAATAATTTTAGTTATATTATAAAAATTGCAGATTTTTACTTTAAAGAAACAGCTGAATTAATGAAACAAAGAATTTTAGATGAAACAAACACAAAACATGTCAAAATTAAGCCAATTTCATCTAATAGTTTTCGAGTATATATAGGACCTTTTAAAGATTTGAATTCTCTTAAAAATAATTTTAATAATATAAAAAATTTAAACTTTGAAAATCTAGAATTTATTAAACAATGAAGAAATTATTATTTTATCTTTCTTTAGTCTTTTATATATTTAGTTATCAAAACCTATTAGCAAAGATTGAAATAAAAGCAGATACAGCAATACTTCAAGATTTTTTATCTGGAAAAATACTTTATAAAAAAAATCCTGATTTACAAATTTACCCTGCGTCAATGACTAAAATAATGACAACAATTATTGCATTTGAATTATTGCAGAAAGGTGAGTTAGATTTAGATGATAAATTTTTTGTTTCAGAAAATGCTTGGCGTTTATCAAAAAGTGGCTATTCATCAATGTTTATAATGGTTGGTGATGAAGTGAGCGTAGAAAATTTATTGAGAGGAATTATTGTTGCATCTGGAAATGATGCTTGTGTTGCGTTAGCTGAAGGTATTGCTGGTTCTGAGGAACAATTTGCAATTATGATGACAACCAAAGCTCATGAAATAGGAATGAAAAATACAAATTTTTCAAACTCTTCAGGTATTGACAATATAAATAATTATTCAACTGTTGAAGATATTTTAATCATGTCAAATTATTTAATAAAAAACTACCCTGATTACTATAAATATTATAAAGAAATTGATTTCACTTGGGATCGAACTGGCGGAGATCCAATAAAGCAAGGAAATAGAAATCCATTATTATACAAAAAAATTGGTGCTGATGGTATTAAAACAGGTCATTTGGCTATTTCAAAGTATTCTTTAGCTGCATCTATATTTAAAAATAATAGAAGATTAATTGCTGTTGGTAGTGGGTTTGATACAAAAAAAACTAGATCTAGAGAGACTGAAAAATTATTAATTTGGGGACTAACAAATTTCGATACAATTAAAATAACTAAAAAAGAAGAAAATTTTGCACAACTAGATGTTTGGCTTGGGAAAAAAGATAAGATTAATGTTTATATCGATCAAGATATTTATAAAACTATACCTAAAGCAAGGAAAAAACATATAAAAGCAGAAATTATTTACAATGGACCAGTACATGCTCCTATTAAAAAAGATGATGTGTTAGGTAAATTAATTATTAACTATAAAGATGAAATGTTAGGTCAATATGACCTGTTTGCTTCTGAGGACATTAAAAAAATTAACATTTTTGCCAGATTAATTAAATCAATTAACTATCTTATCTGGGGTGATGCATAAAAAACCTTTAATTGTATTTGAAGGAATAGAGGGATCGGGCAAAACTACACATATTAATTTTGTAGCAAAACTTTTAAAAAAAAGAAAAAAAAAATTTATTAAAATAAGAGAGCCTGGAGGGGTAAAAAATTCTGAAAAAATTAGAAAAATGATACTTAGCAATAAATCAAATTTTAACAATCTTACTGATTTATTTTTATATATGGCGGCTAGAAGTGAAAATATAGAAAAATTGATATCTAAAAATTATAAAAAAAGAATAATACTTGTTGATAGATTTACAGATTCTACGATGGCTTATCAACATTATGGCATGGGTATATCAAGAAAAATTATAAATTTATTAAATTCCTTTATAATAAAAAAATATAAACCGAATTTTACTTTTATTAATATAGTAAATAAAAAGAATTTAGTTGATAGACTTAAAAAAAGGAAAAATAAAAACAGATATGATAAATTTAATTTTACTTTCTATAACAAAGTTCAAAAAGGATTTTTAAAAATATCAAGAAATAAGCAAAATTATATGATTATTAACTCTAATAATTCAATAAAATTAAATAGGAAGAAAATATTCGAAAAAATTAATAAACTAATTTAAGCATATATATGGAAATTGAAAAAAATTTAAAATTATTTGGTTACGATAATTATTTTGATGAATTGTCATTTCTTTTTAAAAAAGAAAAATTACCAAACAAAATTTTAATCACTGGCAAAGAAGGTATCGGTAAGACAACTTTTGCAAACCACTTAATTAATTATATTTTCTCAATAAATGAGGATTTTAAATACAATTATAAAGAAAAAATAATAAATACATCTAATAAATCTTTTAAAATGATCAAAAATCATGTTCATCCTAATTATTTTAAAATTAGTGTTAGTGAAGGAAAAAAAAATATTGAAATCGAGCAAATTAGGGAAATGATAAAATTTGTAAACAAATCATCATTTAATAATTATAAAAGAATTATATTAATTGAAAATGTTGAAATGCTAAATCAATTTTCCAGTAATGCACTTTTAAAATCTTTGGAAGAACCTAATAATGGGATTATATTTATTTTATTGCATAATAACCAAAAAAAATGTCTCGAAACTATAAAATCTAGATGTATTGAATATAGAATATTTTTAAATAAAAAATATTCAGCAGAAATAGTTGATTATTATTTTGAAGAAAATATATTTAATCAAATTTCTAGTGTATTTAAAAATTTTTATGTTTCACCATCAAGTATAATTAAATTAGTTATTTTTTGTAATGAACAAAAATTAAATTACGAAAATCTGTCAATTAATGAACTTCTTAAATTTTATTTTGAAAATACTATATATG
>CACDDC010000022.1 GCA_902551455.1 uncultured Pelagibacteraceae bacterium | reverse complement strand
ATGCATTTTTTCTAACGCAAGTTATTTATTAATTTTTCCATTCTACACTAAACATGGCTTCATTTCTTCTGAGAAAAGGTAATGTAAAGGGTCCGTTATAAGTTGCTTTAATAGGAGTTCCTTTAATTAAAATTTTATCCTCTAAAAGTTTGCTTTCAAGTATAGCGCTGTGTTTAATAAAGTTATCTTCTGATGCTCTTCCAGAATAATTTATAACTGCAAAAAATCCTTCTTCTATTTTTGCTATTTTTATTTCTTGATTAGAGGGCATTGGTATTGTTTCTTTTCTAAATTTTGAAGGAAGATAAAATTGCATATAAGTTTTATCGTTTTTTTTCGTTTGAGTTACAGGTATTGTCATTTTTATTTTTTCTTTTGATGCATTTGATCCAGATATATAATTAAAGAGCTTTCTAAAACTATTGTTGTCATTCCTATTAATGACTTCAACAATTAAACGATCTGAATAGTGGCGGATTTCATAAGTTTTAGTTTTGTGCACCACATCATATCTAGCTTCTTCATTTGCCATAGTAATAGAATATGGGAAAAGAAAAAATAGGCAAACTATAAAACTAATTGATAATATTATTTTTTTCATAGTATTTTAAATTTTAGAAATCCATTTTTTCTTTTCTGTGTCCTTTAAAAAAGAGGATTTAAAGGAATTAATAAGGAGAGTTTTTACTTCTTCGTGTGAAAGATTCAAAGCCACTTGTATTTCAGTTAAATTTTTATTTAAATAACCTCCAAAATATGCAGGATCATCAGAATTTACCATAACCATTAATTTTTTATCTAGCATTTTTTTTAAGTTATGTTCATCTAGTTTATTAAATACTTTTAATTTTACATTTGAAAGTGGACACACTGTTAAAGGAATTTGACTTTTTGATAGTATTTCAACCAATTTTTCATCTTTAAGACATTGAACTCCATGATCAATTCGATGAACATTTAAAAGATTTAAAGCTTCCCAAATGTACTCTGGTGGCCCTTCTTCTCCAGCATGAGCAACTGTTATAAATTCATTTTCTAATGCTTTTTTAAATAATTTTTCAAATTTCTTAGGGGGATTACCTGTCTCAGATGAATCTAATCCAACTCCAAAAATCTTATCTTTATGGGCCAATGCTTGATCTAAAATTTTAAAACATTCATCTTCATTTAAATGTCTTAAAAAGCACATTATAATTTTAAAACTTAAATCAAATTCCTTTTCAGCTTTTTTAAAAGCATTAAAAATTCCATTTATGACAGTATCAAAATTAATTCCTCTATCTGTATGAGTTTGTGGATCAAAAAAAATTTCAGTATGTACTATATTATCTTCTTTGCATTTTAATATGTAAGCCCATGTTAGATCAAAAAAATCTTGTTCTTTTATTAATACTTTAGCGCCCTCATAATATATTTTTAAAAAAGAGTCTAAATTACTAAAATTATATGCTTTTTTTACATCATCTACATTTTTAAAAGGAATCTCAATATTGTTTCTTTTTGCTAGTGAGAACATAAGTTCAGGTTCTAATGTTCCTTCTATATGTAAATGTAATTCAGCCTTTGGAGATTTTTTTATAAATTCCTTCAAACTCATAAAATCCTTCCAAATTCTCTAATATCAGTAATTAATAATTCCGGTTGCTCTAATGCTGCAAAATGTCCACCTCTAGGCATTTCAGTCCAACGTTTAATATTATAAATTCTTTCTACATAAGATCTTGGAGCCCATTCTAAATACTCTTTAGGAAACAGAGCAACTGCAGTAGGAACTTTTAGAGGAAGATGTTCCTTTGGCAAAGTTCTTCCACCTTCTTCTCTTCTTCCATAATATATCCAAGATGCTGTATTGAAAGTTTTAGTTAGAACATAGATCATGATATTAGACAATAAAATATCTTTTGAATAAACACTTTCGATATCACCATTTTTTAAATCGGACCAACCCCTCATCTTTTCAATTATCCATGCAGCAACTCCAACGGGACTATCCATCATTGCATAGCTTAATGTTTGTGGTTTTGTTGCTTGTTGCGTCCTGTAACCATCTTCAATTCTTTGCTCTTTTCTAAATCTTTCTTGCCATTTCTTTTCTTCCTCTGTTTGAGGTCCATCAGGATGACGAATTATTAAAATATTAATATGTATACCTAATAAATTATTTGGTGAGTCGTATGCTAACCAAGTTGCTATAGTTCCACCAAAGTCTCCTCCTTGTGCAATATATTTTTTATATCCAAGAACTTTTGTCATTAATGAATTAAATATTGTTGCCATTTTTCTTGGTCCAATTGGTCTATGTGGTCTTCCTGAAAATCCATAACCTGGTAGAGACGGAACTACTACATCAAAAGAATCTTCTTCTTTACCACCATATTTTTCAGGATGAGCAAGCTTATCTATAATATTTAAAAATTCTATGATAGATCCAGGCCATCCATGGCTTAATAATAAAGGTTTAGGATTCGACCCACTTCCTTTCTCTTGAATAAAATGAATTTCAATGTTCTCTATGTTAGTTTTATAATTTTTAAATTTATTAATTTCATTTTCTGTTTTTTTCCAATCATATTTATTAATCCAATATTCAGATAGCTCCTTCATATAATCTAGGTTAGTTCCATAATCCCATCCCCCATCATCTGGCATCTCGTGCCAAGGGTAATTTTTCACTTTTGAATATATATTTTGTAAAATTTTATCTGGAATTTTTAATTTAAATGGTTTTATCATTTTAATAGTATATATATTTTTATAATTAAAATATAATTTAGTCGTGAAAAAAATAATCAATAATCCAAGTAATTTCGTTGAAGAGTCCATAGATGGACTTGTTAAGTCTCACCCTGATATATATGCTTTAGCAAAAGATAACAGTAGTGTTATTACTAGAGCAAAGAAAGCTTCAAATAAAGTTGGTATAGTTACAGGCGGTGGATCAGGACACCTTCCTGTTTTTACTGGTTACGTAGGCAAAGGTTTTTTAGACGCCTGTGCCATAGGATCTGTGTTTGCATCTCCATCAGTTGAACAAATGGTTTCGACAATTAAAAATGCTGACAATGGTAATGGTGTTTTATGTATTATTGGAAATTATGGTGGAGATGTAATGAATTTTGAAATGGCCTGTGAAATGGTAGAAGCAGAAGGTATAAAAACAAAAAAAGTAATTGTTGCAGATGATATAGCAAGTGCAAGTGAAACTGAAAAATCTAAAAGAAGAGGTATCGCAGGTATGATTTTTGTTTTTAAAATTGCTGGTGCGATTGCTGAAACAGGAGCATCGCTTGAAGATGTTTTTAATACTGCGTCTGAGGCAAATACTAATATAAGAACGCTTGGAGTTGCTTTATCTCCTTGTATATTGCCTGAAGCTGGTAAACCAACCTTTGAAATAAGTAATGATGAGATAGAAATTGGAATGGGTATACATGGAGAACCGGGAATTAAAAGAGAAAAATTAAGACCTGCAAATGATTTAGTGGATGATCTTTATAAAAGGATTATTGATGACTCTAAGTTAAAACAAAATGACAATATTGCCATAATGATAAACAGTTTAGGTGCTACTCCTCTAGAAGAATTATATATTATATCAAAGAGAGTAAATGAAAACTTATCTAATTCAAAAATAAATAATATAAAAACTTATGTGGGAAGATATGCAACTTCAATGGAAATGGCAGGTATGTCAATTACAACTTTAAAACTATCAGATAATTTGAAAAAAAATCTTTTTGCTAAAAGTGAATGTCCTTTTTGGAATAATTAAATGATTTCAGACAAAGAAATATTTTGCCCAAATAATCTTCTAGACGTTGCTCATAAAAAAAAGGGTGTAAGCGCTGGAATAGTGAATGCTGGAAAACCTTTGCCTATGTTGTCAGTTATGGATGCTGTTAAAGAAGAGTTAATTATCCCAACTTTCATCGGTGATAAAAAAGAAATAGAAAAATGTGCTAATAATCTTAAATTTGATATTTCAAAATTTGATATTGTTAATGAGCCTGATGAAAATAGCACTGCTAAAGCTGCAGCAAAACTTGCATCTAAAAATAAAATAAAAATAATTGTTAAAGGACACATTCATACAGATGTATTAATGAAAGAAGTTATTAAAAAAGAATATAATCTAATTGGAAAAACAAGGTTAAGTCATATCTGGCATATGACACTAGATAAAGAAGACAAGCCTTTAATTATTACAGATGGTGCTCTTAATGTATTACCAAATATTAAAACAAAAATGCACATATTAAAAAATGCCGTAAATTTTTCTAATAGGATTGGAATTGATAAGCCAAAAGTTGCAGTACTATCGGCTACAGAAGAAGTACTTGATAGTGTTCAGAGCTCATTAGATGCAAAAGAAATTACTGAGTTAGCTTTAAAAGAAAAAATAAATGCAGATGTATTTGGACCTCTGGCATTTGATAACAGTGTTTCAAAAAAATCAGCAGCAATCAAAGGAATAGAAAATTTTGTAGCTGGACAAGCTGATGTTTTATTAGTTCCTAATGTGGAAACAGGAAATGCTTTGGTTAAAATGATGATTTATTTCATGGGTGCTTGTGCCGCGGGAGTTGTAGTTGGTGGTAAAGTTCCAGTAGTTATTACAAGTAGATCTGATGAAGCATCCGCAAGATTAGCATCTATGGCTGCAGCAGTTGTTGCATTAGATTGATTTATGATTTAAATTTTTAAAAAATTATGGCTATAAAATATTTAAAAAAATCACCAAAAACTTCATCTACAGATGACTCCAAAACAAGAGAAATTGTAGAGAATATTTTAAAAGATATAGAAAAAAAAAAAGAAGAAGGTTGTAAGGAACTAGGTAAAAAATTTGATAAATATGAAGGTGAAATAATAGTATCCAAGGAAAAAATTGAAGAGATAAAAAAAAATTTAGATCAAAAAACAAAAGATGATATTCAATTTTCACACGAAAGAGTTAGAAAATTTGCTGAAGCACAATTAAAAAATTATGGTCAAGATTTTGAAGTTGAGCTCTCAGATGGTTTGTATGCTGGTCAAAAACTAATACCAGTTAATACAGCTGGATGTTATGTACCAGCAGGAAGATATGCTCATATAGCATCAGCAGTAATGAGTGTAACTACAGCAAAAGTTGCTGGGGTAAAAAATATAATTGTTTGTAGTTCTCCAAAACCAAACATAGGAGTGCACCCTTCAATTGTTTATACAGCCGATTTATGTGGTGCAGATGTAATTATGAATTTAGGAGGAGTTCAAGCGATTGCCGCAATGACTAATGGATTATTTGGCAATGCTCCTGCTGATATTTTGGTCGGACCCGGAAATCAATTTGTAGCGGAAGCTAAAAGAATTTTATTTGGTAAAGTTGGTATTGATCTATTTGCAGGACCTACAGAAATTGCAATAATAGCAGACGAAACAGCGGACCCAGAGATAGTGGCTTATGATTTAGTTGGACAAGCTGAACATGGTTACAATTCCCCAGCATGGCTATTTACCAAAAGTAAAAAATTAGCTGAAGAAGTAATTAAAAGAGTTCCAGAATTAATCGTAGATTTACCAGAACTTCCAAGACAAAGTGCTGGAGACGCATGGAGAGATTTTGGAGAAGTTATTCTATGCGATACTGATGAAGAAATGGCAAAAATTAGTGACGAATATGCTCCAGAACATTTAGAAGTTCAAACCAAAAATTTAAAATGGTTTCATGAAAGATTAAAAAATTATGGATCTTTATTTATTGGAGAAGAAACAACAGTAGCTTATGGCGATAAATGTTCAGGAACAAACCACATACTTCCTACAAAAGGTGCCGGAAGATACACAGGAGGATTATTTGTTGGTAAATTTATTAAAACATTAAGTTTTCAAAGAATGACAAAAGAATCTACAAAAGAAGTAGGTGCAGCAGCTGCGAGAATTTCTAGATACGAAGGTATGGAAGCTCATGCTAGAACTGGCGACGTCAGACTTCGAAAATATGGTTTTTCAAATAAATAATTAAATCTATAAATTAATGGCTGAAATTTTTCCAAAGGATTTTTTATGGGGTACTGCCACAGCAAGTTATCAAATTGAAGGAGCGGCAAATGAAGATGGAAAAGGAAAAAGTATATGGGATATATTTTCTCATACACCGGGTAAAATTAAAAATAATGAAAATGGAGATGTAGCTACAGATCATTATCACAGATATAAAGAAGATATATCTCTGATGAATGATATAAAATTAAATGCATATAGATTTTCAATTGCTTGGACTAGGATATTTCCAAATGGAAAAGGTAAAGTAAATCAAAAAGGAATAGATTTTTATTCAAAATTAATTGATGAATTGCTTGCTAATAACATAAAACCTTTCATAACACTTTATCATTGGGACTTGCCTCAAGCGCTTCAAGATAAAGGTGGTTGGGCCAATAGGGATATAACTAAAATATTTGCAGATTATTCAGAAGTAATTGCCAAAAAGTTTAGCGATAGATGTGAATATTTTATAACATTTAATGAGCCAGCAGTATTTTCGATTCATGGTTATTTAGATGGATACATGGCGCCGGGATATAAAGATAAAAATAAATATTTACCCACCATACATCATATAAATCTTTCACATGGACAATCTGTACAGGCAATTAGATCTGCTTCATCAAATATTAAAGTAGGATGTACACTTAATATGGCTCCTTGTATTCCTTCTTCTACAAATAAAGAAGATTTAGAAGCAACAAAAGTTTTTGATACTTATTGGAATAGATCTTTTGCTGATCCGATGTATTTAGGAAAATATCCAGAAAAATTATTTCAAGAACTTAATAATTATATTCGAACAGATGATATGAAAACAATATATCAAAAAAATGATTTTATAGGATTAAATCATTATCAACACATAAGAGTTAAGTCTGATAAAAATAATTTATTAGGTGCAAGAGGAGCATTCAATGATGAATTGCCATTTGGGATAGAGAAAGATGTGAAATTAACCTTAATGGGTTGGGAAGTTGTGCCAGATGCTTACTATAATCAAATAATGGAATTAAAAACACATTATGGAAATCCAGATATTTATTTAACTGAAAATGGATGTGCATATCCTGATAAAATTGATGCAAACGGAGAAGTTCAAGACACAGATAGAATTAATTATTTTCGTAAATATCTTGGTGCAGTAAAAAGAGCAATTGATAATGGAGCTAAAGTGAAGAGCTATTTTGCTTGGTCTTTTTTAGATAATTTTGAATGGGCTTTGGGATATGAAAAAAGATTTGGAATTGTTTATGTGGATTTTAAAACTTTAAAAAGAACTCCAAAAAAATCATATTATTTTTTTAAAAAATTAATTGAGAGTAATTTTATACCAAATTAATCTTTGGGGGATTGCAGCCTGCTCTTGAACAATTAATTGATGCTATTTTATTTGCAAAACGTAATGCTGTGGACCAATCTTTTATTGAAATATTATTAATTTTTTTAAGATTTAATAATTTTTTTCTTTCAAAATAAGAGATTATTCCTGCACTAAATGTATCACCAGCACCAACTGTATCTACAATTTTTGTTTTTTTCGCCTTTTCGTTAACACAAAAATTCTTAGTATAAAGAGTTGCTCCATTTTTGCCTTTAGTTAAAATTACTCCAGAAAGATCATAGATTTTAATCCATTTTAAAATTGTTTTTTTTTCATTTCTGTTATTAGATAAATATTTTAGGTCTTCATCAGATAGTTTTATTATATTTGCAAATCTCATATATTTTTTAAAAAGATTTATAAAATTATTTTTATTTAAAATAATTTTTTTTCTTATATTTGGATCTACGAAAATAATAGATTTTCCTTTTAAGTCCTTCATTAATTTCAATGATTGAGAGGCTACTGGCTCAAGATATAAAGATAAACAAGTAAAATATGCTAAATTAATTTTTTTCAAATATTTTTTAGATACTTGTTTTTTATAAGTATATCTAAATGCTGAATTAGTGGAGTAAAAACTAAATTGAGGTTTTTTTTGATTACTAACTAATGCTAAAGCGGTTAAAAAATCAGATCTATCTACTAAATTAGTTTTAATATTATTTTTTTTTAATTGTTTAAATATATTGTTGCCAAAATAATCTTTAGAAATATTTGATAGATAATAAATTCTAGATTTTAATCTACCTAAGGCTAAAGCTGTATTAAATCCAGCTCCACCTACAAGCATTTTGTAATTTATTTTATTTTTAGTTTGAAAAACATCAATAAGATTTTCACCAGAAACTATTATCATTACTAAATCCTAATTCTATTATTTGAATGCTTTATTAGATTTATCAAAAATATGGCAACGAGTTGCATCAAAACCAATTTTTACATTATCACCAACTTTTATTTTTGAATCTCCATCAGTTTGAACAACAAGCATTTCTCCATTTTTTTCAAGATATAAAAAAGTACCAGAACCAAGTTTTTCAACTACTAAAACTTTGCTTTCCCAATTTGCATTTCCATCTTTGTTCACAAGTAGGTGTTCAGGTCTAATACCTATTTGCACAAAATCACCTTCATAAGAAGACTCGGAAGTTTTTGGAATATTTATTTTTCCTAAATCTAGAATATCTACTTCTGTTTTATTAGAACTTTTACTTAATATTTTACTTTTAATAAAATTCATTTTTGGAGATCCAATAAAACCTCCTACAAAGAGATTTTTAGGATTATTGTATAATTCCATTGGCGATCCTTTTTGAGAAACTACACCTTCATCTAATACAACTATATCATTAGCTAAAGTCATTGCTTCAGTTTGATCATGGGTAACATAAATCATAGTAGCATTTAATTGATCGTGTAATTTTGCCAATTCAACACGCATTTGTACACGTAGAGCAGCATCAAGATTTGATAACGGTTCATCAAAAAGAAAAACTTTAGGTTTACGAGTAATTGCTCTACCAATTGCAACTCTTTGACGTTGTCCACCAGATAATTGTTTTGGTTTTCTTTTAAGGTAATCTTGAATCTGAAGAATACGTGCAGCCTCTTGAACTCTATCATTTATCTCATCATTAGATCTTTTTTCTAATTTTAATCCAAAAGCCATGTTGTCAAAAACTGTCATATGAGGGTACAAAGCATATGATTGAAATACCATTGCTATATTACGCTCTTTGGGTGGAAGATTATTTACCACCTTGCCATCAATTGAAATTGTTCCTGAATTTATTTCTTCAAGCCCAGCTATCATTCTAAGCATAGTTGATTTACCACATCCGCTAGGTCCAACTAAAACTGTAAATGACTGACTTTTTATTTCAAGAGAAACATCTTTGATAACATGTACGTTTCCAAAATATTTATTTATTTTATCTATTTTTATATCAGCCACTCTATCCTCAAGTATTATTTTAAATAACCAAGGTATTTATCTTGATGATCTATCATTGCATCTAGCAATTTTTGTGCTTCAATGGAATTATCAACTACTGGATCTGCTAAAAGTGCAAGATAAGCACTTTGTTTTGATTTATTTAAAACAGCATCTGTGGTTAATTCAATCGTTCCAGCTTGATTATTAAGTAAAGTGCCAAAAGTCGAAGGATAATTTTCCAAACGAACTCCACTAACTCCATGTTTATTTAATATGCCTGGAACTTCAACCACTATGTTATTAGGAACATGTTCTATAAAATTTTTATTTGGAACATTTACTGCTTCTTCCTCAACATTACTATCTTCTATTATCGCTTCAATAATAGGAATTATTCTTTCATTCATTTCGTTATTTTTTTTATCAAAAAATGTTGAGTAAGAAACGTTATCATAAAATGATAAACATTTTTTTTTATAATTATTGTAAAAATCATTGATTGCTTCTTGATCTACAACACAATGTGCCCATTGAATGTACTCACCTAGGTGGCTATCAGTTGTAATCGGGAGATAACCGTACATTTTATATAATTCAAAAAACAAACCCCTCTCTGCCCCTGGATCAGATGAAAAACCCTCATGTTCATTAATTAATTTTGAATAATAATCTTTAAATTTTTTACGTATTATAGGATAACCATCTTTTTGAGAGTCTTTATACTTTACATCTACTAAAATACTAAAATGATTTAATCCTCCTGCTTTTATTTCTATGTTTGAATAATCTGTTTCCATTAGCGTGGGTAATTGTCTCTCCATGGAAGCTATTTCATGACATAAGCCTGTAAATTTTAAATCTGGGTGTTTTGTTGTTACTGCATGACAAACTCTTTGCATTGGATTTGAATAATTAAAAACAAAAGCATCTGGACAAATTTTTGAAATTTCATCACAAATTTTTACTATTTCAGGTGCTATTCTTAAACTGTGAAACAAACCTCCTGGTCCACCATTTTCTGCCATTACTTGTTTAGACCCATGTTCTATAGGAATTTTCCAATCTTCTTCCCATAATTTAAATCTATCCCCAACTTCAATAGATATTATGCAAAAATTAGCATTTTTTAATGCTTCTTGAAGATTGGTAGTTGCTTCGATATTACAATTTACATTAAGTTCATTTTTATACTTATCTGCAATATCTTTAGAATTTTTTAATGCTTCTGGATTTATATCATGAAGGGTAATAGTTGATCCTTCAAGAATTTTAGATTTAAATATATCACCAACAGTACCTAAGCCAAATTGTGTACTCCCTGCTCCAATTAAAACTATTTTATACATTTTTTTATCCTTTCACTGATCCCGCAACTAAACCTCTAATAAAATATCTTTGTAAAGCAAAGAAAATTGTTAATGGAATAATCATAGAAACAAAAGCTCCTGTAGTCAATATTTCCCAGTTTTCTCCCCTTGACCCCAAAAGTTCTCTTAGTTTTGCTGTTAATATTATTTCACTAGGAACTTGATCTAAAAAGATCAAACCTACTAACAAATCATTCCATACCCAAAGAAATTGAAGAATAAATACTGAGGCAAAAGCAGGTACTGATAAAGGAAGAATAATTCTTAAAAATATATCATAATGAGTTGCTCCATCTACTCTAGCCGCTTCTATCATTTCATGTGGTAAGGATTTTATAAAGTTCCTTAATAAAAAAGTAGTTGAGGCTAATCCAAATCCTGTGTGAGCCATCCAAACCCCAGGATAAGATTTAGCACCAATATTAAACAATGCCCCTATATCATTATAGATACTAAGTAGTGGGATAAGACACATTTGCAAAGGCACGACTAAAGAAGCTACAATTATTGCAAACAAAGTAAACGAGATTTATAGGACAAAAACTTCTGAGTACCAAATTGAAGAAAATGGAATGTTTTTTATAAAAGGCAATCTTTTAGATAAAAATTCTGGAAAAAAAATAGTTAGCTATGGGATTACTTCTAAAGAAATGAATAAGTTTAAGGTAAATGAAATAGCAATACTTAAAGATCAAAGCAAAATTGAAATAAAAGAAAATGGTGAATATTTATGGAAATCAGAAAAATCGTTTGAACATAAAAGGGGAAAAAGAATTTTTATTACCGCTCTAAGTCCTCCAAAATTTACATTAGATAATTATAAGGAAGTTTTATTTAAAGAAGGTGTAGGGCAAGCATTTTTAAATACTCTTACTGTTGCGATACCTTCAACTATAATTCCTTTAATCATATGTTCTTTTTTTGCTTATGCTTTATCTTGGATGAAATTTTGGGGCAGAGATACTTTGTTTGCAATAATTGTAGCTAACAAATCTTTATCTCTAAACGAACTTACAAACAGACCGACTGTAGGTATAATCCATACGATTACAAAAGTTATAAGTAATAAATTAGTTATAATTGAAGTTAAAACGTTTTTTTTCATTATGTTTTTTCTTCCTCTTTGTGTCTATGAATATTCCAAATCATTATTGGTATTACACCAACCATTATAACAATTGCCATTAGACTTCCTCTTCCAGAGTCTCCTCCACCTCTAAACATCCAATCATACATTAAATTTGCTAGCACTTCTGTATTCCATTGCCCATTGGTCATTGCTAAAATGATGTCGAAAATTTTTAAAACTAAAATAGTAATAATTGTCCAGATTACTAAAATTGTCTTTTCTAAATAAGGAATTATTATTGATGTAAAAATTTTTAACTCACTTGCACCATCAATTCTTGCAGCTTCTAACATTTCTTTTGGAATACCTCTTAAAGCCGCGCTAAAAATTACCATAGCTAGGCCAGTTTGTATCCAAATCATAATTACCATTAAAAA
>CACDDC010000021.1 GCA_902551455.1 uncultured Pelagibacteraceae bacterium | reverse complement strand
TAAAATTTTCTGAAACAATAATTATTAAAAACAAAACTAATCCAAAATACACAAATAAAGCTGAAAAATTAATAAATGATCTATTTTTAGATTGCCCTCTACTAAACAACCAATATTGAATTAGCAATGTAAATATAAACGAACATCCATCAATAATATCCATTCCCATAAAGAATGATAAAAATAGATCTTTATCTAAAAAATTAGCATCATATGAATGAAGAACTATTCTAATAATATATCCCAAAGATTTAGATATAAAAAAAGTTTGAACTCCAAACATAAACATTCCAACTAATCCTCTTAATAAAGCAACATACTTTGCTCCATTTATTCCCATTGACATACGAAGAATTACAGGAAAAGGTAGTCCATGTTTTTGGGATGGTTTACCAATCAGATTTGCAAATAAATATACAAATAAAGTTGCTAACAAACATCCTGCTAATACTACGCCAGAATTAAGATCATATACCAAATAAAATGATGCTATTAATGAAAACGCAATTAGTGTTTGTAATCCATTTCCCCAAAAACAAAATAAATCTTTCCAAGTCCAATTTTTTTCCGCTGGGTTTACAGATACCAGTTCCCAGTTTGTTAGATTAGTTTTTTGTTTTTGCTGAATCACTACTTTATATTAAACAAATATAATTTACTGTCCATACAAGAGAGTTGGCAACCAAAGTACAATTTTGGGAAAAACTATAATTATTATTAATCCTATTATTTGAAGAACCATAAATTGCATCATTCCTAGGTATATGTCTTTTAAATCCCATTCTGGGACAACTCCTTTTAGAAAATAAGCTGATAAGGCAACTGGTGGTGAGAGCCAAGCGGTTTGTAAATTTACAGCAACTAGTATTGCAAACCAAGTTAGGTTAAATCCTAATGCCTCTACTAATGGCAAAATGATTGGTACTATAATCATAACTATTGGAACCCATTCTAATGGCCATCCAAGTAAAAAAATAACGCCCATGATTATTCCTAAAATTAAATATCTATTCATTTCCAGTGATAATAAAAATTCAGTTAGTAACATTGGTGTACCAAGTCTAGCAAAAACTGCTCCAAAAAAATTAGATGCAGCAACTAAAACCATAATTAATGCAGAAATTTCTAATGTCTTTACTAATGCATCTTGTAATTTTGAAAGAGTTAGTTTTTTATATGCAAGAGACAACAATAATGCACCCATAGCTCCACATCCCGCAGCCTCTGTCGGTGTCGCAAAACCCAACAATATACTTCCTAGGGCGGCAAAAACTAATGCAGCTGGTGGAACTAAACCAAGAAGAAATTCAATCCAAACATCTTTCATACTTTTAGCTCTCATATCTTCCGGTAATGGAGGGCCTAATTTCGGATCCATCATGCATCTAAATGTTGTGTAAGCAGCGTATAAACTAGCAAGTAAAATTCCAGGAATTATAGCAGCAGCAAATAAATCAATTACTGGAATTTCCATTATTGGACCCATAACAACTAACATAATACTTGGTGGAATTAAAATTCCCAATGTTCCTCCAGCAGTAATTGTTCCTGCAGCTAATCTCACATTATATCCAGATCTGTTCATCGATTTAGCAGCCATGATTCCTAAAATAGTAACTGAAGCTCCAACAATACCGGTTGCTGCAGCAAAAATTACTGAAACAAATAAAACTGCGTAATAAAGTGAGCCTCTAACTTTGGCTAGCATTAATTGAAAAGCTGAAAATAACCTTTCCATTAAACCAGCTTGCTCCATCATAATACCCATAAAAACAAAGAGAGGAACTGCGGCCAGTGTCTGTTCTGTCATAACCATAGAAAACTGAAGTGTCATTAAATAAAAAACTAATTTTCCAAAACCTAAATATCCAAATACAAAACCTAAAAAAATTAAAGTAAATGAAATTGGAAAACCTATAAAAATAGAAAACAGCATTACTCCAATTAAAATAAAACCTAATATCGCTGGATCAATTAATTCAGCTATCATTTTTCACCTGGCCATTTTCCTTTTGTCATTGCATAATAGCTTTTAAATAATTCAGAAATTCCTTGAATTAATAAAAAAATGATTCCAAGCCATAGACATGATTTAATTGGCCACATATATGGCATCCAGGTGGTATCCATTCCTCTTTCTCCCCTTGTTATTGACTCCTGAAGAAATCCAGTTGTCATGTAGAGAAATACGATTAATCCTGGAAAATAAAATAAGATATATAAAACAAAATCAATTAATCCTTGGTTTTTAACTTTAAAATTTCTATACAAAAAATCAGCTCTAATATGTACACCTTTAGAAAGAGCGTATGCAGCACCAAGCATAAATAATGCACCATATAAAAAACGGCTAATATCATAAGCCCAAATAGTTGGTGCTAAAAATAATTTTCTTGCAATAACCTCATATGTCATTGCAAGAATTAAAGGCATCAGAATCCAACAAACTATATTTCCAGTCCTTTTACTAAATTTGTCTATAGATATAATAGATTTAGCCATCCATGAGGGCATATCATCAGGCATTTTACCTGTACCACCTCTTCTCTCAGCAATCATTTCATCTGAAATATCTAATTTGCCCAGTCCTTTTGTCATATCACCTCAAAAAAAATAAAGCGGACTAAAAATAGTCCGCTTTATTATAATTTGTTTATAGTTTAATTTTAAAACTATATTTATTTTAATGTCGCTGCGTGAGCCATTCCTAGCTTAGCATTAGACATTTGAGCTCCACTCCAGAACGGAACAGCTATATCAGCAAAAGCTTTTTGTGAATCCCAAACTTTTTTGAAAAATGCATTTTTTGCAGAGTTTTTCTCTAAAGTTGCTTTAGCTGCTGCCATATATTCTGTAAAGTAATCTGATGGAGTATCTTCTAATATAACACCATGCTTAGTTGTTAATTCTCTTAAAGCTTTTCCATTTTCATAGATTCTGTAGCTTAAAGATTTTGCCAAAGATGCATTAGCCGCAACTTCTAAAGATTTTTTTTCATGGTCTGATAAAGAATTATATAATTTACCAGTCATATAAAAATCTGCATTAACTACTACTTGGTGTAAACCTTGAAGATAATAGTGTTTAAGAACTTTTTGGAAACCAAATACCATGTCAGGTTTTGGACAACACCATTCAGCTGCATCAATTGTACCTGCTTGTAGAGCTGGAAGAATATCTCCACCACCCATAGCAACAGACGCTATACCTATATCTTTATAAGTTTGTCCTGGAATTCCCGGAGGAGTTCTGAACTTATATTTTCTAAAGTCGTTCATATCCTTAATTTTTTTTGGGAACCATCCTAAAGCTTCTGGACCAACAGGTTGAAGCATAAATCCTTTTATGTCTCTTCCCATTTCTTTCCATAATTGGTCATAAAGTTCTTTTCCGCCAGCATATTGGAACCAAGATAAAAATGCTAAGTTGTCAATACCAACTCCCGCACCTGCTACTGGTGAACCAAATAACATAGCTGCTGGATGATCGCCAGACCAATAGTGAGTCCAAGCAAATCCACAGTCAATCAAACCTTTGTCTACAGCATCTAGTGTTTCTTTTACACCAACTACTGTTCCAGCAGGCATGATTTCAAATTTTAAAGAACCACCTGTTAAAGATGTAACTGTATCTGTGAAGTCTGTTAACATTTTAACTTCATCAGCTTTCGCGCTGATAACAGTTTGGCATTTTAGTGTTTTTGCTGCATTTGCATTAGATATAAATCCAAATATTAAAGTGACAGCAAATAACATTGAAATGATTTTTTTCATTATTTTCCCTCTCAGTTAAATTTAAATGAACCATATCCAATCAAAAAAATACACATAAGACAAGCTCAATATGTTAAATTTATAGATAGAAAATCCTTAAATTACTTATAAAAGAGAATTAAATTAATAAAAATAAATATGGATTCGTTTGATTATATTATAATTGGTGCTGGTTCTGCTGGATGTGTTTTAGCTAACCGTCTCACAAGTGATGGTAAAAATAAAGTATTACTATTAGAGGCTGGTGGAAAAGATAATTATCCCTGGATTCATATTCCGGTTGGATATTATAAAACAATGCATAATCCTAGAACGGATTGGTGTTTTAAAACTCAGCCAGATAAATCGATGAATAATAGATCTATAAATTATCCTAGGGGAAAAACTTTAGGTGGAAGTTCTTCCATAAATGGATTGCTTTATATAAGAGGACAAGAACAAGATTATAATCTTTGGAGACAGTTAGGAAATGTTGGCTGGAGTTGGAATGATGTTTTACCTTATTTTTTAAAATCAGAGGACCAAGAGAGAGGGGAAAGTAAATTTCATGGTGTAAATGGACCATTATCAGTATCCGATCAAAGAATTCAATTACCCATATTAGATATATTTCAAAAAGCTGCTAATGAGGTCGGAATTCCTAAAGTTGATGATTTTAATAAGGGAGATAATTTTGGATGTGGATACTTTCAAGTAACAGAAAAAAATGGGTTAAGGTGTAGTACTGCTGTTGGATATTTAAACCCTGCCAAAAAGAGAAAAAATTTAAAAGTTGAAGTTAAAGCTTTTGTAAAAAAAATAAATTTTGAGGGAAAAAAAGCTAATAGTGTTTCTTATTGGCAAAACGGTATACTTAAGGAAATAAAAGCTGATAAAGAAATTTTACTATCAGCCGGATCAATTGGATCACCACACATATTGCAAACCTCTGGGATTGGAGACTCGTCAAAACTAAAAAAGTTGGGTATTAATTTAATTCATCATTCGTTTGGGGTAGGAAAAAATTTACAAGATCATTTAATGTTTCGGCCAGTTTATAAAGTAAAAAATATTAAAACATTAAACAAAAAAATTAATAGTTTAACTGGTAAGTTTTTAATTGGGTTAGAATATATTTTATTTAGAAAAGGTCCAATGACAATGGGAGCAAGTCAACTTTGTGGTTTTGCAAAAAGTGATGAAACTAGAGAAACCCCAAATTTACAATTTCACATTCAACCTATTAGTACTGACAGATTGGGAGGATCTAATTTACATAATTTTGATGGTTTTACTCCAACTGTTGCCAACATAAGACCTACTAGTAGAGGGGAAATAAATATTTCTAGTGAAGACACTAGAAAAAACCCTTTAATTAAAATGAATTATTTATCTACTCAAGAAGATAGAGATGTAGCAGCAAAAGGACTAAAATTAATTAGAAAAATAGTTATGGAAACAAAAGCTTTCAAAAAATATTATCCCGAAGAATTTAGACCTGGGATTAATATCCAAGATGATGAAGAATTAGTTAAAGCTGGAAGTGAATTTACTCAGACTATTTTTCATCCTGTTGGTACATGTAAAATGGGTAATGATGAAAATGCAGTGGTAAATGATAGACTGATTGCACATGGACTTAAGAATTTAAGAATTGTAGATGCATCTATAATGCCAAATATTACATCTGGAAATACAAATGCTCCTACTATAATGATTGCTGAGAAAGCATCTGACATGATATTAGAGGATAGTAAAAAATGACTGAAGAAATAATAATTTTTTTTCAAATTATATTTATAGATTTGGTTTTAGCTGGTGATAATGCAATTGTAATTGGCATGGTTGCCTCTCAATTTCCAATAGCTCAAAGAAAAAAAATTATTTTTTGGGGAATTGGCGTTGCTGTTATTTTGCGAATAATATTTACTTTAATAACTGCATATTTACTTCAAATTTCAGGATTAAGATTAATAGGTGGAATATTATTATTATACATTTGTTATAAATTATATGTAGATGTGGTTAAGAATAACAAAACTGATGAAAATAAAATTAAAGTCGATAATTCAAATTTTTTCAAGGCATTTACAACCATCATTTTAGCTGATGTTACAATGAGCTTAGATAATGTTTTAGGAGTTGCTGGAGCTGCCAAAGATCATTATTATTTGTTAGTTTTTGGATTGATTTTATCGATTGCTATAATGGCAACAGCTGCAACGTTAATATCTAGTTGGATTAAAAAATATAAATGGATTGCTTGGATCGGTCTATTGGCTATATTAATTGTTGCAATAGAATTAATTTATACCGATTTAACTTTATTAATTTAAATATATGTATTTAAAAAAATATAATTTAAAAAATAAAAACTCACTAGTTACAGGTGCTGGAAAAGGATTGGGAATGGCTTGTGCAATAGCTCTTGCAGAAGCTGGCTCAAATTTAGTAATAGTAAGCAGAACAAAAAAAGATTTGGATAAAGTATCAAGAATAGTTAAAAAATTTAAAGTTAAGTGCAAATCTTATGTATGTGATATTAATAATTACGATCAAATAAAAAAAATAATTAATGATCAAAATAAAATAGATATCTTGGTTAATAATGCAGGCACTAATATTCCAGAATATTTCGAGAAAGTTAATAGAAAAAACATGGAGTATTTAGTTAAAATAAATACCATTGCAGCCTTTAATGTTGCTCAACTCTGCACCTTGAAAATGCTTAAAAGTAAGAATAGAAAAAAAATTGGAGGTTCTATCGTGAATATGTCTTCTCAAATGGGTCATGTTAGTGGTCCAAAAAGAAGTGTGTATAGTATGACTAAATTTGGATTAGAGGGTTTAACAAAAGGAATGGCTTTAGATCTTGCAAAATATAATATTAGAGTTAACACTGTTTGCCCAACATTTGTTGTCACTCCTATGACAAAAAAATTTCTTAAAAATAAAAAATTTAAAAAAGATATGTTAAATAGTATACCGCTAAGAAGATTTGCTGAATTACCTGAGATATCTTCAGCTGTGGTTTTTTTAGCTTCTGATGCAGCATCAATGATAACTGGAACTTCTTTACTTGTAGATGGTGGATGGACAGCAAGATAAAGAAATTTTATAATGTTCATGAAGATGGATATATAGAAAAAATTATCGATCATATTTCCAAACAAGAAAATTCTAATCATGACAAGAATGATATTATTGAAATAGTTAAAAAGATATATTGTGATAAGTATCTTAAAATAGATTGGTTTAAACTATCAAACTTAAGAAGATGGAATTTTATTAACGCCTCTATAAGAAAGATTCGCTCAGATAAATTGGAATACTTGGAAATAGGTGTGTTTAGAAATGAAAATTTCAATCAAATAAATTGTATTAATAAAACTAGCGTTGATCCTGATCCAAAAGCTAATGCAACACATAAAATAACTAGTGATGAATTTTTTTCTAAAAATAAAAAAAAATTTGACGTTATATTTATTGATGGACTTCATGATTATAAGCAATGTCAAACAGACGCTGTTAATGCTTTAAAGTGTTTAAATGCGAATGGATATATTTTTTTCCATGATTTTGTACCCAGAAATTTTTTAGAAGAATATACCCCGAGAATTGTAAAGATTTGGACTGGAGATGTTTGGAAAGTTTCAATTGAGTTGGCAAATACATCGGGCATCGAATTTTCTGTAATATTAGCTGATCATGGTTTGGGAATAATTAAAAAAATAAATGAAACTGTTGAATATGCTTATCAAAATAAACAATTGGAAGATCTTAGATTTAATCATTTTTTAGATTTAAATAAAGTTGTAAATTATAAAGATGCAGAGGAGGCATTTGGTGAATTTTCTTAGAAAAAAAATTTTTTACCTTATTTTATTGTATTTGTTTACTTATGTAAATGCATCAGCAGTTGAATTTAATGGTAAATTCATCCAAGGTCATTTTATATTAGGAAAAACCAAAGCTGGTGATCAAGTTTTTATAGATAAAAAAAAAATAAAAGTTTCTAAAAATGGATATTTTGCTTTTGGAATAGATAGAGATAGAAAATATGATTTAGTAATTTACATTAAAAATTCAAATTCTAATAAAAAAATTATAAGAAAAATAATTAAGAGAAAATATAATATTCAAAGAATTGATGGTTTAGAAGAAAAAAAAGTTACTCCTCCTGAAGAAGTATATGAAAGAATAAAAAATGAAAATAAACTTATTGCAGAAGCAAGAGAAATTAATTCAGATTTAAATTTTTTTAAGAATAAATTTATACTACCTCTTGAAAATGCAATTATTACTGGTGTTTATGGAAGTCAAAGAATATTAAATGGAAAACCTAGGTGGCCTCATTATGGTATAGATTTTGCCGGAGATCTCGGTACACCAATAAAAGCAATGGCTGATGGTGTTGTTACTTTGGCAGAAAATGATTTATATTTTACTGGTGCAACTTTAATCTTCGATCATGGTCATGGAATTTCAACCTTATATATGCATATGGATGAACTCTTTGTTGAAAAAGGAGATATTGTTAAACAAGGAGATATTATTGGTACAGTTGGTTCAAGTGGAAGATCTACTGGTCCTCATTTAGATGTCAGACTAAATTGGTTTGGCACAAGACTAGACCCAGCAACAGTATTAAATATTAAATAATGGGCTTACACTTTTCATCTGAAGAATTTGAATCAAGAAAATCAAAAGTGATTAAAGCAATGAAAGCACAAAATATAGACGCTCTTCTTATTTTTAGACAAGAGTCAATGTATTGGCTAACAGGTTATGATACCTTTGGCTATGTTTTCTTTCAAACTTTGGTTGTTGATCAAAAAGGTGATGTGGTTTTATTAACAAGAGCACCTGATTTTATTCAAGCAAAAAACACATCAAATATTGAAGATATAAGAATATGGGTTGATAAAGATGGATCAAATCCAACGAATGACCTTAAAAATATTTTAGAAGAATTAAATCTTAAAGGAAAAAGATTGGGAATAGAATATGAGGCTTACGGGTTAACAGGAAGAAATGCTTTGAAATTAAATAAATCTTTAGAAAATTATTGTTTAATTGAAGACAAATCTGAATTAATTACAAAGTTAAGAGTAGTAAAATCTAGAGAAGAAATTGTTTATATTAAAAAAGCAGCAGAACTTGCTGATAAAGCTTTAGATGAAATTTGGAAAAACGCTAAAGCTGGAGTAAGCGAGTCTAAAATTCTTGCAGAAATGAATAGGGTTATTTTTGAGGGAGGTGGAGACTATCCAGCAAATGAATTTATAATTGGTTCAGGTAAAAATGCATTATTATGCAGATATCAATCAGAAAAACAAATTTTATCAAATTGTGATCAATTAACAATCGAGTGGGCAGGAACATTTAAGCATTATCATTCAGCAATGTTTAGAACAATTTCAATTGGTAAGGCTAATAAGTTGCATTATAAAATGCACGAAGCCTGCCTAGAAGCTTTAAAAAAATGTGAAGAAAAATTAAAACCTGGAAATAAAATTGGAGAACTATTTGATATACATGCAAAAACTTTTGACAATTTAGGATTTAAAAAAGCAAGAATGAATGCATGTGGTTATTCTTTAGGTGCAACTTTTTCACCAAACTGGATGGACTGGCCAATGCTATATACAGGAAATCCCTATATAATTAAGACTGGAAATATCTTCTTCATGCACATGATACTTATGGACTCAGATAATCAATTGGCAATGAATTTAGGTGAAACCTATCTTGTTACAGAGAATGGTAATGAGAGACTTGGGAAACAAAAATTAGATTTAGTTGTTTTGTAAGAAAGAATTATTTATTTCATAACTTTCCATATTTGAATACAATTTTTTTGCCTTATTTAACAATTCAATGTCAAAATTTTCATTAATATTTCTAATTTTAATATTGAATTTAAAATTACTATTAAATTTAACATCAAATTTGACTGATATATTTTCATTAGATCCAAAACTATTAAGTGATTCATACTTTACAAAATAACAATTATTGTTTTCCTTAAATTTTGAAAATAAATTAGAATAAAATAAATACCATTGTTCTAACCAATAGTTAATATGACTAATATTTTTATACTTAATTGGTTCATTCCAGGATTTATGAAGCAAACCAAATTCCTTATGTCCTAAATAATTCATATATCTTTTAATAAAACTATTTTTATTTTGAAGCTTCAAAAAATGTTCATGCTGCATTAAAAGAGATTTGGAATGTTGAATAGGATCTCTGAAAGGTAATAAAAAAATAGACTGTGGTAATATAGATAAAATTAAACCAATTCGTTTATAATTAAAATTATTTTTACTCAAATATCTTGTGTTTTTGCTGTTTAGCAGTATTAATTTTAAATAGTTTGGAAACTCATTAATTATTTCTTTTTCACTAAAACTTGAAAAAAAAATTTCATCAAATGACTCTGGGCTATTTAGATCAACATATATTCCATCTTTGTGTGGTCTTTCTTTTTTTTCAAATTTTTTCTCTTTATTAAATTTATCAAATAAATTTGGTGACATAACAAACGGCATATTTTTATAAAGTAAAGATGTAAATTTATCTGTATTATAAAAAAAATTTAATAGAATTGTTGTTCCTGATCTTGGCAATCCTGTAATGAATAAATGATTTGAATTAGTTACTTTTAAATTACTTTTTTTTAAATAAAATATTTTTTCTATTTCAAATAAAGATTTTTTAATAAATCTATTACTTAATAATATATCATGTAAGATTTTTTGAATTAAATTATAGTTTTCCATTAATTTTCCTGAATTTTGTGTAACCATAAAAAATTACGAACATTTCAATAATTCCAAATGTACTAAATAAAAATACTGTAAAGCCTTTATTAACAACATCTAATATTAGTACAAATATACTTATTATTATTAGAATACTTATTATTTTAAGAGATACTAAAAAAAGATTTTTAGAATAATTTAATATTGCTTTTTCTTTCCAGTGATCAGAAATTTTTTTTAAATTAAATAATTTTATGATTTTTTTATAAATTTTAATATTATTTTTAACTAATTGTATAATTTTGACAAATCTTTACAATTCTCGGGGTAAAATAACAAGTAATATTATACTTAATTGATTTACCATTAATTAATTATTTTTTTATTTCTTGGTCTTTATTTTTCTTTTTTTTTAAAAATCTTTTTACAGGAAACCACAAAATTCCAAAGAGAGCTGCAAAAATAGCAATAATTATGCCAATGGTTGCGGCTAAAAAACCACCTCCCATACCTGGGCCAATATATGCAAAGCTATAGTTTGGAATTAAAAAAAATAAAAATATTAAAATTAATTTTGGCATTTCTTATTGTTAATGTTTTTTTTCAAATTACTAATTAAACCCTTATCTTCTATAATTCTACTCCATGAAATAAAATAAATATTACCATTACTATCTTTATTTATAAATTCCCATTCTTTTTCACCATTTTTATCAAAAAATATCAATCGTCCATGATTCTGCTCTTCCACAAACAATGAATTGTCTTTTAAAATTGTTGAAACACCTTGGCTGTCTGTTTTAAAATTGTTATTTTTTAATTGATTATTAAATTTTTTTGAGAATTTTTTTGTTTCAAAATTGTAAATTAATATTTCTGAATAATTTTTTGTAATTGCTGTATTATTGTTATTAAATATTGAAATTTCTTTATCTGAAATTATATCTATATCATGTTGCCATGAAAATGGTCCTTCTAAATATCTAATAATTTTATTTGTTGATGGTCTATATTGAATAATCGATGTCAATCTTGCTGAACTTAAAAATAAATCTCCTTTTTTCCAATATTTGGAATCGTTTATTGCGGGTTCTATATCATTTAAATGTATAGGGTCATAAATCTCTAATAAATTTTTTTTGAAAATTTCATTTTCTATTAATATTTCTGAAACTGATTTAATAAATATTATTTTACCATCTGCACTAACCTTTGCTATTGAATCATCACTAAATCCATAATCTGTGATGAAATTATTTACTACTGTTGAATAAGGATACATTTGAGAAGAAACCCATAAATTTTGATCTTCATCTTTTTCTATACTGTGATGAAATCTTTCTTCTTGGTTAATCCATAGTAAATTAGAACAAATATCTATTTTAAAAAGTGGTGCGTACTCGCTGTGACTAATTAAACTTCCATCGCTTAATATTATTGGACTTCTGTATTCAAATCTAATTTCACTATCATCTATTTTTATCCTTTTATGTTCTATTTGATTTGTATCTACTAAATCATTCATTGAGTTAATATCATGAGAATAAGTATGTAAAACTTTAAAGTCATTTAAATCAATCACTTCTACAATTGACCTTTTTAAATCACCATCGTATCTTGGTAAGACTAGCAAAGCCTCCCTGTCATTAAAAATAAATCTTTCAAATTTTTTTTTGTTTTTATGCTTATTAAAAATTGGAGGCATATCATCTTGATTTGTTATTAATAGTTGGCCTTTTTTATTTAAGCCAAAACTTATATTGATTACATTTCTTGGTATTTCTGCAATAAATACTGCTGTTTTTCTTATTTTAGGAAATAGTGTCCCACCATTGTAATGATAATTCAAAACAGCACCAAACAAAATTGAGATAATTATAAAAATTAAAAAAATTAAAGAAACTATCCAAAGCTCTATTTTTTTAAACATATTTAATATTTATCTTTCATATAAAGATTAAACAACCAAATAGTATGGTTTTTTTTTTCGTTTGTATTTCTCAAATATTGGTTTATTTGTATTAATATATTAATGTTCAAAGATAATGACATCGTTATAACTTCCGCTTTTAGAACTCCCATAGGATCTTATAAAGGAAGTTTATCAAAACTATCTGCTGTTGAACTAGGATCAAAAATTATTGAAAAATGTTTAAAGCACTCAGATTTAGGTCCAGATGATGTAGATATGTTATATATGGGTCAGGTTTTACAAACAGGTTCTGGGCAAAATCCTGCGAGGCAATCAGCCTTGAAAGCTGGTATAAATAAAGAAAAAACTGCAACAACAATAAATCAAGTTTGTGGATCTGGTTTAGCTGCAATATCTTTGGGTTATAATTCTTTAAAACTAAATGATGGAGAAATAATTATTTCAGGAGGACAAGAAAGTATGTCCAATGCTCCTTTTTATATCAATATTACTAAAAAAAATATTGACGAAATAAAGAAAGAAAAATTAAAACATTCAATGTTGATAGATGGATTGATTGACTCATACAACCATTACCATATGGGAGTGACTGCAGAAAACGTTGCTCAAAAATATCAGATTACAAGAAAAGACCAGGATGACTTTGCATTAAATTCTCAAATTAAAACATTTAAAGCAATTGAAAAAAATAAGTTTAAAAATGAAGTAGTGCCTATAAAATTTAATAATAAAATTTTTCTAGAAAATGATGAATATCCAAGAAAAAGTACTTCAATAGAAAAGCTTTCAAAACTAAAAACAGTTT
>CACDDC010000020.1 GCA_902551455.1 uncultured Pelagibacteraceae bacterium | reverse complement strand
ATTTAGTATAATCAAATTCTTTAGGCATATTTGTTCTCCATCAACCATTTGTTAGTTTCCTTCAAGCCACCAAATGTATAAATATGGAAAAAATCTGTGTGTGATTTCACTTTCCCAATTAATTCATTAGGGTCTCTAGGTTTCATTAAATCTAATGCTTTACTAAAATTAGATTTAAGAAAATTTAAGGAATTTTTTGCACCAACAATATTAGCAAATTTAATTAAGCTTGTTATTTTTAGTGGTCCAGTAATTCCTACATGAACTGGTATTGTTTGTTTAGAAATAAAATCTATGATAAGCTGGGGATCTAATAACCACTGAGTTACTATATAGTCAGCATAAGGTTTTTTATCATTCATAGCTTTTTCCAATTTGGAATCGGATATATCAGGACTCCCCTCAGGATGTCCAGCGATTCCTATCTTCATTTGCTCAAAATAGCCGGTCTCCAAAAGTTGAATTGAACTATCAAATTTTCCAATTGGATCTCTACTTCCTCCGATTACCAGAGCTTGTTTAACACCCCCATCTTTGCATCTAGAAACATACTCTTTAAGTTGAGCATCATTTTCTATAGACCTTGCAGGAAAGTGGGGTATAGGATTGGCACCTTTATTAACAAGTTTAACTGCTTGAGCGGCTGTTTCTCTAAAGTCGCCACCTGGAAGTAGCGTGATATAAACATCTTTTAAAGATGGCAAAGTATCTAAATCGGTTTTAGGCCCAATTTCCAAAGAAAAATTCATTAGGGAATATTTATTTATTTTAAAATATCTGTCTATAAAAATCGGATCTTTTGTACCAGAAGTTTATCTTTTTACACCTCTGTGTTTTTGTATTCTGCGACCATACTCTTGAGCAGCTCTATCGAAAATTATAGCTAAAGCCACTATTGCTAAACCATTAAATAGACCTAAGGCAAGATATTGGTTTAAGACAGCTCTTAAAATAGGAACACCTAATCCTTTTACCCCAATCATAGATGCAATAACTACCATTGCCAAAGCCATCATAATTGTTTGGTTAACGCCAGCAAAAACTGTTGGTAGAGCCAAGGGTATTTGAACAGTTTTTAATTTTTGCAATTTTGTTGCACCAAATGCTTCACTTGCTTCTATTGTTTCTTTATCAACTTCTCTGATACCTAAATTTGTTAATCTTATAATTGGAGGAACCGCATATATACAAATGGCAATTAATCCAGGAACTTTTCCAATTCCAAGCAACATAAGTATAGGTATTAAATATACAAAACTTGGTATAGTTTGCATCATATCTAAAACTGGGAGAATTGCTCTTTCTGTTCTATTAGAACGAGCCATAAATATTCCAACAGGTATTCCTAAAGTCATACATATCAATACACAAACTGTAATTATAGCAACTGTTGCCATGCAGTCTTTCCACATACCAAAATAACCTATTAAAAAGAAAGATACTGCTGCACCCAAAACCAACTTCCAACTTCTTGACGCAATCCAAGCCAAACCACAAATTATACCTATAATAATTGGCCATGGGGAATTAATCATTAGTTTTTCTAACCAAACTAAAAAATAAAGTAATGGATCAAAAAATGCCTCTATGCCATCACCATACGATCTAGAAAAGTCTCTAAAAGCAAAATCAATTCCTTTTCTGAACTCAGCGAGTTCAGAACGCTCCATTACAGGAAACTTAGTAAAAAATTCCATTTAATTCTAAAAAATAAACGAGCCTACAATTAAATAGGCTCGTTTAATAAATTATATCTTAAAGACCAGCTTTGATTTTTTTCTTAGCAGATGAAGATACCCATTTACTCCATAGGCTTTCATGCTTATTCAAAAACTCAACTGCTGCATCCGAACCTTTTGCTTGATTGTCTGCCATATACACAAGCATTCCGTTCATAACGTCTCCTGGATAAGTACGTTTTTCAACATAGGCTACAGCTTCTTTCCCACCTTTTTCCACGAAACTTTTAGAAATAAGTGAATTTACTTCTGATTTTGTCCAAGCAGTCTTTTTTGGATTTGCACACTCGCCAGCTGGTTTCATTATACAGTTATCCCAATTATCTCTTCCGGCAAAATCAACACCAAAAGGAACTGAAATTAATCCATATTTTCCAACCATAGAAGTTGGGTTCCAATAATAACCAAACCAAGGTTTACCTGAATCAGATGCTTTCGAAATCGTACCATCTAAACCAGCAGCAGAACCTGGATCGATTAATTTCCAACCCTTCTTTTCCATTTCGTAAGCTACGAATAAATTTGCATTCGCTAACTGACATCCCCATCCAGCGGGACAACCGACAAAAGCTCCTTTTGAAGGATCTTCTTTATCTGGAAACCACTCAGGATGTTCTAAGATCTGTAGAGCAGTCATATTTTTTATTTGCGGATATTTCTTTACAGTTCCTGGAGTAATCCACCATCCTTCGCCAAGACCTGTAATCGGTGCTTTATTTGCAACGAATATTCTTTTTTCAGCTACTGCTACTTTTAAAGGTTCATAAACTGCATTCGCCCATTGTTCAGGGTTCATGTCTGGAGTTCCTTTATCATTCATAGAAGTAAAAGTAGGCATAGTTGCACCAGGAACAAGTTCTACTTCACAACCATATCCTTTTTCTAAAATAATTTTGTCAACGTTTGCCATTAACTCAGCTGAAGCCCAGTTTTGTTCAGCTATTACAAGCTTTCCACATCCTGCATTGGCAACACTAGTAAAAGAAGTGAAACCTAAAATAACAAGTGCAGAAAGAATTATATTTTTTAGTTTCATTAATTCTCTCCTTAATTAATTTATTTCATCATCAAAACATACTGGTCAAAAAAAAGCAAACCAGTTTCAACTTCAAGTTGCAACAAAAATGTCTTTGCTACTACTTAATTAAAAATATAAATTTAATTTATGTTCAAAATGACAAAAAAATTTTTTAAAAAGTATATTGTGGTTGGGTATTCACGATTTGATCATATTTATTTGAATAGATTTTTTTATCGCTTACGTTCAAACTATTTTCAGAAAATATAAATTTTTTTTTAATTAAATAAAAATTAATTTAAAGGAGAATTTATGAAAAAAGATTTAATTACAAGACTTAATGAAGGACCTGTTCTTTTTGCAGAAGGTTATTTGTTTGCAATGGAAAGAAGAGGATATTTATCAGCAGGAGCATTTGTTCCTGAAGTTGTCTTAGAACACCCTGAAGTAGTTTCACAACTACATAGAGAATTTATAAGATCTGGTTCAGATATTGTTCAAGCATTTACATATTATGGTCATAGAGAAAAGCTGCGTTTAATTGGCAAAGAAGAATTATTAGAACCTTTACAAAAAAATGCACTAAAGATTGCGAAGGATGCGAGAGATGAATTTAAAGATCTTGATTTATTAGTTTGTGGAGATGTAGCTAACACAAATATTTATGATCCAAATGATAAAAAAAGTCATTTAGAATGTCAAAAAATGTATGAAGAGCAAGTTGGATGGGCAAAAGAAGCAGGAGTAGATTTTATTGTAGCTGAAACAATAAATTGGACAGAAGAAATGAAAATTGCCCTTAGGGCAATTAAAGATGAGGGCCTAATTGCAGTAACAAATTTTTCAATTAAAAAAGGAGATAAGACAAGAGAAGGACATACCCCTGGGGAGGCTTGTAAAATAATGGAAGACCTTGGTGCTGATGTAGTTGGTTTAAATTGCTATAGAGGACCAAAGATGACAATGAAACTTTTACCAGAAATAAGAGAAAAAGTTTCTTGTCATGTCGCCGCTCTACCGGTTCCTTATAGAACAACCGAAGAACAACCAGGTTTTTTAAATCAAACTGACCATGGGTGTGATTGTATTCCTGGAGGAAATGCATTTCCTGTCGCATTAGATAATTTGTACTGCAACAGATTTGAAATGGCTGAGTTTGCAAAAGATTGTCAAAAACAAAAAATAAATCTTATAGGAATTTGTTGTGGTGCTGAACCTCATCATGTTAGAGAAATGTCAGTCGCTCTAGGTAGAAAGCCAATCTCATATAAATACTATCCTGATATGAGTAGGCATTGGCTACATGGCAAAGATAAATCTTTTTTAGAACTAAATACTAAAATGAAAGATAAATATTAATGGAAAAAAATGCCAAAGTTGTAATTATTGGAGGTGGAGTAGTTGGTTGTTCTATTCTTTATCATCTTTCAAAGTTTGGATTAAAAGATTGCATATTAGTAGAAAGAAATGAATTAACTTCAGGATCATCCTGGCATGCAGCTGGCAATGTTCACGTAATTTCCTCAGATCCAAACATTTCTAGAATGATGGCCTACACTATTGGTCTTTATAAAGAAATAGAAAAAGAGTCAGGACATTCAACAGGGTTTAAACCAAGCGGTGGATTTTATTTGGCATCTAACGATGTATGGGCTGAATATCTTAAAAGAGAAAGATCAAAAGCAAGATATATGGGGTTAGACCAAGAGTTCATTTCTCTGCAAGAAGTAAAAAAGAAAAATCCACTTATTGATCCATCAAGATACTTACTTGCATTATGGGATCCAATAGATGGAGAGGTCGATCCATCAGGAGTTACCTATGCTTTTGCTAAAGCTGCTAAAGTTCATGGTGGAAAATATTACACTCATACGATTGTTAAGGATACTAAACAAAAAAAAGATGGTTCATGGAATGTTGTAACCGATAAAGGGAATATTAATGCTGAGATTGTAATAAATGCAGGAGGATTATGGGCAAGAGAGGTTGGTAAATTAGCAGGAATAAATTTACCTGTTCAACCAATGGAACATCATTACTTAATAACTGAAGCAATTCCAGAAATTGAGTCTCTAGGCGAACAAAGACTTCCAATAGGTACAGACTTTGAAGGCAATATTTATTTTAGACAGGAAGGTAAAGGAATGTTGCTAGGTACTTATGAACAGAAATCAACTCCATGGAAAATAGAAGGAACTCCAATGAACTTTGGTCATGAACTTTTAGAACCAAAACTAGATAATATTCAAGATAGATTAGCGATTGGATTTGAAAGAATGCCTGCTCTAGAAAAAGCTGGAATTAAAAATATTGTAAATGGACCATTTACTTTTGGACCAGATGGAAGTCCTTTGATTGGACCTGTTCCAGGAATGAAAAATTATTGGGTTGCTGTAGGTGTTATGGCTGGTTTTTGCCAAGGTGGTGGAGTTGGTAAATGTATAGCAGAATGGATAATAGATGGCGAACCATCGATCGATGTTTGGGCAATGGATGTTGCTAGATTTGGAGATTACGCATCACCTCAATATGGAACAGTTAAATCCTCTGAAAATTATGAAAGAAGATTTATTATGACTTTTCCCAACGAAACATTGCCAAAAGGAAGGAAGCAAAAAACAACAACACTATATGATCGATTTGTAAACCAAGGAGCAGTCATGGGAGATGTTTTTGGCCTAGAAAATGTTTTATGGTTTGCTAACAATAAAGAAGATGCTTATGAAGAACCAACAATTAAACGATCAAGATCTCATAACTATGTTTCAAAAGAAGTTATAAATGTAAGAGAAAATGTTGGTGTGATTGAGGTTGCAAATTTTTCAAAACATGAATTTAAAGGTCCCGACGCAAAAAAATTTTTAGATCATATTATGGCTGGTAAACTACCCAGACCTGGAAGAATTTCATTAACTCCGATGCTTACATATAGAGGAAAACTTTATGGTGATTTGACTGTTGCATGTTTTGATGAGAATGAATTTATGGTTTTTGGATCAGGAGCAGCACAGGAGATGCACAGAAGATGGTTTGAAAGCCATTTAGGAAAATTTAATTTAGCTTATAAGAACAGATCTGATGAGTTTCATGGTCTTGGCATAGCTGGTCCAAAATCTAGAGATCTACTTCAAAAAATTGTTAGAGAGAATATTTCAAATGATAATTTTAAATTTAGAGACTCTAGAAAAATGTTTGTCGCAGGAGTTCCATCTATAGTAAATAGAATATCTTTTACAGGTGAACTTGGTTATGAAATTTATGTAGCTCCACATTTTCAATTAAAATTATATGAAGAATTAACAGAAGCTGGAAAAGAATTTAATATAAAACCTTTTGGTGGAAGAGCATTAATGTCCATGAGATTGGAAAAAAACTGGGGCGCTTGGACTTTGGACTATCGTCCTGATTTTACTGCTAAAGAAACAGGACTAGATAGTTTTATAAATTGGGATAAAGATTTTATTGGAAAAGACAATGCTCAAAAAGATCAAAGTAAAAATAAACTAGTTCCTTTAATAGTAGAAACAAATGATATTGATGTAACTTGTAATGAAGCTGTATTAAAAGGTGATAAGAGTATCGGATACATAACATCAGGAGGCTTCGCTCATTTTGTAAATAAAAGTGTTGCATTTTCATATGTCGATCAAAATGAAATTAAAACTGAAAAAGGTATTCAAGTTGAAATAAATGGTGATTTTTTCAATTGTTCCGTAATTAAAGAACCGCTTTATGATCCACTTGGAACAAAAATGAGGAGCTAAAATGATTTCAGAAGAAGATAAGATAATGATGGAGACTCTGTATTGGTGGGGTATTCCAACTTTATTTAGATGTAAAAACGACCCAGACCCCAAGAATTGTGACATAGCTTTAGTTGGTGTTCCTCACAGCACTGGTAACGGAACAACGGAAAGAGATCAACATTTAGGACCAAGAGCTGTAAGAAACATTTCAGCTATGTTAAGAAGATCTCATTTTGATTATAAAATTGATCCATGGAAATTAAACAAAATTCATGATCTTGGAGACGTTCCTTTTCCAGAGGCAAATAATAATGAAAAATGTATTGAACGAATTTCTGCTTTTTATGATGAAATTGAAAAAGCAGAAAAACCTGTCGTATCTATTGGAGGAGACCATTCAATTACAGGAGGTATTGTACAAAGTTTAGCAAAGAAAAATTCTAAATTAACAAAAGGAAAAAAAATTACTTTAGTTCATTTTGATGCTCACACAGATTGTTATGAAAAATTAGATCATTTTCTTGGTGCAAAAAAATCTGCAGCTCACTGGGCGTCTTATTTAGTAAAACAACAAAATGTTGATCCTCACACAAGTACTCAAATTGGAATTAGAGGAAATCCAAGGACATTGGATTGGTTGCAAGCAAGCTATGATATTGGTTATCAAATTATTACGATTGATGAATATAGAAAATTTGGACATGAAAAATGTGTAAAAATGATTTTAGATAGATTGGGAGACAATCCTATTTATGTGACATTTGATTTAGACTGTTTAGATGCAACAGTAGCTCCAGGAACTGCAAATTTAGAACCTGCCTTCAAAGGATTTAATATGGATGAAGCAAGGAAGCTTATTCAATGTTTAAAAGGCAGAAATGTAATTGGTGGTGATGTTGCTTGTCTAATGCCTACAAAGGACAGTCCAAACAATATAACATCAATGGTAGCAGCATCCATAATGTTTGAGATTATTTGTTTAATTTCAATTAATTTAAAAAATAATTAAAAAAAATGTCACAAAAAGACGTAGGAAATAAAATACCCATATACAAATTAAAAAAAACTGATGAAGTTATGAAGTATTATGACGAATGGGGAGAAGGAAACAAATATGATCAAGACATGATTGATTGGAATTATACAGGACCCAAAGAAACATCAGAGGTTTTTATTAAACATGAAAAAAATAAAAACGCTAAAATTTATGATGCTGGATGTGGGACAGGATTAGTAGGTGTAGAACTTAAAAAGTATGGTTTTTCAAATTTTTATGGAGCAGATCTTTCACAAAAGCTATTAGATTTAGTTCCAAATAGCCTTTATAAAAAATTAGATAAAGTAGATTTAAACAAACCAATACAAGAGGATGACAATTTCTTTGATGCTGTAATGTGTGTTGGTACTTTTACTTTTGGACACGTTAAACCTCCTGCTTTAGATGAGTTTATTAGAATAACAAAAAACAATGGATTAATTTGTTTTACAATAAATGAAGGCATTCATGAAGAATATGGTTTTGATAAAAAAATAGATCAGCTTAAAAAAGATAATAAATGGAAGGAAGTTGAGTTTTTTAAATCAAATTATATAGCAAGCAAAGATGTTAATGCTTGGTTAGGTCTTTACAAGGTCATTAAATAATGTCTGAAATATATAACATAATTGATAAGAAAAAATTAGATGTAGTAAGCAATTCTATAGAAAAGTCTCATGGCCTGCCAAACGAATGTTATACAAGTGAAAAATATACAAAACTTGAAAGAAAAAAATTATTTGAAGATAAGTGGGTGGTTATTGGAGTTGCGAGTTCTTTGCCTAATATAGGTGATGCAAAGCCTTTTGATCTTTTGGGTATTCCGATAATAATTTTAAGAGACAAGAAAAATAAAATAAGAGTATTTCATAATGTTTGTAGTCATAGAGGATATAAAATTTTAAAAGAAGAATGCAAAATTAAAAATGTTATAAGGTGTCCTTATCATTCTTGGTCTTATAATATGTCAGGAAGTCTAGTTGCCACTCCGCATATCGGAGGAATGAATAAACATGATTGTAAAAAATTTGACAAATCAAAAAGTAATTTAAAAGAAATTAAATCTTATATTTGGCTTGATATGATTTTCATAAATATAAGTGAAAACGAAATTTCATTTGAAAAATATATAAAGCCATTAAGCGATAGATGGGCAAAGTTTTGGCCAGAGAAAGATAGGAAGTTAATGGTTTATTCAAATGACTTTGGATATTTTAATTTAAAAGCAAAATGTAATTGGAAATTTGCAATAGAGAATTATTGTGAAAGTTATCATTTGCCGTGGGTACATCCAGGATTAAATTCTTACTCAAAAATAAGTGATCATTATCATATTCAAGGTTTACCCAACCGTTTTGCTGGACAAGGCACTAAAGTTTATAATCCAAAATTAAAAGGTAAAGATAAATTTCCATGCTTTCCAAATTGGCCCAAAGATAAGGAAAATATTGCAGAATATGTAGCTTTATTCCCTAACGTAATGTTAGGGATTCATAAAGATCATTTTTATTCTTATTGGCTTGAACCAGTTGACCACAAATTTACGAAAGAACACATGGAAATTTATTATGTAGGAGAAAAAGCAGCAAATTCAAAACAATATAAATCTTTAAGAAAACAAAATCATAAACTTTGGAAAAGTGTTCAAATAGAGGATGTAGATATAATTGAAGGTATGCAAGAAGGAAGAAATTCCCCATCTTACAATGGAGGTAATTTTTCACCTGTTATGGATAACCCAACACATCACTTTCATAAATGGGTAGCAACTAATATAGTTTAAATATGAAATTTAAAAGAAAAATTACACCTAATACAAAATCTGGAATAAATTTTATAACAAAAAAAAGACTTGGCGAGGATGATATAAATTTTGAAAAACTTAGGTCATATAGACTAGATAGAGTTAAAAAAGAACTAAAAAAAAATAATTTAGAGGCATGTATTTTATTTGATCCAGTGAATATTAGATATGCTCTAGATACAGTAAACATGAGTGTTTACAATATGCATAATCTTACAAGATATTGTTTTGTTCCAGTTAAAGGGCCAGCAATTCTCTATGAGTATTTTAATTGCGAAATTTTATCTAAGCATTTAAGTTTAATTGATGAAATAAGGCCAGCAATCACATGGGATTACTTTAGCAATGGAGACCAAGCAAATTTACAATTAAAAAAATGGATTAATGAAATTAAAGATTTATCAAACTCTTATTTTAAAAGTAAAAAAATAGCTATTGATGTTATTAATGGTCCTGCTGTTGTTGAGTTAAATAAATCAGGTATCAAAGTTGTAGATGCCAAATTAATTTTAGAACAAGCAAGAGTTATTAAATCCCCCGAAGAATTAAAATGCATGAAAGCTGCAATTGATGTAGCAGAAATTGGTGTAACTAAAATGCGCAACCAATTAAAAGCCGGTATGACCGAGGATGAACTTTGGTCAATATTACATAAAACTAATATTGAACATGGTGGTGAATGGATTGAATGTAGGATTTTATCTTCAGGTCAAAGAACAAACCCTTGGATGCAAGAAAGTAGCAACAAAGTAATCCAGAATGGTGAGATTGTATCTTTTGATACAGATATGGTTGGTCCCTATGGATATTGTGCTGATATATCAAGAACATTTGTTGAAGGAAATAAATTTAAAGATAATCAAAAAAAATTATATCAAATGGCTATTGAACAAATTAATCATAATGCTCGATTAATCAAACCTGGCACATCTTTTAGAGAGTTTACTGAAAAATCCTGGAAACTTCCCAATGAATATTATGGTAATAGATATTCGTGTATGCTTCATGGAATTGGTCTTTGTGATGAGTGGCCCCAGATAAAATACCCAACAGATGGAGGTCAAAGAGATGGATATTTTGAAAAAAATATGACCATAACTCTTGAAAGTTATATCGGCAAAGTAGGCGGTAAAGAAGGAGTTAAACTTGAACAACAGTATTTAGTTGGTGAAAATAATCTTGAGCTTATGTCCCATCATCCGCTAGAGGATATTTAATGAAAATAATTTTAATTATGGGACTTCCTGGTGCTGGTAAAACTACTTTAGCAGATGAATTAGCAAATTTGATCAATTCAAAGAGACTTAATGCGGATGAAATTAGAAGAACTGCTAATGATTGGGATTTTTCAGAGGAAGGTAGAAAAAGACAAGCTAAAAGAATGGCTGAGCATGCAATAAAATTAAAAAATGAAGGAAATAATGTTATAGCTGATTTTATTTGTCCAACACCAGAAGCAAGAAGTCTTTTTCCAGCTGATTATATTGTTTGGGTTGATACAATTAAAGCAGGGAGATTTGAAGACACAAACCAAATGTTTGTTAAACCAGAAAAATATGATTATCATGTAACAACACAAGATGCTAAAGTTTGGGCATTAGAAATTGCAAAGGAGTTAAATTAATGTCTTATAAATGGGATAATAAAAAACCGACAGCACAAATGTTAGGAAGATGGCAACCATTTCATGATGGTCACTATGCTTTATTTGAAGAGATTATAAAAAAAACTGGGCAGGTTTGTATACAAATTAGAGATGTACAAGGAGTAGATGATAATCCTTTTGATTTTGAAACAGTAAAGAAAAAAATAGAGGAAAGATTAAATCTAAAATATGAAGGTAGATTTAAAATCATCTTAGTTCCCAACATAACTAACATTTGCTATGGAAGAGGAGTTGGTTATAAAATAGAAGAGATAGTTATGCCTGAAGAAATTCAAAAAATTTCAGCAACTAAAATTAGAGCTAAAATGCGAGAGGACGGAGAATTGAAGTGAATGAAAGACTTAAGTCAATAGTAGATTTAAAAAAATATCCAATTTATGATTTAAATTCTCCAATAATAAAAAACTTAATTAATAAATGCAAAGAAGAACTAGATCAATTCAGTTGCTCTACAATTCCTAATTTTATTTTACCAAAATCTTTAGAAATAATGAATTCAGAATTAGAAAAACAGTTAGACGAGGTTTATATGTCCAAAGAAAGCATAAATCCTTATTTATATGCTGAAGATAATCCCAAATTACCTAAAGGACATCCCAAAAGAACTTTTATGAAGAGATATAATGGATATCTAAATTCAGATTGTTTCCCCAAAAACTCTGAAATGAAATATCTCTATGAAACGGATGAGCTTTTAAAATTTGTTTCAGCATGTTTGGGAGTTTCTCCTATTTATAGATGGGCAGATCCATTGGCTTGCCACGCGTATAACGTTATGAAACCTGAAGGAATACTTCCTTGGCATTTTGATAGTTGTGAATTTACTTTAAGTTTAATGATACAAAAACCAGAAAAAGGTGGAATATTTGAATACTGTCCAAACATAAGAGAACCCGGTAATGAAAATTTTGAAGAAGTAAAAAAAGTATTAAATGGTGACAGAAAGAGAGTTAAACAATTAAAATTAGAACAAGGTGATTTACAAATTTTTAAAGGAAGATTTACTTTACACAGAGTAACAAAAGTAGAAGGTCAAAAATCAAGATATATGTGTATTCCAGCGTATGTTTTAGATCCCTGGAGAGTTAATACTCCAGAACATTCAAAAGCAATATATGGAAAAGTTTTACCAATTCACTTAGAAAGAAATATAGTTAGATCAGATGGTTTAGCAGATTAAATGATAAAACGAATAGCTGTTATTGGAACTGGCGTGATAGGTTCAGGATGGATTATTAGGTTTTTAGCTCATGATAAAAAAGTTGTAGCATATGATAAAGATATAAGATTAAAAAAAAAAATAATTTTGGAAATAAAACAGACTTGGCCATACGTTAAAAAACTTTTTAATAAAAAAAAACTCAAAATTAAAAATTTTAGATACACAACTTCACTAAAAGAAGCTTTAAAAGAAGCTGAATTTATTCAAGAATGTGCTCCAGAAAATTATAAATTAAAAATTAGACTGATGAAAGAAATTGGAAAGTATGCAAATTCAAATGTAATCATTGCATCAAGTTCTTCAGGGTTGCTTCCATCAAAAATATATTCAAAATGTAAAAATCCATCACGAGCAATTGTAGCCCATCCATTTAATCCCGTTTATATGCTTCCTGGTGTTGAGATTGTTCCTGGAAAAAAAACTAAGCTTAATTTTTTAAAGAAAGCTAATAGTTTTTATAAATCTGTTTCTATGAGTCCAATTATGGTAAAAAAAGAGTTACCAGGTTACTTATCAGATAGACTCCAAGAAGCACTTTGGAGAGAGGCATTACATATTGTTAATGAGGGTTATGCATCTACTAAGGATTTAGATAGAGCTATAGAAGATGGTCCAGGTATGAGATGGTCATTAATGGGAACTTTTTTAACTTTTCACTTAGCAGGTGGAAATGCCGGGATGAAACATATGTTAGAACAATTTGGACCTGCATTAAAACTACCATGGACAAAATTAAAAGCTCCAAAACTTTCAAAAAAACTATCAAATAGGGTAATCTTGGGTACCAAAATGCAAGCTAAAGGAAAATCTGTAGCCAAGTTATCAAAAATAAGAGATGAATATTTACTTTATCTACAAAAGATGAGAAAAAAATATGAAAATAAAATTAGAAAATAATTAGTGAATAAAATAGAAATTTTAACTTGTCACTGTAAAGAAGTTCAGATCGAGCTTAAATTAGATAATGGCATTGAAGAAATGGTAAGATGCAATTGTTCCTTGTGTAAAAGACGAGGGTATATTATGGCAAATATTAAATTAGAAAATCTTAAAATAATAAAAGGTAAAGACAAATTGTCTGTTTATAAGTTCGGAAAAAAACAACATGCCGAACATTTTTTTTGTAAAATTTGTGGCATTTATACTCATCATAGATCTTACACAAATCCAAAAAACTATGAATATAATGTTGCTTGTATTGATGATATTGACACTTTTAAATTTAAATATATCCAAGTATACGATGGTGAAAAATTATAAAATATGAAAACAGTTTCAAATATTAGTGTTAAGACTTTAGAAAACGGAATTATATCAGTTTTAATTAATGATCCTAAAAGTTATAATTCATTATCCTCAAATACATTAAAATCTTTATTAAATGTATTTAGAACATTAAATAAAGATAAAACAACAAAAGTGATAATTTTAGAAGGAGCCGGAAAAGGTTTTAGTGCAGGACATAATTTAAAAGAACTTAAAAAATTTAAAAAAAAAAATGAATATATAAAATTATTTAATTTATGCTCTGAATTAATGATAGAGATTGTGGAAGGGAGAAAGCCTGTTATAGCTAAGGTCCACGGCTCAGCATTTGCAGCAGGATGTCAGTTAGCAGCAAGTTGCGATTTAGCTTTAAGTACTAATGATGCAATGTTTGCTACACCTGGTGTTAATATTGGGTTATTTTGTAGTACACCTATGGTTGCTGTAAGTAGAAAAGTTAGCAAAAAAAGGATGATGAAAATGTTATTAACAGGAGATCCGATAACTGCAAAATATGCTAAAGAAATTGGTTTAATAAACGACCATTATCCAAAATCACAATTAAATTTTCAGGTTCTGTCTTTAGCGAGAAAAATTGCCTCAAAGTCAAACTTAACAATTAAAATTGGTAAAAAAGCATTTTATAAACAATCGGAAATGTCTCTTAAAAAAGCTTACAAATTTACAAGTAAAGTAATGGCTGAAAATATGATGGCTATGGATGCAAAAGAAGGAATATCTGCTTTTATTGAAAAGAGAAAACCAAAATGGAAAAATAAATAATGATCGATACTGAAATAAAAAAAATTTTAGAAAATTCTAAAACAATTGCAATGGTAGGGGTTAGCTCTGAAAAAAAAGGTGAAGACAAAGCAAATTTAAAAAGAAAACCTGCAAATGTTGTTATGAAATATATGCAAGACTTTGGTTATAAAGTAATCCCAGTCAATCCTTTTGCTGAAGGAGAGGTAATAAATGGAGAAAAAGTGGTTGGTAGTTTAGAAAAAATATCTGAGACAATAGATATAGTTGATATATTTAGACCCTCAAAAGAAACACCAGGGATTGCAAACGAAGCAGTTAAAATAGGCAGCAAAGTATTGTGGTTACAATATGGAATTGAAAATGATGAAGCTAAAAAAATTGCAGAAAATGCTAATATTCAATACGTTTCAAACAAATGTATAAAGCAAGAATTTCAAAAGATATTTCAGAAAGCTAACCCAGTATTTCCAGTATTAAAAAATTAGTGAAAAAAATTTTATTTTTCATTTTGATTTTTCAAACCAATGTCTTCAGTCAAGATATAGGAAAAGCTTATTTTGGAGGTGGATGTTTTTGGTGTATGGAAGAATCTTTTGAAAAATTTAATGGAGTTATAGAAGTAATCTCAGGCTATTCAGGGGGTAAAACCAAGAACCCAACTTATGAAGAAGTAACTTATTTAGA
>CACDDC010000019.1 GCA_902551455.1 uncultured Pelagibacteraceae bacterium | reverse complement strand
ATAACTATTTTAATAAAAAATTTAATTTTATTAATCAATTTAACCTTGATAAAGAAAGCTTTTTTATTGAATTTAATAATAAAGTTTTTAAATGAAAAAAGATTTTTATATAACAACACCAATATATTATCCATCAGCAAAACCTCATATGGGTCATGCTTATTCAAGTATTGTTGCTGATTTTTTTGCAAGGTTTAAAAGAATTCAAGGGTATGATGTTTTTTTTTTAACTGGTACTGATGAACATGGTCAAAAAATACAAAGAGCTGCTGAAAAAAGAGGAATGGATCCCAAATCTTTCTGTGACGAAATATCAAAAACTTTTTTTGATTTATCAAAAACTTTAAATCTTTCTAATAATGATTTTATAAGAACTACAGAGAAAAGGCATGAAAAATCTGTACAATATTTATGGAATATATTAGAAAAAAAGAATGAAATTTATTTATCAAAATATTCAGGTTGGTATTCAGTTTCTGATGAAGCATTTTATTCTGATGATGAAATTGAATTAGTAAATGATAAAAAAGTCTCAAAAACCTCAGGTTCTATAGTTGAATGGGTTGAAGAAGAATCCTTTTTTTTTAAACTTTCTAAATGGCAAGAGCCTTTATTAAAATTTTATAAAGAAAACCCAAATTTTATTCTTCCCGAGTCTAGAAGAAATGAAGTTATCAATTTTGTTAAAAGTGGCTTAAAGGATTTATCTGTAAGTAGAAAATCTTTCTCCTGGGGTATAAAAGTTCCATCAAACAAAGAACACGTAATATATGTTTGGTTAGATGCATTAACTAATTATCTTAGTGCTTTAAATTTTCCAGACACAAATAATAAACTTTACAAGTCTTTTTGGCCAGCAACTATACACCTCATAGGTAAAGATATTTTAAGATTTCATGCAATTTATTGGCCTGCATTTTTGTTAGCTGCCGAAATTAAACCACCAAAAAGAGTTTATGGTCATGGTTGGATTCTCTCTGGGGAAGAAAAAATGTCCAAATCTAAGGGAAACATACTCGATCCTATTGAAATTATTAATAAATATGGCCTTGATCCATTGAGATATTATTTAATTAAGGAAGTTTCTTTTGGTAATGATGGAAATATATCACAAGATAAATTAGAAAATTGCATCAATAGCGATCTAGCAAATAATTATGGTAATCTTTGCCAAAGAGTTATTTCATTTCTTGAAAAGAATTTGGAGATGAAAGTTCCTAATAATTTTGAATTTAACATTGATGATAAAAAAATATTAGATACATTCAATAAAGATTTTAATAAGTTGGTTGATTCTATAGACAGCCAAGATATAAATTATTATGTCAATTTTATCCAAGAGCAGCTTTTTGCATCAAATAAATATTTTAATGATCAGGAGCCTTGGAAAAAAAAAGAAAATAAAAAAAGATTAAATACTATACTTTACGTTTCGTTAGAATTAATAAGAAAAATATCTGTAATGCTTTATCCTATTATTCCCAATAGTTCTTTAAAAGTTCTCAAAGCATTTAATATATCAGAGGAATCAATTGATATTAATAGTATTAAATTACATGAAAATTTAAAAATTAATCAAAAATTGAATAAAATTTCTATTTTATTTAAAAAAATTGAAAAAAATGATTGATTCACACTGTCATTTAGATCAAAAGCCGTTATCTGATGATATAAGAAACATTCTAAAAAGATCAAAAAATAGTGGTATAGAAAAATTATTAACAATTTGCACTACATCAGATTCTTTTAGTAAAATTTGTAATTTAGTAGATTTTGACTCAATTATATATGGAACATTTGGTATTCATCCACATGAAGCAGGCAATGAATTACTTACTAGAAAACAAATAATTAAAAATATTCTAATTCATAAAAAGATAATTGGAATAGGTGAAACAGGTTTGGATTTTTATTATAATAATAGTGAAAAAGATATACAGATAAATAGTTTCAAAAATCATATAGAGGCAGCTATAGAATTAGATATTCCTTTAATAGTACATTCAAGAAATGCGGAATTAGAAACTTTTAATTTATTAAATGATTACAAAAAATATAATCTTAAAATTTTAATGCATTGTTTTACAGGTTCAAACAATTTGGCTCAAAAATTAATTAAGTTTAATACTTTTTTTTCAGCAAGTGGCATTATAACATTCAAAAATAGCTCGGTATTATGTGAAACTTTTAAAAATATTCCTTTGGACAGATTGTTAATAGAAACAGATAGCCCATTTTTGGCACCCGTGCCAATGAGAGGCAAACAAAATGAACCTAGTTATTTAAAATATACGCTAGAAAAATTAGCAGATATTAAAAAAACTGATATTGATAATTTAGAAAAGATAACTACAAACAATTTTAACAGATTATTTTTCTAAATGTCTATTAAATTTACTATATTAGGTTGTGGTTATTCCATGGGTGTACCTAGAATTGATGGTTTTTTTGGAAGATGTGATCCAAAAAATAAAAAAAATTATAGAACAAGATGTTCTGCTTTAATCAGTTCTAAGAATTTAAATATATTAATTGATACATCACCAGATTTAAGGGAACAATTGATTAAAAATAAAGTTAAAAGTATCGATAAAATTTTTTATACTCATCATCATGCAGATCAAACTCATGGGATAAATGATTTAAGAGTATTTTATTTAAAAAATAAAACAAAACTTAACGTTTATGCAGATGATCAAACACAAAAATATCTTTTAAAGTCATTTAATTATTGTTTTAGAAATCAAGGATTAAGTTATCCACCAATAATGAATATGTTAGATTTAAAAGATAATCACAAGTTTGTAGATAAAAAAAATAATATTGAATTAAAAAGTGTTGTTGTAAAACATGGAAATATAAATAGCATTTGTTACATTATTAATAAAAAATGTGCTTACGCTAGCGATATAAGCAAAATATATGATTATGATATAAAACTTTTTTTTAATTTAAAATATTTAATTATCGATTGCCTAAGATACGATCCTCATTACTCACACTTTAATCTTAAAAATGTTTTAGATTTAGTTAAAGTTATTAAACCAGAAAAAACAATACTTACTAATCTAAATCATGAAATGGATTATAATCAATTAAAAAAGAAATTACCTAATAATATTACCCCAGCATTTGATGGAATGACACTTTTAATTTAAAATTTTTTCTATAGCAGATAGAATTTTTTTTGATTTAGGATTTGTGAATGAAGCAAATGTATCTGCAACTTTACCATTTTTATCAATTAGAATTTTATGAAAATTCCATTTAGGAATAGATGACTTACCATGATTTTTTTCTGCCCATTTATAAATTTCATGCGCATAATCGCCTTTTACATCATAAATAGAAGTGAGTGGAAACGTTATATTAAAATTTACCTGACAAAAATCACTAACTTGTTTTTCATTTTCTTTTTCCTGTCCAAAAGAATTTGATGGTATACCGAGTACTATTAAGCCTTTTTTTTTGTAATTTTCCCATAGGTACTGTAGATCATCATATTGTTTGGTAAAACCACAATAACTAGCCACATTAACTAATAATACAGGTTTGTTTTTAAATTTGCTTAATTTAATTAAATTACCGTCTATAGACTTAATTGTATAATCATAAAAAACATTTTCATATTTTGCATAAGTATTATTATTAAAAAAAAACATAGTTATTAAAAATGTTATAAATATTTTAAAAATATTTTTATTAATCATTTTTTTGGTTTATTTCTGGAAATTAATATCAGAAAGTAACCAAATATCGTCGATAAAAGTGACCCACTTAAAACACCAATTTTTACTCCATCCATATATTCTGTATTTTCAATAAAAGCCAAATTTCCAACGAATAAACTCATTGTAAATCCAATGCCAGTTAATACTCCAACTCCATAAAAGTTTAACCAATTTGAATTACTCGGCATTTGGGCAAAACCTAGCTTTATTGAACCGTAAGAAAAAATAAAAACTCCCAATTGTTTTCCAACAAATAAGCCTAGTAAAATTCCTAGTGGCACTGGTGATAAAAGAGATGAAAATGATATTCCATTTAAAGATACACCAGCATTTGCGAACGCAAATAAAGGCATAATTAAAAAAGCTACGTAAGGACTAATCGCATGTTCAAGATTAACAAGTAATGAAAAGTCATGTTCTTTTTTTCTGTGGGGAATAATGCTAGCAAGCAAAACACCAGCGATTGTTGCATGTATTCCTGACTCGTGAGTAAAGAACCATAAAAATAAACCAACAACTAAATAAGGTAAAAATTTTTTTACACCAGTTTTATTTAATATAATTAAAATAATAAAAGTTCCAATAATAAGTAACAAATAAATTATATTTAGCTTTCCTGTATAAAAAAAAGCTATGATTATAATTGCACCAAGATCATCAATAATAGCTAATGCTGTAAGAAAAACTTTTAAAGAAATCGGTACTCTTGATCCCAATAGTGATAGTACACCAATTGAAAAAGCTATATCGGTAGCCGATGGAATTGCCCAGCCACTTAAAGTTTCTGGTGTATTAAAGTTTATATAGATATAAATTAATGCTGGTACTAACATCCCACCAACAGCACCGACAATAGGTAGTATGGCTTGTTTTATTGATGATAATTCACCCTGTATAAATTCTCTTTTAATTTCTAAAGTAACAAAAAAAAAGAAAATAGCCATTAAAGCATCATTGATCCAATGCAAAACACTTAACTTAATTCCAAAGCTATTTATTCCTATAAATAAATATTTATTTAAAATATTAAAATAAAATTCAGCGTATGATGAATTGCTTATAATTAAAGCTATAATTGCACTAATAAGTAAAACTAATCCACTAGCAGCTTCTAATTTAAAAAACCATTTAAATGGTGATGATAAATATTTTAGCATAGTTTAATTAATTAAATCTCTTAAAAATAAATTAATATCTTTTAGAGACTCATAGAGATTATCTAAAATTAAATTTATATTTGGATATATTGAGGATATTTGATTTTTAAAAGTGTCTAAAAAAACTATAATTGCAACTAATGTAATAATTAGAACAATCAACAACTTAAAATAATTGATATTTCTTTTTTTACTCTCTTTATAAATTATCTCTTTTTTTACTATCTTTGGTGTAATTTTATCTCTATGTATTTTTTTTTCAGTATGAATTTTTGTTTCAGGTTTTTTTGATTCCTCTTTTTTTATGATAATTTTTTGATCTTTTTTAAAAGGTTTTTTAAAAAACCATTTATTGTCACAACTGCCGCATTGAACCAGTCTACCTTCTTTAGGTATAAGACTATCATTTACTTCAAATTTTTTTGTACATTTTGGACAAGAAATTTCCATAATTTCTTATATAGCAGATTCTAAAAAAAAATACTTTGATTTTGATACTGTTTATGCTTTGAAAATCATAATAACTGCTGTAATAGTAACCCATTCGGGGCGTGGCGCAGCCTGGTAGCGCATTTGGTTTGGGACCAAAGGGTCGGAGGTTCAAATCCTCCCGCCCCGACCATAAGGACTAGCGTTATATGAAAAAAGCTATTATTTTTAAACCATCAAAATCTGCGATGCAGTCAGGTCTAAAAAAATACAATAAATGGATAATTGAATTTTTGGTTGATGAACCTGGTATAAATCCATTAATGGGTTGGGAAACATCTACAGATACATATTCAGAATTAAAACTTGAATTTTCATCTAAAGAATTAGCAATTGAATATGCAAAAAAAAATAAAATTGATTTTGAAATAGTTGAGTCACAAAAAAGAAAAATTGTAAAAAAATCATATGCTGATAATTTTACTAAATAATTTTTATGTTTAAATTTTTTACACAGAAAAAATGGTTTCCATGGAGTATAATTGGATCATTATTTATTTTAATTTCTACTTGGTACCAAGTTCAATTAGATGTAAGAATTAATGAATGGTTTGGAGAGTTTTATGATACTCTTCAGAAAGCCTTAACAACACCTAATTCAGTATCTGAGGCAGAGTTTATTGGTTATTTATTTACCTTTGCAAAAATTGCTGCACTTTGGATTCTGATAGCAGTTTTTACTGGTTTTTTTACAAGTCATTGGGTTTTTCGTTGGAGAACGGCAATGGCAGAATACTACCATGAGCAATGGTTAAAAGCGAGACTTACAGAAGGAGCTTCTCAAAGAGTTCAAGAAGATACGCTAAAATTTGCAAGAATAATGGAAGGGCTGGGTACAGGTTTATTAGATAGTTTAATGACATTAATTGCTTTCACTCCAATTTTATGGGGTCTCTCAAAACAAATAGATGTTTTGCCTTGGATAGGTGAAGTCAATCACGCTTTAGTTTGGGTTGCTATAATTTCAGCATTAGGCGGCACAGTTTTATTGGCTGCTGTAGGAATAAAATTACCTGGTATAGAATATGACATACAAAAAGAAGAAGCTGGTTATAGAAAAGAATTAGTTCACGGAGAAGATGATCCAATAAGAGCAGCGCCACCAACTATAGGTCAACTTTATAATAGAGTCAGAGGAATTCATTACAAATCTTATTTCCACTATTTATATTTTAACACTGTTAAATGGAGCTATTTTCAGGGAATGGTTATTGTACCATATCTAGCTTTGGCACCAACAATAGTTACCGGAGCTATTACTCTTGGATTTGTACAACAAATCACTAGAGCATTTGGAAGAGTTGAAGGTTCTTTGCAATATTTAGTTAAAAGTTGGTCAACAATTGTGGAACTTATATCAGTCTGGAAAAGATTAAGAGAATTTGAAACAAAATTACATTCAAAACTTAACGATAGTACTGTAAAAACATAATAGTGATTTTAGATAAAAAATTAATTGATAAATTTACAGGCATAACTTCAAGGGCTGCAATATCGTGCTACAAATATATTGGCAAAAATGACAAAACAATTGCTGATAAAGCAGCAACAGACTCGATGAGAAATAATTTGAATAATCTGCATATTAATGGAAAAGTAGTTATAGGTGAAGGAGAATTAGACGAAGCTCCAATGCTTTATATTGGTGAAAAGCTTGGTACTGGAAAAGGTCCAAATGTTGATATAGCTGTTGACCCATTAGAAGGTACAAATTTTGCAGCTAAAAATTTACCAGGTGCATTATCAGTTATAGCAATTACATCTAAAGGAAATTTATTTAATGCTCCAGAAACTTATATGGATAAATTAGCAGTATGTAGTGAAGTGCCAAATGATGCTACTGATATAGATTTTCCTGTTGAAAAAAATGTTAAAAATGTTGCTGATTATAAAAATGTTGATTTAAACAAAATAACTGTCTGTATGCTAGATAGACCTAGACATATAGATATAATTGATAGATTAAAAAAACTAAAAGTTAATCTTAAATTATTGACAGATGGAGATATTTCTGGAGCTCTTCTTGTTACAAATAAAAAATATAATATTGATATATTCATGGGTATAGGTGGAGGGCCCGAAGGTGTTTTGGCAGCATCAGCTCTAGACGCTTTCAACTGTAAATTTCAGGGAAGATTTTTATTTAAAACTGACGATGATATAAAAAGAGCTAATAAAATGGGAATAAAAGATTTAAATAAAAAATATAATTTAAATGAAATTGTAAAAGGAGACTCTATATTTTGCGCAACAGGCATTACATCTGGTGATCTTGTTGAAGGTGTTAAGGTAGTAAATGACAAATATATCACCGAAACATTCGTTACACATAAAACTTCCTCAAATATTATTATTAAGAAAGAGGTACCTTTACTTGATTAATTTTATTATTTGCATTAAAAGATGCAAATTCGGTCCCTTCGTCTATCGGTTAGGACACGTGGTTTTCATCCTCGAAAGAGGGGTTCGATTCCCCTAGGGACCGCCAACATAGATAAAAACTCATACTTTGATTAATGAAACATTTTGTTTATATGATTAGAACAGTTAATTCAAAAATTAACAAATCATATGTAGGATATTCAAATAATCCTGAGAAACGATTGATGGACCATAATAGAAATAAAGGAGCTAAATCAACTAAAGGACATAATTGGAAATTAATATATAAAAAAAAATTTGAAACCAAATCAGAAGCTATGAGATTTGAATACAGCTTAAAAAAAGATAGAAAAATGAGAAAGTTTATTATAAACAAATCATGATTTAGATTTAAACTAAATGTTACAAATTGCTACTATACTGCCATATAAAGAGAATTACACCAAGGAAAGTGCTGGTGCGGCCTCATTATGGGTTTGTGATTTTTATAAGTACTCTAGATTTAAATTAAAAAATATTATTTTTGGTAGTACTTCAAAAAAAAAGAATTACTTAACTAAAAATTATATAAATATTCACCCATCGTTATTATCAAAATTTACTAGCACAACTACACAATATTGTAATGAAATTTTAAAAATTCTAAGTACAAAAAAAATAGATATTATTGAGATACATAATAGGCCGCTAGTTTTTACTTATTTGTCAAAAAAAATAGACTCAAAATTTATATTATATTTTCATAATGATCCTATTAGTATGAAAGGGTCTAAAACAGTTAAAGAAAGAATTTTATTATATGAAAATGTTGATAAAATTATTTTTGTAAGTTCATGGGTACAAAAAAGATTTTTTGAAGGTATAGAAAATTTAAACTTAAATAAAACTGATGTAGTTTATCCAAGTATTCATAAAACAAATAAATTTTCTAAAAAGAAAAAACAAATTGTTTTTGTTGGTAAATTAAATAAATCAAAAGGTTACGATATTTATGGAAATGCAATAAATAAAATTTTAAACGAATTTAAAGAGTGGAAATCTTTTTCTATTGGCGATGAAAAAAGAGAAAAACCAGTTATATCAAATAAATCACATATTGAATTAGGCTACTTAAATCATAAAAATGTTCTAAAATTTTTGTCTCAAACTGAAATAGCTGTTGTTCCTTCAAGATGGGAGGAACCATTTGGAAGAACTGCTCTAGAAGCATCATCGAGAGGATGTGCAACAATTATTTCTAATAGGGGTGGTTTACCAGAAACTACAGAGGAAAGAATATTATTAAAAAAATTAACTTCGAATGAGCTTTATCATCAATTAAAAAAATTAATTATAAATACAAATTTTAGAAAAAAAATTCAAAAAAAATCAATATCAAACGTCAAACATATAACCAAAGATAACTCAATATTAATTGATAAAATTAGACAAAGTTTAATTTTTAAATTTAAATTTAACTACAGTAAAAATAATCTTAGAATCTTGAACATATATAATCTTGGCCAAAAACTAAATCATAGAATTTATAACATGTCATTAGGTAAAAAATTTACCAATGGTTTCATAAGAAATAATAATGATGTTTTGGAAATAAGTGATAGAGATTATATGAAACAAAATAGAAGTTTCAAATTAAAAGGTGTTTATAGTGATTTTCAAAAATATTTAGTTGAAACTTTCAAAAATTATAACCCTAACTTAGTTTTTTTTGGCCATACTGATAACATTGATATAAGTACTCTTAAAGAATTTAAAGAATTAAATAAAAATATTGTTATATCTCAATGGAATGAAGACCCAATGATGGATGGTCTTGAAGATTCTAATAAGAATATCAGTAAACTTAAAAAATATTTAGATTGTGTAGATCAAAGCTTTGTTACTACAGAACCTAAAATTATACAAAAAAGAAATAAAGATTTTAACAACTTAAATTTTCTCTTTATACCTGTTGATAGAAATATAGAGTGTTTCAATGTTTATAATTTAAAACCAGAAAAAGATATATTTTATGCAATGAGTCATGGTGTTAACAGAGGTAAATTAAAACAGGGAAAATTTGATGAAAGATCAACCTTCCTTAAAACTCTAATAAGCAAAATTAATGGCGTTAAATATGATTTTTATGGTTATGCAGATAACGAACCAATCTGGGGAAATAATTTTTATGAAGCTCTAATTAACTGTAAAATGGGATTAAATTTAAGCAGAGGAAAACCAACGAGATACTATACAAGTAATAGAATTTCCTCTCTTATAGGTAATGGATTATTAACATTTATAGATAAAAAAACAGAATTGAACGAAATATTTACATCAAAAGAAGTTATTTTTTACAACAATACAGACGATCTATCTTCGAAAATTAAATTTTATAAAGATAAAGATAATTTAAGAAAACAAATTGCAAGAAAAGGTAAAAATAAATATTTCAAATTATTTAATGAAAAAAGGATAGCAAATTATATTATTCAAAAATCCTTTGGAAAAGATTTCCCTTTATTGTAATTAAATTTATATAGTTTCATTAGAATACTTATTAAATGAAAAAAATTTTAATTTTTAAAAACGATAGAGGTGGTGATTTAGTAAGTTCTATTAGAGTAATTTATAAATTAATTGAAAAAAAAGCAGAAATTTCAATATATCTTTCTAATATAAACTACGATTTTAAATTTTTAATTTCAAAATTAAATATTAAAAAAATTAATTTCAATCTTAATATTTGTGATAAAGTAAAAATTTTTTACGATTTATTTAAAAACAAATATGACGAAGTTTTTATATTATCTCCTAAAAATTTTTACTTTTATTTACCACTTTTTTTTAAAAAAACAAAATTTTTTGCTATTACAATTAATGGTAAAAAAAGAAACAGGCCAAATTTTTTCTTAAGAAAATATTTACACAAGTATAAAATTTCCTACAGGACTAAATTAAACGATAAAAATATAATTCAAAACCAACTATCTTTAATAGATGCTGATGAAAACTTTGATGTACACAAGCTAAATTTAAGGGATTTAAATAAAACTGTGTTGAATAGATTGCCAAAAAATTTTGTTTTTTTTCAGTTTAAAAAATCTTTTTTTGATCAATTAAGTTGGTCAACAAAAGAATTTGAACAAATAATTCAATTATTACAATCAAAATACAAATATGTAGTTTTTTCATCAGATATTGAAGATAACCATTATGATTCATATTTTTATAATAAATATTCTTCTATTGATTTTAAAAATCAGAATTCTTTTTCTAATAAAAAAAGTAATGCGATATACTTGAGAAAAGTTAACCCTGAAAATTTATGTTTAATAATTAAAATGTCTAATAAAATAGTATGTCCTCACGGATTAGTTACACAAATTGCATATTTATTTGAAAAAAAATCCGTAAATTTATTTGGTTTTGAAATAAATAGTGTTGAAGATTACCATCATCAAAAAATTAGTTTTTCGGAATGGTACTCAAATATGAGACTTACATTCGTTTTTTTGAATAATAATATTGACAAAGCTATAAAAAAAATTTCTAAATTTTTATGAATATTTGTTTTTTAGACAGTAATCCAATATCTTACGATCAAACTTATCTAGATAAAAATATTATTAGAGGTGCTGAAAAGGCATTAATTAACTTAGCTTTAGAATTTGAAAAAATAGGCCACAGAATTACAATTTTAAACAACATAAAAGTTAATAAAGTATATAAAAATATTAGATGGCTAAATATCGAAAAATACAGTCAAAATGAGAATTTTGATATAGCTATAACAAATAATGATATAAACAGTTTTAATAAAATCCAATCTAATAAAAAAATAGCAATCTCTCACAGCATTCAAACAGTTGAAAAATTTATTAGGAAAAAACAATTTTTTGCTTATTTAAAACATAAACCAAAAATATTTCTTTTAGGAAATTATCATAAGAAAAATAGGGCCTTTTTATTAAGAATGTTTGGTTCTGAGATAATTAGTTGGTCTGTTGACAATATATTTATAAATTCAGAGTTAAAGGAACCAGATCCTAATAAAGCAATTTTTACCTCTTATGCTGATAGAAATCTTGATTTATTAACTTCTATATGGATTAATCGCATTTATCATAAAAATAATAAATTAAAATTATTTGTAACGCCAAATAACAAAGATAACTCAAAATTCAATATCTATAATAGGAAATTTGGTACACAAAAAGAATTATTAAACGATTTAATACAATCAAAAGTATTTCTAATACCAGGTCATAAAGCAGAATTATTTTGTATAGCTGCTGAGGAAGCTAAAGAACTTTGTATTCCATCGGTAACTTTAGGGATAGGGGCTTTAAGTGAAAGAATTATACATAACAAAACCGGATTTATTGCTAAAAATGAAACAGAATTTTCAAATTATACATTAGAATTATTTTCAAACATAAATACATGGAATGAGATAAGAAAGAATTTAATATCAAATCGTAATAAATATAATTGGAGAATTGTAGCAGAAAATTTTTTTAAAAAGTTATGAAAAAAAAAGATAGATCTATAATACAAAGTCTTCAAAAAGACTTAAAAAAAGGTGTAAAAAGAATATATTGGTACTTATTTTCGTCTATTAAATATTATTTTTTAACAATAAAATTTTATCTATTTAAAAAAGAAATTTATATAAATAAGATTTCATTATTATTGCCAAGTAGAGAAAGATCAAAAAAATTTGAAAGAATGTTAAATAGTTTAAAAAAGAATTGTTATGATATTAATAGAATAGAAATTCTATTGTTATTAGATGAAGATGACAAAGAAATTCAAAATTATAAACAAGTTATAAAAAATATATTTCCAGAAATAAATATTAAGATATATATTAAAAATTTAAATAGTCATGCTATTAGAAACAATTTTCTTGCATCAAATGCCAGTGGTGAAATTTTATTTCCAGTAAATGATGACATGATATTTATTTCAAAAGACTGGGACAAATTAATTGACCTTGAATTTTCAAAAATAAATAAAGACAAACCTTGTTGTTTGTGGATTAATTCTGGAAAAAAATATAATTATTTACACTGTGACTTCCCAATATTAAATAAATCTTGGTATAAAAAATTGGGATATATTGGAAGTGAATTTTTTAATTTTTGGTATTTAGATACATGGATATGTGATTTAAGTTTTAAAAGTAAAAAATTTCTAGTATCTAACAAGATCGAGGTTAATCAATTATCGGCTGATACACATCAAAATGAAGTTGACAATACTTTTTTAAAGAATAAGAAAGATGGCATCCCTGAAAAAGATTTTTTAATTTGGAATAAAACAGAAAATAATAGAAAAGAAGATGCAAATAAATTAATATGAATGTTGGTTTTTTAGGATTGGGAAAACTTGGTTTACCAGTAAGTTTAGCTGTAGAAGCTAAAGGTCATAAGGTTTTTGGATATGATATATCAAAACAAACAATTGATGATATAAAGAATAAAAATATTAGATATAGAGAAGAATGGGTTGATAAATATCTTCCAAATACAAAACTAAAAATAGTTAATATTGACGAATTAGTTCAAAATTCAGAAATAATATTTGTTCCAATACAAACACCCCATGATCCATTATATGAAGGTGTTACAAAAATTCCAAAAAAAAGAATAGATTTTGATTACTCATTTTTAAAAGCTGGACTTAAAGATTTATCAGCAGCAATTGAAAAAAATAATGAAAATAAAGTAGTGATTATTATCTCTACTGTTTTACCAGGTACAATTAGAAGTGAGATTAAACCTTTATTAGGAACTCATACTAAACTTTGTTATAATCCTTTTTTTATTGCTATGGGCTCTACTATTAGAGACTTTTTATACCCTGAATTTATATTATTTGGCGTAGACGATGAAAATGCTGCAAAAAAAGCCCAAGATTTTTATAAAACCATATGTGATTCTCCTTTTTATAAAACAACTATAGAAAATGCTGAATTAATCAAAGTTTCCTACAACACAATGATTTCTACTAAAATCTCATTTGTAAATACTATTATGGAAGCTTGTCACAACTTACCCAATACTAACATTGATGATGTAACAAATGCTTTAAAAATGGCTAATAGAAGATTGATATCAGATGCATATTTGTCAGGAGGTATGGGCGATGGGGGAGGTTGTCATCCAAGAGATAATATCGCTCTAAGCCACTTATCTCAAAAATTAAATTTATCTTATGATTGGTTTGAAAGTATAATGATGCAAAGAGAAAAGCAGTCAGAATGGTTAGCTGACCTAGTAATTAAAAATTCTGAAAATAGACAAATTAATATTCTTGGAAAAACATTTAAACCTGAAACAAATTTAATTTTAGGCAGTCCATCAATATTGTTAGAAAATATTTTAAAAGATAAAGGTAAAAAAGTTTTTTCTTGGGATCCTTTTATTGATGTAAATTTTGATGAAGCTTCTAAATTATTAAATTGGCATAATCTTCAAATAAAGCATACTTTTTTTATAGGCACAAAACATGCCTCTTTTGTTAATTTTAAATTTCCAAAAGATTCAATAATTATTGACCCTTTTAGATTTATTTACAATGTTAAAGACTGCAAAATTATAAGAATAGGGGACAATACTAATAGCAATTAAGAGCTAATAAATATAAAATTTCTTTCTTCATCTGGTATATTGTGTTCTATTATTTCTTTTATTTGATTATTTTTAAAAAAATAAACCTTATAACCAAATTTTTTAATTTTATTTATCGTATTTAAAACAGGTTTTTTTGTATGTTTTTCTTCAATTTCCACTAATAGAGTTGGTTTGTATTTGTTAATAATGTTATTTGCTCCTTCAATTACACTTAACTCATGACCTTCAACATCAATTTTAATAAATGATATTTCCTTATCTTTAATTACATCATCTAATTTTTTACATTCAACCTCATAATTATTAAATTTTTCAAAATTATTAGTTTCATGTATTGTTGCACATCCAAGTTTATAAATCTCTTCAAAATTATTTTTAAAAATTGATTTGCCCCTATATGGAATTTTTAAATTCGTTAACTCATTTTTGTTAGACAATGCGTAATTATATAATGTCATATTTGGTATAATTTTGGTTAAGTATCTATATAAATATGGATACAAAAGTGGATTGGGCTCGAATGAATGTATTTGATTAAATTCTTTAGATAATTTATATGAATAAACGCCTCTATAAACACCTACATCAATAGCATCTTTTGACTTATCTTTAAAATGATCAACTATATATAATTCTTTTTCATAATTTTTAGCTATTGCTCTTTTTAATCTTTTTTTTAATAAATATTCTTCACTTAAAAAAATTTTTTTAAATATATATTCAATATCTTTAATCATATTTTAATTTTGTTGAGAGCATTATTTTTAAATAAATTGGCTTCCTGGATATATCTTCTAACCATTTGCGTTGTTTTATGACCAGTCATAGTCATTATGTTTCGTTCTTCGGCCCCAGCTTCTGCGGCAGATGTAGCAAAGCCTGATCTTAGACTGTGCCCACCATATTTATTTGGATCAAGGCCACCTAACGATGCATATTTTTTAATAATTAAAGCTACTGATTTATCTGAAATATTAAATATTTTACCGGTTTTTAAGTTAGATAATTCTAACCATTTTTTTAGGTTTAATACTGGACAATATTGCTTATTTTCAAAATAGGGGATTGCTTTTATCATTCCTTCTCCTGATTGATCAGTTTTTGACCTTCTTATAAAAATTTTTGCTCCTTCGGAAACAAATTCTACATCTTCAATTTCAACATTTACTAATTCTGATCTTCTAAACCCTCCAGAAAAACCTATTAATATCAAACTTTTATTTCTTATTTTTTTAAATTCAGTCTTTTCTAGTTGATCAATTGCATTAATTATTGTTTTTAAATCACTGATTAATATAGGTTTTTTAGCTTTTTGATTAGATCCCATTTTTCTTCTTATACCATGTAAATTTTCCATGATTATTGGATGTTTTGTATCTAGATAATGACCTTTCATCTTATGAATCACGCTTATAGAGGCTATTCTTCGCTTTAAAGTGCTAAATTTAGAAGTGCCTGATAAGTGTGTTAGGTATAATGCTAATATTTTAGGTTCTGTAGGCATCGGACTTAAGCCGTTTTTTACACAAAATTTTGAATAATCCTTAAAATCAGCCTGATAAGCCCTACTCCGTAAAGCTTTCTGCCCCCTGGGCTTGAACCTCTCGGTTTTTCCCCAATCGGCCAGTTAAGGGTTGCCCCTTAATTCGATAAATACAATATCAGACAATAATCAGTATGAGTATCACTTTATTGTTGAATTTATTGACTTTTTAACAGGGTTGAATATCGGGGATAAAGTTTTTAATTCATTAATAGATATAATAAAACAAAAATGCTTATCAAAAAAGCTCCAAAAACTAGCATTAATATTCTATTTTTCGATTTTTCATTAATTTTTGACCAAAAATACATTGATAAAAATATTATTATAGGAACGCTTAATCCGATGAGAATATATTTAGGCATTATTGT
>CACDDC010000018.1 GCA_902551455.1 uncultured Pelagibacteraceae bacterium | reverse complement strand
GGTATTGGAGCCGACACAATAAGTAGTGGAATTGAAGGCGCTTGGACCAGCAACCCTATAAAATGGGATATGGGCTATTTTGACAATTTATTTGGCTATGATTGGGAACTTTCGAAAAGTCCCGCAGGAGCACATCAATGGAAACCAAAAAGAAATGGACATGACATTGAAATGACTCCAGACGCTCATATCAAATCGAAAAAAAATCTTCCTATGATGCAAACAACTGATTTATCATTAAAAATGGACCCTAAGTATGGACCAATATCTAAAAATTTTCACGAAAACCCTGATGAATTTGCAGATGCTTTTGCAAGAGCCTGGTTTAAACTTACACATCGTGACATGGGGCCACGAGCTTGTTATTTAGGTGGTGATGTACCAAAAGAAGAATTGATTTGGCAAGACCCTATTCCAAAAGCTAAATATAAATTGAAAAGTAAAGATATTAAATCTTTGAAAACTATAATATTAAATTCAGGTCTTTCAATTTCAGAGTTGGTATCAACAGCATGGGCATCAGCTTCTACCTTCAGAGGTTCTGATAAAAGGGGTGGTGCTAACGGGTCTAGAATAAGATTAGAACCACAAAAAAATTGGGAAATTAATAATCCCCATCAACTATCTAAAGTTCTCAAAGTATTTGAAAAAATAAAAAATAAATTTGATAGTAAAAAGAAAGTTGTTTCAATTGCAGACTTAATTGTTTTAGGTGGTTGTGCAGCAATTGAAAAAGCTGCGAAAAAAGCTGGACATAAAGTAAACGTTCCGTTTACTCCAGGAAGAGGTGATGCTTCACAAGATCAAACAGATACATACTCATTTGGATTATTGGAACCGAAAGCTGATGGATTCAGAAACTACATTGTAAAAAGATCTAATGGGTCTTCTACAAAAACTACAGTTTCTTCTGAAGAAATGTTAGTCGATAAATCGCAATTGATGAAACTTACTGCACCAGAGATGACTGTTCTTATCGGAGGTATGCGTGTATTAAATACAAATTTTGATAAATCTAATCATGGTGTTTTTACAAAAAGAATTGAAACACTTACAAATGATTTTTTTGTTAACTTGCTCGATATGGGAATAACTTGGAAAGAAGTAGATAAAAATGAGGAATTTTTTGAAGGTAGAGATCGTTTAACAAACAAAGTTAAGTGGAGTGGTTCAAGAGTTGATTTAATATTCGGATCAAATTCTCAATTAAGATCTTTATCTGAGGTTTATGCATGTGAAGATTCAATGACTAAATTTATTAATGATTTCATATCTGCTTGGACAAAAGTTATGAATTTAGATCGTTTTGATATTAGTTAAATATTCCCCAAATATTTTCATTTTTTATCCATCCTGTAAATTGATCAGATTTTATTTTGCACCATTTAACGAGGCAATTTTTTACAACGACCAGCCTCCCTTTTTCTAATTTTACTAATGGCCTTGATAATTTAGTATTTTTTTTAAACATTATTTTATCCTCAAGAACAATTAAAGTACTGGATTTTTTTAGTTGAGAAATATGTATCCAACCACTATTTTTTTTGTGGTCAATTATTTTTCTAAAGTTTTCCTCTTTATCTAGAATTTTAATTGGCAAAAATTTTTTTTTATAAACAAATTTAATAGGATGATCAAAACTGGGACCATACCTTACATTGACTTTATTGTTTTTTAACATAAGAAAATAATTTTTTTCATCAGAATATGAAGGTAATTGATAAAAAAAAATTATTAAAATAATTAAAACTATTTTCCACATATACAATCTTTCTTTTTTTTAAAAAAAACTTTTCTGAAACTCAGTTTAAGTAAATTGATTATTAAAAGTGAACCAGAATTATTTGTATCTATGTTAAGTATTTTTTTTAAAACTTCACTTGCTTGAATGTTCCCAACTATACCTGCAATAGGTCCAAGTATACCTTCTTGCTCACAATTTAAAATTTCTTCTGCAGGTTCGTTTTGATAAAAACATTTTAAACAAGGTTCTTTTTTTTTTTTAAAATTAAAAGTAAAAACATGACCATCAAATTTACTTATTGCACCAACTATTAAATATTTTCTATATTTTAATGAATATTTATTAAGTAAAAATTTTGTTTTAAAATTATCTGATCCATCAACTACTATATCGAATTTTTTAATTATTTTTTTTATATTTTTTTCTTCAATTTTTTTGTTAAATATTTTCACTTCTACAAAAGGATTTATAAAATTAACTTTTCTCTTTGTTACCTGAACTTTGAATTTACCTATATCTTTAGTTGTAAAAATTGACTGTCTGTGAATATTTGACAAATGAATTTTATCATAGTCAGCGATTCCAATATAACCGACACCTGCACGTGATAAATAGTCTACTATTGGGCATCCTAATCCCCCAGCTCCTACCACTAAAACTTTAGAATTAATTATTTTTTTTTGCCCAGTTATACCTACGTCTTTAAGTACTATTTGTCTTGAATACCTCTCTAGTAGTTTGTCTTGTAATTTTTTTTTCATTTACCAGTAGATCCAAAACCTCCTGAACCTCTTATAGTATTTGGAAGATCTTTTACTTCCTCAAATTCAACTTTTAAAATTGGTACAAGTACCATCTGAGCTATTCTATCATTATTATTAACTATAAAAACACTGTCGCCATGGTTGAATAAAATAATTTTTATTTCTCCTCTATAATCACTATCAATCGTGCCAGGAGTGTTAAGAACACTTATACTTGATTTTGCTGCCAAACCAGATCTAGGTCTGATTTGAACTTCCGTATCATCTGGGATTGCTATTGATAACCCTGTTGGTACTAGTGCTGATTTTCCAGGAAGAATTTTAATTGATTTCTCTATGCAAGCCATCAAATCCATACCAGAAGAACCTTTTGTTTTATAATTAGGTAATTTTGCTTCAGGATTTAGTTTTTTAATTAAAACTTTTACCATTTAATTAATTTAATTTAGAAATTATTTTTTCTACAATTTTATCAGCCAACAGAGCTTTGCTCATTTTAGGAATTATTTCATCTTTTTTATTTTTATAGAAAATTTTTACTTCATTAAAATCAGACTCAAAACCTATGGATTTATCAGATACATCATTTGCAATAATCCAATCACAATTTTTTTCATGCAATTTTGTTTTTGAATTTAAGTCAATATCATTTGTTTCTGCAGCAAAACCAATTACCAGTTTAGGTCTTAGTGAATTATGATTTGAAATATGTTTTAAAATATCTACATTTTTCTCTAAACTTAAATTTATATCAGTATTTTTTTTAATTTTTTTTTGATTTATGTTTTTAATTTTCCAGTCAGAAACTGCAGCTGAAAAGACGGCTACATCAGCTGGCAAATTATTGATTGTTTGATTAAACATTTCTTCAGCGCTAGATACTTTAATTAAATTTATTCCTTCTTCTACTTCTAAGTTTGTTGGTCCAGATATCAATGTAGTTTCAAATCCATTTAAAGTTAATGATCTAGCGATTTCATAACCTTGTTTTCCACTTGATTTATTCGTTATATATCTTACTGGGTCAATATATTCATGTGTTGGCCCTGCTGTAACTATGGCTTTAAATTTTTTGTTAGTAAATATTTTTTTAATATATTTTTCTATTTCATTAACTATTATATTAGGTTCAGTCATTTTTCCTTCACCATATTCTCCACAAGCCATGTCTCCTATTTCTGGCCCAATTATTTTGTATCCATAATTTTTTAATTTTTCTAAATTTTCTTGATTAGCTTTATGTTCCCACATCCTTACATTCATTGCAGGGGCTAAAAAAACTTTCTTATTAGATGCCAAAATAACTGTCGAAGCAAGATCATCTGATTTTCCATAGCTAAGTTTTGCAATGGTATTAGCCGTTGCAGGAGCTATTAATATCAAATCTGACCATCTTGATAATGAAATATGATCCATTTCTGCCTCACTTTCGTAATCAAAAAGATCTAAATAAACTTTTTCTTGAGACAAGGATGTAACTGACAGTGGAGTGATAAATTTTTTTCCATTTTTTGTGATAATACATTTAACAAAAGCACCTTTTTTTTTTAATAATCTAATTATTTCTAAGCTCTTGTATGCAGCAATTCCACCACAAATAATAAGTAAAATTTTTTTATTTTCTAAAATATTCATTAAAGAGAATTAAAATACTATGAAACCTATAATTACAAGTAATAATATTCCAATTATACTTTGATTTTTAAATGATTTCATTTCTAATACTTTTTCTTTGAAAGATGAATATGAATTAGAGTTTTGAGGTATTTGTCCACTAGCTAGATAAGTTAGTGCTTGATTGGCCTTATCCATAATTTTTGGTAATTCTGGAAGTCTTTTTAAAACTTCACTTGAATCTTTAATTGTTTCAGTCAAATTAGAAAGTGGGTCCTTGGTTTCTTTTAACCATTTTTCAAGGACTGGTTTTGAAGTATCCCATATGTTTGTGCTAGGATTTAGTTTCCTTGCAACACCTTCCACAACCACCATTGTTTTTTGCAAAAGAAGCAGTTGAGGTTGTGTTTGCATGTTAAATTTTTCAGTTATATCAAATAATTGTTTCAAAAGTCTTCCACCTGAAATATCTTTTACAGATTGACCAAAAATTGGTTCACCAATTGACCTTAATGCTTGTGACAATTCATCGACATGTACACTCTGTGGGACTAAGCCTGCCATAATATGAACTTCTGCTACTTTTTTATAATCTCTCTGAATAAATCCATATAATATTTCTGCAAGATATCTTCTATTTAATTTATCAATCCTTCCCATGATTCCAAAATCAATAGTAACAATTTGGCCCTTGTTATCTATAAATAAATTTCCTTGGTGCATGTCAGCATGAAAAAAACCATCTCTTACTGCATGTCTAAGAAAATGTTGTATTATATCTGATGCAATTTTATTTACATCAATTTTCAAATTTTCTAGTTTTTCTTTTTCTCTAATTGAAATACCATCAATCCAATCTAAAGTTAAAACTTCTTCACTTGTGTAATTCCAATATATTTTTGGTACAATAAATCCTAAATCATTCTCAGTATTTTCTGAAAATTCATTAGCTGCGGCAGCTTCAAATCTTAAATCCATTTCATGGTTGGTAATTTCTTTTAATAAATAAACAACTTCAACTAATTTTAATCTTTTTGTTTTTTTAATTAAATTTTCAATTAAATAAGCAAGCAACATAAGTGAGTCAATTTCTTCATTAAAAATCTTTTTTATATTAGGCCTCAATATTTTGATCGCTGCATCTTTTATAACCCCATTATCATTAATTTGAACCTTATGTACTTGTGCAATAGATGCAGCTGCCACAGGATCACTGAAACTTGTTATAGACTCAAAAATTTTATCACCTAAATTTCTTTTGACTATTTTTTTTGCTTCCTTCAAAGGAAAAGATGGAACTCTATCTTGTAATTTTTCTAATTGATTTGATAAATCTTCTCCTATTATATCTGGTCTAGTAGCTAAGAATTGACCAAGTTTAATAAAAGTAGGCCCCATATTTTCTATAGATTTACATAACCGTTCTTCATCCTTAATTTTTTGTGATTGATTATTTTTAGATGAAAAAGATAATGATAAAAAATAAAATAATATTTTTATTGTAGTAGGTGGATTGTGAGTTTTAGAAATAATTTTGATTGCATCAGAAATAGCAAGTTTTCTAGCAATCTTAAAAAGAATAAATAATTTTTTTATCATTATAATTTCCAACCAGAATGTATTGCTACTATGCCACCACTTAAATTTTTATAGGTACAATTTTGAAATTTATTTTTTTTCATAATTTTGATCAATTCATTTTGATTAACAAATTTATTTATACTTTCAATAAGATACTCATAAGGTTCTTTTTCACCTACGACAATTTTACCAAATAATGGAATTAACTTAGAGTAGTTTTTATATAAAAAATTTAGATTTGAATTATCAATTTTTGAAAATTCTAAACATAAAAATCTACCACCCTTTTTTAATACTCTATATGCTTCTGAAATACTTTTGTTTAGATTATTAGTATTTCTAAGACCAAAACTAATTGTATAATAATCAAAATAATTAGAAGATGCTTTTAATTTTTCAGCATAGCTTTTTTCCCATTTAATATTTTTAAAATTTACAAATTTTTTTTTACATGCATTAATCATATTTTTATTAGGATCCACACATAAAATTTCACAATTATTATTTGTTGCATCAATAAATAATTTTCCTATATCTCCTGTGCCACACCCTACATCAATCAATTTTGTATTTATTGAAGGGTTTAATAAATAAATAAGGTCTTTTTTCCACAACCTATGGATTCCAAGTGACATTATATCATTCATTAAATCATATTTATCAAAAACACTGTCAAATACGTTTTTTACTAGATCTTCCTTTTGTTGCATGATTTAATTTTTTTTTATTATAATGGTATTAATATAGTGCGAAATGCCAGAATTGCCAGAAGTAGAAATAATAAAACAGTCCTTAGAAAAAAAGGTAAAATATAAAACTATTAATAATATTTTAGTTAAAAATTCAAACTTACGCTTCAAAATCCAAAAAAATTTTATACATCATTTAAAAAATAAAAAAATTTTAAATATCTCAAGAAAGTCTAAATATTTAGTTATAAAACTAGAAGGAAATATTTTTTTGATCATACATCTTGGAATGTCAGGAACACTGCATTATTTAAAGAAAAAAAAAAATATTTTTTATACTAATCTAAGTTTTTATAATTCAATGATATTACCAAAAAAACATAATCATATAGAAATCATTTTTTCAGAATTCAAAATTGTTTATAATGATCCAAGAAGATTTGGTTTTTTTTTAATTATTAAATCCGATCATGAACTTGAAAATTATTTTAAAAAAATTGGTCCAGAACCTTTTGATCAATCATTTTCATACAATTATTTAAAAAATAAATTTCATAGAAAAGATAAAAATATTAAAAATTTTCTTTTGGATCAAAACTTAGTTTCAGGTATAGGAAATATTTATGCAAATGAAATATTATTTTATTCAAAAATAAATCCTCTTAAAAAAGTAAAAGAAATTTCTAAAAATGAAATTACAAAAATTATAAAATACTCAAAAAAAGTACTTAATAATGCAATAAAAAAAGGAGGGTCATCAATTAAAAACTTTAAAAATATTACCGGTATAAATGGGCACTTCCAAGATGAGTTTGCCGTATATGATCAAAAAGGTAAAACTTGTCCAACATTAAATTGTAATAAAAAAATAATTAAATTAAATATATCGAATAGGTCTACTTATCTGTGCAAATCTTGTCAAAAATAATTTAATTTTTATATTGACCGAAAAGATTATGCAAGTTATATAGTCGCGCCATGGCAAATACAAAATCAGCAATTAAAACAACTAGAAGAATACAAAGACAAACAGTTGTAAATAGATCAAGAAAAAGCAAATACAAAAATGCCTTAAAAAAAATGAATTTTTTATTAGAAAAAAAAAATAAAAAAGATGCTCTATCTTTTTTACCTAAACTTAATTCTGAACTAATGAAAGTAGCTAAGACTGGCATTATTAAGAAAAAAAATGCCTCAAGAAATATTTCAAGAATAACAAAAAAAATCAATTCACTTTAACAACTATAAGTAGATATTAATATTTGCTTTTTTCTCAAAAAAGTAATTCTAAGTTGTATTTAATGAATACACAACTTCAAGTAATATATAAAATTTATACTAAATGTAATTTATTTAATCTACAAATTACTACATATAGATTTTTTATTTTTTAAAATAGTAAATTTTTTTTTACTAAAAAAAATTTATATGCAATTCAATTTATAATTTAATTAAGATTCACGTAACAATTTATTCAATTGCAGATTTTATTTTTTTTTTTTAAAACAAATTAATTTATTGAATTAATTTACTATAAGTTTTAATTGGATGTCTTCCATGAAAAATATTTTAAATCAAAATACAGCCGAATATAAAAAAAATAAAATAGATTGGATAAAAATCCAATCAGAAATGAGAGAAAAATTTGGATTAGATATTTTTGAAAGTTGGCTTAAAAAAATTTCTTTTGTAGAAGAGTTTAATAATTATATTTTAATTTCAGTTCCAACAAGATTCATTCGAGACTGGATAACTTCAAGATACCTTGATCAAATATTACAAATTATAAGAGAGCAAAAAAAAGAAATTAATAGAATTGAGTTTAATATTATGGAAAAAAAATTGGATAATTATTTGAATAAAAACTCCATAAATAAAAATAACTTTTCAAGTGATATAAATTCTTCAAAAAATATATCATTTATCAAAGATTCTTTCTTGCAATATAATCGAATAGATCCAAATAAAAATTTTGAAAATTTTGTTTTAGGTGAAAGTAATAAACTGGCTTTTGAAGCTTCGAAAAAAGTATCACAAGACCTTTCACACTATAACCCTTTATATTTGTATGGTGGAATCGGTATGGGAAAAACACACTTGTTAAATGCAATTGGTATTAGTTTAAAGTCTAATTATAAAGTTATGTTTATCTCTGCAGAAAGATTTATGTATCAATTTGTAAAATCAATAAAATCAAATGAAATGGTAAAATTTAAAGATTATTTTAGAAATACAGATGTTTTGCTAATTGATGATATACAATTTATGAATGGTAAGGAAGCTATGCAAGAAGAGTTTTTTCATACATTCAATGCGCTTATAGATAAGGGTTCTCAAATAATATTATCAGCTGATAGATCTCCAAATAAACTTTTAAGGATACAAGATAGAATAAAATCTAGATTTTCTGGTGGTTTAGTTGTAGATATTCAAAATTCAGATTATGATTTAAGATATAAAATTTTAAAAAATAAAATAGAAGAATTAAAATTTTTATATTCAAATGAAATCAATATACCTGAAGAGATATTAAAATTTATAAGCGTAGAAGTAAAAACAAGCAATAGAGAGTTAGTAGGATCACTAAATAGAATAATTTCGTTCTCAAAAATTTATAATAAAGTGCCCAATTTAAGTGAAATAAAAGTTATTTTAAAAGATCTTCTTAATTTTTCGGAAAATAAAGTAACTATAGATTTGATACAAACTATAGTTTGTCAATTTTTCAAAATCAGTAAAAATGAAATGCTTTCATCTAGAAGGTCACGATATTTGGTTAGGCCTAGACAAGCAGCAATATATCTATCAAAATTACTTACTTCCAAATCTTTACCAGAGATAGGTAGAGCTTTTTCAAATAGGGATCATACAACTGTAATTCATTCTGTAAAAACTATAGAAAAATTAAGAAAAGAAGATAATGAATTAAATATTAATATTGATAATTTAAAAAATAAAATTTTATATAATAACAAAGAGAATGAAATTTAATGTAAATCAACAAGATTTGCAAAAATCTTTAAATTACTGTCAAGGAGTTATAGAAAAGAGAAGTACATTGCCCATCTTATCAAATGTATTATTAGAAGTTACACAATCTAAATTAAAAATAACAGCCACAGACCTAGATTTAATTTTTATAAATCAAATACCAAATGTTGAGGTTCAAGAGGAGGGAAAAACAACAACATCATCATCAATTATGTATGATATTGTAAGAAAATTTTCTTCTGGAAAAAAAATAAATTTTTCAGATATTGGAGAAAATAAGCTTCATTTAGAGTCTGAAAAATCAGTATTTAATCTAAATTGTATAAGTCCAGCAGATTTTCCTCTTTCTGATGAAAATTTTTCTGATAATGAATTTTTAATAAATTCAAAAAAACTTCTTAAACTATTAAACAAGTGTAAGTTTTCTATATCAAATGATGAAACAAGACATTATTTAAGTGGAATTTTTTTTCATTTAAATCAAAATGAGGAGAAAATTTTTTTAACTGCAGCCGCAACTGACAGTCATAGAATGTCAATATCTAAAATAAAATTAAATGAAAAAATTGAGTTTGAGCCAATAATTTTACCAAAAAAAACAATTTTTCAACTATGTTCTATATTAGAGGATTATGATGGTGATGTAAAAATTTCAAATATAAAATCTAAAATTAAATTTGAAATGAATAATAACGTTTTAATTTCAAAGCTTATTGATGGAAAATTTCCAAATTACATGCAAGTTGTGCCAAAAGAAAATAAAAAAAAATTGGAGGTAGACCTTAAATTATTTTTAGACTCCGTAGATCGTGTTGCTTCTGTTTCTCTTGATAAAAAAGATGGTGTTAAATTTAATTTGCAAAAAGACATTTTGAATCTTTCAGTTAATAATACTAATAGCGGCGATGGAAAAGAAAGTCTTGCAGTAAAATTTGATCACGAATTAGATATAAGTTTTAATTCTAAATATTTAATAGATATTGCTGCCCAATTAGAAGGAGAAAAAATTGAAATTTACTTAAAAGACTCTGGCTCGCCAGCTTTAATAAAAGACCCCGGAGATTTTGATAGTATATTTATTATAATGCCAATGAAAGGCTAACCCAATTCATCCAATTCAGAGTATATTTTATCTTGTAAGTTTTTAACAAATATATCTTTATCCATTCCAGGATTGATAGGATCTAGAATAGATATAGTTAATATTGAGTTTGTTTTTTTCATTCCATTTTTAGGCCAAATTCGTCCAGAGTTAATCGCAACAGGTTGACATTTAATGTTTAATTCTTCATATAATTTTCCTACACCTTTCTTGAATTCAGATCTGTCATCTGGCAATAGCCTTGTACCTTGTGGAAAGATAATTAATGGTCTTTTTGATTTTTTTACTGCATTAGATATTTGATTAAAAAAGCCAAGATTATCTTTAGTAATTTTATTTCGACTTATTGAAATTGATCCAATTTTTTTTAAATACCAACCAAATATTGGAATTTTAATTAATTCTTTTTTTAAAATAAATATAGGAGAATTAAAAATTGTTTGTAAAAAAAAAGTTTCAAACATTGATTGATGAGATGATGCAATAAAAAATTTACTATCTGTAATTAAATTTTCTTTTCCTTTTATAGCTATTTTAACTGAAAGAAAAATTTTTAAACAAATAGCTGACCAATACCCCATAATTTTACCTCCAAACAAAACAACTTTCTGGGGTAGAAAAAAAGATGGAATAAAAATAATCGATATCAAAATAATTCCTAAAAAAAAGAATAATGAAAATAAAAAATTTCTTATCATTTGGACAAAAGATTAAATTATATCTTCCAGCTTTTCTCTCTTTTTAATTATAATTATTTTAGAGCCTTTTATAAGAAGTTCCACTGGTTTAGGTCTAACATTATAATTTGAACTTAAAGAAATTCCATATGCTCCGACATCACAAATAATTATTATATCTTTTTCTTTTAATTTTTGAAATTTTGTTAAAGTTGAAAATTTATCTGTTGTTTCACAAATTGGACCAACAAATTCATATTTACTTTTCGAAAAAATATTTTTTTTTATTGACGGAATTATTTTATGTTTAGCGTTATATAGAGCAGGTCTCATCAAATCATTCATACCTGTATCTAATATTATAAAATTTTTAGATTTTGTTTCTTTAATAAAAATAACTTTTGAAATTAAAAATCCAGTATTTCCTATTATTGATCTTCCTGGTTCAAAAATAATTTTAGATTTATTAACTTTTAAAAATTTTTTAATAGCAATATTATATTTTTTATAATTTAACTTTTTTAAATTATTTTCATATGATATTCCCATACCTCCACCTAAATCTATATATTCAAATCTGTATCTAGATTTTTTGATTACTCTATCTAAAACCCTGAGCATTTTTTCATATGGTTGATGACTCAGAATTTGACTTCCTATATGTACACTTAAACATTTTAGATTAATAAAATTTGATTTTCTTATATAATCAACTAAGCTTAAAAAAGTTTTTTCACTTACTCCAAATTTATTTTCTTTTTTTCCTGTAGAAATTTGATTTAGTGTTTGAGGATTAGTATTAGGATTTAACCTAAGACCAATATTTACAATTTTTTTTTTGGTTTTAGCAATTTTTTCAATTTCAATTATTTCACTTTTAGACTCTGCATTTATAAGAAAAATATTTTTATTGATGGCATAATTTATTTCTTTTGTTGTTTTACCTACTCCAGAAAAAACAATTTTATTAACATTAATTCCAGCTTTTTGAGCTTTCATAAGTTCTCCAATAGAAACAACATCAGCTCCTAATCCAAATTTATTTATTTCTCTTAATAAATTTACATTTGAATTTGATTTAACGGAAAAGCAAATCATTGGTTTGAATGATTTAAAAAAATTTTTAAAATTAATTATATTTTCTTTTAATTTTTTATATGAATAGCAATAAGCTGGTGTTCCAAACTTCTTTGAAATTTTTTCTGATGAAATCCCCTCAATGTAAAAACGATTTTTTTTGTAAATCATTAAATTATTTTGTTATTTAGAATATTTATTTTGGAATCTTTATATACAGGATCTCCTTTTTTCCCACAGGAAAAAAAAATTAAAAAACAAAACAATAAAAGTATAAATTTTTTGTTCATTTTAATTCCTTTTTATATTTCTTTATCATTTTCCTGATGTTTTCAAAAGCTGTACCTCCATATGATATTTTAGATTTTATAGACTTTTTTAGATCAAATATATTAAGTATTTCTTCATTTAATTTAGGTTCTATTTTTTTAATATCTTTAATATCTAATTCATCAAACCTTTTTTTATTTTTTTCTGCATAATTTACAATTTTTGAAGTTATTTTATATGCTTTTCTAAATGGCACATTTAAATCTCTTACTATATAATCAGCTAAATCTGTAGCAGTCGTATATCCTTCTTGCGCAAATTCATACATTCTTTTTTTATTTACAGAAAAATTTTTTAAAATTTCATTTAATATTAGAATTGAATATTTTATTTGATCAAAAGATTTAAAAACTATTTCTTTATCATCCTGTAAATCTTTAAAATAAGACAAAGGTAGACCTTTAAGAATTGTTAACATTGAAATTAAGTTACCATAAGCATTGCCTGTTTTTCCTCTTAGAAATTCTAAAGGATCTGGATTCTTTTTTTGAGGCATTATAGATGATCCTGTAACTATTTTATCATTTAGTTTAATTAATTTAAATGCATCAGAGTTCCAAATTATAAATTCTTCCGCAAATCTAGATATATGCATTGCACAAACTGAAACAGCGTATAAAAAATCTATAACAAAATCTCTATCTGAAACTGTATCAATGGAATTTCCAGTTGGTTTTGAAAAATTTAGCTTTTTTGTCGTATAAACTCTATCAATATTAAAGGAAGTTCCTGATAAAGCAGCACTACCTAAAGGATTTTCATTTAAACTAATTATATTATTATTAAATCTACTCTTGTCCCTTTTAAACATTTCGACGTAGGCTAAAAGATAGTGTGCAAAAGAAATTGGTTGGGCATTTTTTAAATGAGTGAATCCAGGCATTATGGTTTGAATATTTGCTTCAGAAATTTTAATAATTAATTTTATTGAGGAATTTAAAAGATTATTTATTTCAGTAGTTGAATTTTTTAACCATAACTTTAGATCAGTTATAACTTGATCATTTCTAGATCTGCCGGTGTGAACAAAGCCAGCGTCGTCACCAATAATTTCAAATAATCTATTTTCAATATTCATATGTATATCTTCATATTTGGTATTAAAATTAAATTTTTTTTTGCTAATTTCATTTTTAATTTTGCTTAATCCCCAAATAATTTTATTTTTAATTTTAAAAGAAATAATTTTTTGCTTAAATAACATTTCAGTATGAGCAATAGATACTTGAATGTCTTCTTTATAAAGTCTTTTATCTATATCTATAGAATTTCCAAATTTTTGAAAAACATTAGAACTTTTTTTAGAAATTCTAGCATTCCATACTGGCATATTGTTTTTATTTTGCTTCATGATATGTAACTATACATTTTAGAATGAAATTATTAACAATAAAATTTATTTCAGCTATTATTTATTTAATATCAACAAATGCATCTTATGCAATAGAACAACCTAATATAAAAAATTTATTGGTACACGATAAGCCAAAAAAGGTTGAAAATGTTACATTTAAAAATATAAAAAATAAGATTATTAATCTAAGTGATTACAATTATTCTTTGGTTATAATAAATTTTTGGGCAACATGGTGCAAACCATGTTTAGATGAAATGCCTTCTTTAAATAAATTGCAACAGAGCAGTAAATTCAAAAGTTTAAAAGTCATTCCAATAAATGTGGGTCAAGAGCCTGCTGAAAAAGCTGTCAATTTTTTTGATAAACTTGAAATTACAAACCTTGAGATATTTTTTGATGAAGGAATGAATTTGCCAAATAAATTTTCTTTAAGAGGGTTACCCACTTCTATTTTATTAAATAGAAAAGGTGAAGAATTTGCTAGAGTAATTGGATCAATTAATTTTGTTGATAAAAATTTTATTGAATGGTTACAATCTTATGAAGAAGATTAAATAAAAATGAAATTTTCGTTAGATACAAAAACAATTTATCCAGAAAAAAATGAAGAAATTAAAAATGCTATTGTTTTGCTTCATGGATATGGTGGTGATGGAAATGATATAAGTTCACTATCTATAAATTGGAAAAGATTTCTTCCTAACACAATTTTTTTATGTCCTAATGGACACCAGAAGTGCAAAGTAAATCCCACTGGATATGAGTGGTTTGACCTATCTATAGATGATAAAGAATATATATTAGAAGAATCTTTAAAAGCTGAAGAAAAAATAAAGTTTTTTATTGAAGAAGTGAAAAATAAATTTAACCTGAGTAATAAAAAAATCTGTTTGTCAGGATTTAGTCAAGGATGTATGATGTCAATAAATATTGCTTTAACTTCTGAAGATAGCTTTAATTGTTTAGTTGGTTTTTCAGGAAAAATTATTGATAAAGAAAATTTAGTAAAAAGAATTAAATCAAAAACCAATATGATTTTAATTCATGGAGACCTTGATCAAATCGTGCCTGTTAATTTTATTTTAGAAGCAAAAGATTTTATGATTAGAAATAACATAAAAGTCGAAACTAAAATAATAAAAAATTGTGAACATAATATTCCTGTGGAAGCTTCCAGTGCAGCACTAAATTTTATTAAAAAAAACTTAATAATTTAATAAATTCTTAATATTTATTATGTATCATTGATTAATATTTTTAATTAGGCTAATCTATTTATGATGAAAACATTAAATCGAAAAATTTCATTAGAAAAATGCCCTGCACTTGTTTTAAATGCTGATTATAGACCATTAAGTTATTATCCCCTCTCACTTTGGAGTTGGCAAGACTCAATAAAATCAGTTTTTTTGGATAGGGTAAATATTGTAAGTTACTATGATAAAATAGTAAGAAGCCCTTCATTCAGCATGAAACTTCCAAGTGTTATAGCTTTAAAAAGTTATATTAAACCTTTATCAAATCCAAATTTTACAAGGTTTAATGTTTTTTTAAGAGATAAATTTATGTGTCAGTATTGTGGAAGTAAAAGAGAATTAACATTTGATCATTTATTACCAAGATCAAAAGGAGGAAAAACAGATTGGGATAATGTAGTTACAGCTTGTTCAAATTGTAATGTTAAAAAAGGTGGAAGATTGATTAATAAATCAGGTATGATTTTAAACCAAAAACCTTTTCAACCAACTACTGAAGATTTACATAAGAATGGAAAAAATTTTCCACCAAATTTTTTGCATAAAACTTGGATTGACTACTTATATTGGGATGTAGAATTAGAACCTTGATTAAATTTTTTCAGATATATTTATTGCTATTTTTGATCCAGTTTTGATTAATTTGTCGAGTAAAGAGTATATGCCTTTTTTAGTAGCACCATTTTCATAAGCAATATCTTTATGATGTAGCTCATCTTCTCTGAAACGAGTTATATTATCTCTTAAGATTTTTTCGTCATCTTCTAGTTGATTTATTTGTTTTTGGTAGTGTTTATCTATTACCTCTTCTACCGAAGCAGTACATAACATCGCAGCTTTATCCCCCAAGATTGCTGAACCAAATCCTAAACCAATTCCTAGTAAATCCCATAAAGGGAGCAGTTTTGTAGGTTCAATATTTCTTTTTTTTATTTCTTTTTCAAAATAATCTGCATGTTCCATCTCGTGAATTTTCATTTTTTCAATTTTTTTTTTTAAATAATCATTTTTTTTTATAGTATTCAAAGCTAATAGTTGTCCTTGGTAAATCTTTATAGCTCCCCTCTCACCAGCATGATCAACTCGTATAAACTCTTCTAATTTATTTTTATCTGTTTTTTTCATATTTAATTACTATAATCATTAATGCTGAAATTAGCATCGATAAAATTAAATTAATTGCCGCAAGAGATATTCCAAAAATTTTGAAATTAACATCTTTACAATTAGGCCTTGAGGAGTTTAATGATTTTAATAGTTCTTGTTTATCTGTTAATTTGATGTCACTATTTGTACATCCTGAAAATTCATTAAAAATATTATTCTCTATACCAAGATGATAACTTGATAAAAATACACCTATCAAAAATATTAAAAAAAGAAAATATATCCAAAAAAAACTATTATTATAATAACCTAAAAAACAAATAAATATTGCAACTATATAAGGAACTCTTTGATATAAACATAAAACACAGGGTTTTATTCCTAAAACAAATTCTATGTATATGGCGCTTAAGATTGAAAATATTGAAATTAAAAAAACAAAAAAATATAATTTTTTTATATTTACTATCATTTGTATAGCTAGCCGGCAAAATTTAATAAAAATTTATAAACAAAGTACGCAACAATCATAATTATAAATGCAAATACTATTGATACAAAAAGTAGTTTTTTTTCTATTATTTTTTTCATTGCTGGTCCGAAATTTCCAATTAAGAAAGCTATAATAAAAAATCTAGAACCTCTTGTGATCAGAGAAACTATAATAAAATAAAAGATATTAAAGTGGACAAATCCACTTGTAATAGTTAGCAGCTTGAAAGGGACAGGTGTAAAACCAGCGATTGCTAAAAGTGTTATCCATGCAACAGTTCCACCTTCTGAAGAAACTTTTTCTTTTAAAAAAAGTGTATTATCTACTCCATAAAGTTCAAAAATTTTTATTCCAATTTCATTAAAAAATACATAACCAATAAAATAACCTAAACAGGCTCCTAATAAAGATCCTATAGTTGCAATTAAAGCGATTCTTATCCATTGATCACGTTGAGCTATTGTCATTGGTATTATAAAAACATCTGGCGGTATTGGAAAAATAAAACTTTCTATAAAAGAAATAACACCAAGAAAAAGTTTAGAGCTTTTATGGCCTGCTAATTTTATGGTTTTTAAATAAATTGCTCTAAACATATTTTCTTTTATTACAATAATTCTTCTTATACTATTATTCTATAAATTAAATAAAGCAATGAACAAAGGGCGAATGGCGGAACTGGTAGACGCGTTGGACTCAAAATCCAATGGTAGCAATACTGTGAGAGTTCGAGTCTCTCTTTGCCCACCAGTCAAACAACTATATGGAATTAAATAATTTAAATAACTTAATAGAATTATTTTTTTATAAATTTGAAAAACAAAAAGATAAAGATAAGATTTTATTATCATCTTTAAAAGAACCAAAACAACATTATAGTTGGAACAAAACGTACTTCTCAATTATAAAACTTTCAGAAGAATTGAAAAAAT
>CACDDC010000017.1 GCA_902551455.1 uncultured Pelagibacteraceae bacterium | reverse complement strand
GCTCCAAAAAAATAATTGTAAATTTATTGTCATGCCATGTAATACAGCACATCACTGGCATTATGATTTACAAAGAAAAATTAAAATTCCAATTTTGAGCATGCCTAAAGAAGTTTACTTTTATACAAAAAAAAATTGTAAAAAAGAATCTAAAATAGGAATATTATCTACAGAAGCAACTTTAAAAACAAAAGTTTATAATAAATATTTTGATAAAAATTATAGATTGATTAGTCCAAAAAAATCTTCTCAAAAATTGTACGTTAATAAAGCAATTAAATTAGTAAAAATGGGAAAAATTAAATTAGCAGAAAAAGCAATAAAACCTGCAGTTAAAGAATTAATTAAACTGAAATGTAAAAAAATAATACTTGGTTGTACTGAATTACCCATAGCAATTTTTGCATATCAACCCTTTACAAAAATTGAAAAATCAAAAATTTTTATTGACCCAAATTTATTGTTGGCTAAGGTTTCTATGAAAAAATATAGAAAGACATAAACAAGTGTCAAATAAAAATAATTTTGCTTATACATTGTTAATTTTAACAACTATTTTTTGGTCAGGAAATTTTATTGTTGGAAAAGCTGCAAGCATGTATGACATTCCACCTTTTTCATTAAATTTTTACAGATGGTTTTTTGCTGGATTAATTTTATTACCTTTTACTATAAAAGAAATAATCAGTAAAAAAAAATATATTTTAGCAAATATAGGATTTTTTATAATTCTAGGCATTACAAGTATTACTATATTTAATTCTATAGTTTATTACTCATTATATTACACTCAAGTTATAAGTGGAGTATTAATGATCTCAACAATACCTGTGTGGATTATTTTTATTTCTTCAATTTTAAATGTTGAAAAAACAAATATGTTTCAAATTATTGGAGTTGCACTTTCTTTAACAGGGGTAATTTTCATTATTACAAAAGCAGATATTAATTTAATTAAAAGTTTAGATTTTAATAAAGGTGATTTAACTATGGCAGTAGCGATGTTTTCTTGGGCACTTTATTCAGCACTATTAAGAAAAAAAAAATATGAAATTTCACAAATTACTTTGCTTGAGGTAGTTATAATTTCAGGTTTGATATTTTTGATACCTATTTATTTTATCGAAATGAATATGGGATATTTAATAAAATTAGAAAAACCTTTCATATTAACTTTAACTTATGTTGTAATATTTCCTGGTTTAGCTGCTTTCTTTTTTTGGATAAAAGGAATTTCAATAATTGGAGCAAACAGAGCTGGAGTTTTTTTACATTTGATGCCTATTTTTGGAGCAATTATGGCAATTATAATTTTTGATGAAAAATTTATGTTTTATCATTTTCTGGGAGCAATGTTTATAATTTTGGGGATTACACTTTCAAATAAAAAAAAAATAAATACTTAATTCTATTATGAAAAAAAATAATAAAAATTTAAATGATAAGCAAAACTGGATTTTATTTAATGAAGGAACCGAGCAACCTTGGTCAAGTGAATTAAATAATGAAAAAAGACAAGGCAGCTATTATTGTGCAAATTGTGAAACAAAACTTTTTGATTCTAATTCAAAATACGAAAGTGGCTCTGGATGGCCATCTTTTTTTGAATCTTTGCCAGATGTTTTTGAAACTAAAACAGACTACAACTTGGGATATGCCAGAACAGAATATCATTGTAAAAAATGTGGAGGCCATCATGGACATATCTTTGAAGATGGTCCAAAACCTTCGGGCAAAAGATATTGCAACAATGGCATATGTCTAATTTTTAAGGAAAATTAAAGATAAATAATTTGACATATACTCTAGGCATGACAACACCGAGAATAGTTGTAAAATTTGGAACTCAAGATACTATTGGAGCAGAAAATACAACGGCATGTGTTATGTGGGTTGAAGAACCATCTGTCACAATATCAATTGAATAAAATTACTTAACTAAATTAGATAGCTTGTTACTTTTTTCTAATTCCCTTAATTCTTGATAACCACCAATATGAGTTTCATCAAAAAAAATTTGTGGTATAGTACGTTTTCCATTTGATTTTTTTATCATTTCTTCTCGTAGACCATCTTTTGAAGAAATATCTATTTCTTTATAATTTAAATTATTTCTGACCAATAATCTTTTTGCAGCTTCACAGAAGTTGCACATTGGTCCTGTATACATCGTTATATTTTTCATAATTTATATATAATCATTTTTATTAATTTTTCTTCTTATTTCTTTTCTAGAAATTTCGAATTTTTTTCTATGTTTTATGCTTTGATTTTTAGCTCTTTTTCTCCAAAGTTTAAATGATGAAGGTATAAGGGACTTGCGCATTATTTTAATAACTTCGGATTCTGATTTTCCAGTTTTTTTTTTTATTTCTTCAAATGTAATTCTATCCGCCCAAGCAGCCCACAAAACCCAATTTGGACTATTGAGATTTGGCTCAGGATTTTTTACTTTAGTAATCGGCCTGTGGCTTTTTTTCATACAATTTTAATAAATATTAAAAAAATGCTTAATGCAATTTTAATAAGGTGTGATATATTTTCCCTTAGATAGTCCTATCTAGCCATCTTTAGCTCCCGGTTTTTTAGGACTATCCCTTAAAAATGCTTCCACTAGATTATTTTCTTTTTCTTCAAATAATTTTATTTCTTTTTATAACACCGGGCACACCTAGAATTGTTATAATTTCTTATTCAATGAATTACGGTGTTCAAAAATGTATTTGGACAGCGCTAGGCGATATATCTGCAAATTTTGCACAAGGAATTTTAGTTATTTTTGTTTTAGGTTCTTTTTTTTCAGAAAATCCAAATTTTTTAAATATTTTTAAGTGGATTGGAATTATATATTTAATTTATTTAGCTTATGATATTTATAAAAGCAGACCAAAAGATATTAATTCTATTAATAATGATAAAAAAAGTTTTTTTTCTTTCTTTAAGGATGGTTTTTTAGTAGCAGGAACAAGTCCAAAAGCTTGGGCATTTTTTCCATTAATATTCCCACAATTTATAGATTTTAATTCAAATTATATTGCGCAATTCTTTATATTGATCACAACTTATATGGTTTTAGATTTCTTATCTCTTGTTTGTTATGCAATTCTTGCAAACAAATTAATTATTTGGATAAAAGCAAATCCAAAAGTAATTAATACAATTTCAGCGTGTGTTTTATTAATTATCGCAATTATAATTACGGTAACTCAACATTACTAAGACACAGTGTAACTTGAAATAAAATCAAATTCTTAGTTAAATAAGCTTTTAATTAATTAAAGAGAGGGAATAAATGAAAATAAAAAACATTATAATTACATTTTTTTCTGCAATAGCACTTTTATTATCAACTTCTGTTGTTTCTTTTGCAAAAGTTGTTGGAGATAAAATTGTATTAGGTGCTGCTGTTTCGTTAACAGGAAAATATTCATCTAATGGTGTTCATACTCAAAACGGTTACAATATGGCCGTTGATAGAATTAACAGCATGGGTGGTATCAAAGTTGGCGGAAAAACTTATAAATTTGAAATTATCTATTACGATGATGAATCAAATCCTAAGAGAGCAGCGCAACTTGCAGAAAGATTAATTAGTCAAGATGGTGTTGAGTTTATGCTTGGACCTTATAGTTCAGGATTAACTAAAGCCATGGCCCCAGTTACTGAAAAGTACGGAGTACCAATGGTTGAAGCTAATGGTGCATCTAGATCTTTATTTACTAAAGGTTATAAATATCTATTTGCGGTTTTAGCACCAGCAAACTTATATCTTGATGTAGCTATTAGAACTGCTGTTGAATTAAATGGTGGTAAAGGTGTTAAAATTGCTCAAGCTTTTGAGCAAGACGCTTTTTCTCAAGACGTTAGATTGGGTATTTTAGATGCTGCTAAAGATACAGGATCTGAAATCATAATTGACGACAAATTGCCAAAAGAACTTAATGATATGGCTGCGACTTTAGTTAAAGTAAAACAAATGAAGCCGGATGTACTTGTTGTATCAGGTCATACAAAAGGAGCTTTGACAGCTATCAGACAAATTTCTGAGATGAAAGTTGACGTTCCAATGCTTGCAATGACACACTGTGATGCTGCAAAACTATCTAAACAACATGGTAAAAATTCTCAATATGCTTTATGTGCTTCTCAATGGCATAAGACTTTAACCTACAAAGATAAGTGGTTTAAAGATGGTATGACATATGATGCAGACTTTACTAAAATGTTTGGATATGCACCACCGTATCAAGCTGCCGAATCTTCAGCTGCTTTATTGGTTTTCAAAGATGCATTTGAAAGAGCAAATTCTTTTGATCAAAAAAAAGTAAGAGATGCCCTTGCTGCTACTGATATGCAAACTTTTTATGGAAACATAAAATTTGCTCCAGGTGGACAAAATGTTTCTAAGCCGATGGTGTTATTCCAAGTTATGTGTGATAGCTCTGGAAAATGTGAAAACAAAGTAGTTGCTCCACTTAAGTGGGCTTCTGCTAAGTTAATTCACCCAATACCTAAGTGGTCTGAAAGATAATAACTAATCTATAAATACCCCCTAGAGTATAGGGGGTATTTTTTTTTAGGGTCAATTATGGATTTTATGGTTTTCCAATATCCGATGATAACCGTTCAAGCTTGCTTGGACGGAATACTTCTTGGTATTTTATTTGCTTTGATTGCATACGGGATGGCGCTTCAATGGGGAGTAATGAATATCATTAATATTGCACAAGGAGATCTTGTTATATTGGGTGGATACATTGCTTACTTTATGTATCTTTATGGAATTCATCCAGCGTGGGGAGTTATTGTATCTCCAATAATAATGTATTTTGTTGGTATTGGAATTTATAAATTAGTAATTAATAAAGTCGTTGATAGAGATTTATTCATATCAATTTTAGCAACTTTTGGAATTAGTATTCTTTTCATGCAATTAATGAATTTTGCATTTGGTGCAGATGTAGTACTTGCTAATTCAGGGTATGGAACAACTTTTTTATTTGATAACAATGTTGTTTTACCAAATTCGAAAATTTTTTCTGCATTTGTAAGTATTGTTTTTGCAATTTGTTTAGTGATTTATATGAAAAAATCAAAGCTTGGACGAGCAATCAGAGCCACAGCTCAGAATGCAAGAGCAGCAAAGATTTTAGGTGTCGACACTGAAAAAGTTTATGCCGCTACTTTTGGTATAAATGCAGCTCTATGTGGTGTTGCTGGAGCTTTAATATCAATAACATTTACAATACATCCCTATATGGGTTTACCTTACACAATCAGATCATTTATGATCGTAATTGTTGCAGGCTTAGGAAATCTACCAGGTGTAGCATTATCTGGCATGGGTCTTGGAGTTTTTGAAGAATTTGCGGACTATATTCTTGGAACAGAGTTTAGAATAGGTTCAGTATTTTTATTATTAGTTTTAATCCTTGTTTATAGAAGATTTAAACTTTCTAAGAAAAGAGAGTATTTAAAATGATAAATAAAAATTTAATAATTTATTTATCAATTTTGATTTTTGGGTTGATTGCTCCATTTATTTTTCCAGCATTCAAGGTTCAACTATCAATACTTTGTGTTTTAATAATTTTAGCAATGACTTGGAATATTCAAGGTGGTGAGATGGGCTATAATTCGTTTGGTAATATTTTATTTTATGGATTGGGCATGTATCTTTGTGCATCTGTCCAGGTGGGAATGTTTTTCCCTTTAGCAGAATGGACAGAAAGTGGCGGAGAAAAAACATTTGTTCATACACCAGCTCAGTTTTTCCAAGGCTTTGGTGTTGGTTTAGCTGTTGCTGCAGTTGTACCAGCGATAGTTGCTGGATTAATAGGATATTCAATTTTAGGATTAAGAGGACATTATTTTGCAATTTGTACATTGGGTTTAGGTGTTGCTGCTGGTGAAATTTCGGGTGGAATAGAAATCATTGGAGCCGGACAAGGTTTCACAACCCCGCCATTTCCAAATTTTGGAGGGTTAGAAGCAAGAGGAGAATTTTTTTATTTTTGTAGTTTTATTTCGCTAGTACTGACATTTATTGTGGTGAAATCTATTTACTCTACTAGATTTAAATTAGTTCTTAATGCAATAAGAGATAATGAAGACAAAGCTGAAGCAATGGGAATTCAAACAATGAAATATAAAATTATTGGTTGGATGATCTCAGCATTTTTTTGTGGTCTTGCAGGTGGAATAATGGGAGGACTTGTCGGATATATAGATTCAACCGATGTTGCATTTGACGGAAGAGAGATGGGAGTATTTATGGTTTTAATGGCAATACTAGGTGGCAAAGGAACTTTATGGGGACCAGTTATTGGAGCAAGTGTATTTCATATATTCAAAGAAGGTTTTTGGACTTTCTTCCTTGGATGGCAGTATGTTGCTCTTGGAGTATTGATTGTTGTAATTGTAATTTATTTTCCAGAAGGAATTATGGGATGGCTCAGGGAAAAATATCCTGAGAGATTTGGTGAAGTAGTTGATGAAGCAGATCGAAAGGCGCAGGTAGAGCTTAAATGAGTATTCTAGAAGTAAACAACGTGAGCAAATCATTTGGTGGTGTAAAAGCAAATGTTGATATTTCTATTTCCGTTGATAAAGGAAAAATTGTTGGTCTAATCGGTCCTAATGGATCTGGAAAAACAACTTTGTTTAATTCTATTGTTGGTACTTATCCTATAGATCAAGGGTCTATAAAATTTAACGGCAAAGAAGTTTCAGAATTACCAGTTCCAGTAATAGCAAAACTAGGATTGCTTAGAACTTTTCAACAAACAAGAATATATGGAAAATTAAATTGTGTAGAAAATATGCTAATTAGTCATAAAGCAAGCGATGAGAGCTTGGTTAAAATATTTTCTCAAATACCTAAAAATTTAACAGAAAAAGCTGAAAACTTGTTAAGCTTTGTTGGATTATATCAAAAAAGAAAATTAAGAGCCGGGGACTTATCTTTTGGTCAACAAAAACTATTAGAACTTGCAATGGCACTAATGAATGAACCAGAGATGCTGTTGTTAGATGAACCAACAGCTGGAATAAATCCTACATTAATAAATGGAATTATCGATAGACTTATAAAAGTTAATCAAGATTTTGGAATTACTTTATTCGTAATTGAACATAATATGAGAGTAATTATGCAATTAGCAGAGAGCATCTTTTGTTTAGCTCATGGAAAATTATTAGCCAAAGGAACTCCTGTAGAAATAAAGAATGATAACAGAGTAATCGATGCTTATTTGGGGGCACAATAATGGCAAATCAATACGAAGTTCTTGGAGACGCACCAAAAGCAGAAGATTTAAAAAAGTTATCAAATGAAAATATACATTTAACAATTAAAAACCTTTCAGCTGGTTATGGAAAAATGGAAATTCTCCATAATCTAGATTTATATGTTAGTAAGGCACAATCATTATGCTTGATAGGTCCTAATGGCGCAGGTAAATCAACTATTCTTCACTCAATTTATGGTTTTACAAATATTTTTTCAGGTAAAATTGAAATAGATGAAAAGGAAATTACCAATCTAACACCTGCTGAAAAATTAAAATCACAGGGAATAGCTTACATACTTCAAGATAATTCAGTTTTTCCAGATATGACAGTCGAAGAGAATTTATTAATGGGTGGATACATCAAAGAAAAAACAGAAGAGTCTTTTGAAGAAGCGGAAAAAATTCTTAAAAAATATGATAGACTTGGAAACAGAAGAAACCAACCTGCAAAAGTTTTATCTGGTGGAGAAAGAAGGCTTTTAGAAATTTCTAGAGCTTTAGTTATGAAACCGTCTATTTTGTTAGTTGATGAACCGTCCATTGGTTTGGAGCCAAAGTATATAAAAATGGTATTTGAAATTTTAGAAGATCTACAAAAAAACGAAAAAAAAACTATTATACTAGTTGAACAAAATGCTAAAAAAGGATTAGAGTTTGCAGACATTGGTTACGTTTTAGTTTCTGGCCAAATTGCAATTGCTGGCAGAGGAGACGATCTATTAAACAATCCAGATGTTGGTCGTTTATTTCTTGGAGGTTAGTAATTTTTTAATTAGAAATGATTTATTGCCTATAAGATTAGAATTAGATTAATTATTAAGAATATATGAATAAAATTTTAAAATTTGTAATTTTACTTACTTTAATTAATTTTCCAGCTTATGCTGATAAGCTTTTAAAAAATGGGTTTTTAAACACCAAAATGAACTATGCAAAAGAACAAAACATTAATGATCCAAAAAATAAAATAATATTAATTTATAATCATGGACAAGATAAACATGACGCACGATCTAAAAATTGTGTTTGGAAAAATGGTATAAGAAATTTTTCATCTATAGTTGGAGAAAAAGTAAATGGAAAAGAAATAATGGTTTATCTTTTATGTACAGATCATTTCAATGGAGATGACAAAAGATTGTGGAATAAAAAAAAATTTAAACCTCCTTACAAGGGAAAATCAAAATTAGAAAAAAGATTAGATGCAAATTTAGAATTAATTGATTCTTTTGTTTCTAAAGGTGTTCCAAATCAACAAATTATCATGACAGGTCATTCGTGCGGAGGTTGGTTAACTATGATGTTAATGTCAAGACATCCTGATAAAGTTGGTGGAGGTATATCGCTTATGCAAGCTTGTTATGGAAAAATATCGAAAAATTTTAAAGCAAAAAAAGTAGGTGTGGAAAAAGCATTAGAGAAATTTAGAAAAAAAGAAGGAGATGGACCAGCGGACATGAGACAAAAACAAATTGATGAAATTAAAAAAAGTAAAAATTTACCTGTTTTAGTTTTTACACATCCAAAAGATCCTTTCGATGGACTTCTTTCAGATTGGGTTGAAGAAATTCCAGGCATTAAAAGAATAATTATTTCTGAAAATAAAAAAATTAATGGTAAAAGCTGTTCAAGAATTGGAATAAATAATGGTAAAGAATGGAAAGAACCTTTAAACAACTATCATATTATTGATATGGCAGACTGTTTTCAACACTTTAATTCTGATATACTTAATTATATAGCTTCAAGGACAAAATGAATAAATTATTAATATTATTTTTAACAATAGTATTTTTTACACCCGCACTATCAGAGTCAAGATTTGGTGAGCTAACTGAAATGTTTGATGAAAAAATGAGAGGTAAAGATAATCAATGGGTTAGACCTCACCCTGGTCCATTTGTATGGAACAAAATAGAAAAGAAACAAGGTGAATTTTCGTGGGAAGAAGTTGATGAATATGTTAATTATGCTCAACAACACAATCAAAAAATTATAGCTACTATTTGGCCCTATGCGAACTGGGAACAAAAATCATGCAAAAGAAAGAAAGCCAGAAGCCCATTTGGCAAACATTTTGCCAAATATTTAAGTAAACCTTGCTCAATGGATGATTACAAAGTGTTTCTTTTAAATTTAGTAGATAGATATGATGGAGATGGAAATAATGATATGCCTGGGCTTAGTGTTCCAATAATTTATTGGGAAATAATGAATGAACCAGAATTTAAAATGTTTTTTAATGGCAAAGAGGATGATTTTGTAGAAATTTTTAACACTTCATCAAAATTAATTAAAGAAAAACAAAATGATGCAATAATAGTAATGGCTGGAGCAGCGGGAATGTTTCCTGAAAATAAAAAATTCTGGAAATCTGCATTACCAAAAATAAAGGATAATTTTGATATAGCCAACATTCATCATATTACTCCTCCAGATGGAAAATGTGATAAAGAGTTTTGGGTTGATGAGTTTTCTTCTTTATTAAAAAGCCTGAGTATAGCAAAACCTATTTGGGTCACTGAAGCAATGACAGGTAGATGCAAACCTGTTTCAACCTATATTAATGCATTTGTTAATGGTGCTGAAGTGATAATTGATGTTGGAGTTAACGCACCGGGAATGAAAATGAGTAAAAAAAATAGAAAAAAGCTTAATAATTTTATAAGTGAAGTTGATGGGTTTAAATCTGTTGAACTTATTTCAAAAACAAAGGCTGAATTTACTATGAGTGATGGTTCTAAAAAGACTATAGAATTTTAAATTATGAAAAAAATACTATAACTAACTAAGATTTTTCCGATTCTTAAAAAAATTGTATATTCAGAGATTATAATTCAAATTAGATAAACAATTTATAAAGATTAAAAAATATGAAAATTTTTAACTATATATTGGGCAATGGACTAAGGAAAAATTGACGTATTTATTGCCTTTTTTTGCATGAAAATTAAACCAAAAGTTGAGTAAATTCCTTATTATTCAATTGTTGCATAAGTGCAACATTCTTCAATTAATGTTAATTTCTAGTAATTTGTTACATAAAATGCTTATATAAATGCTATAAACAACTGAATTTTAAAATTTTAAAATAATAGGGTTTAACATGTTAAAAATCAAAACTTTAATAGTAGCTTTAATTGCTTCTGCTTTTGCTTTTTCTGCAATGGCTCAAACAGTTAGTATGGGAATTACAGGAACAATGATTTCATATGAAGCTGACGGTCACGAAAAAGTTAAGTCTTCTGGGACTAAAAATACTAAATCAGAAGATGGAACAGCAGTAATCGGCTCTATTTTTATAGAACTGTCTGATTTAGGAGATTATGGAACTACAATCGGATTAGATGTAATGCCATATGGAAGAAAAATTGGCGATGGATCTAATACTAGAACGGACACTGATACTGAAGATGCAAGCGACCAGGCTGGTACTAACGAAGTTGATGTAAATTTAGCTAATGCAGCAATGGTTTACATTGAGCAGCCAATCGATGCTGGTATAGATTTTGGTACACCTTTCGTAAAAATTGGTTACCAACAATTAACATTAGAAACAGATGAAAATATGCCAACAGGATCAACTTACGGTGATGAAACTATGAATGGTTATCATGTAGGAGTAGGTATAAAAGGTGATCTAGCAAGTGGCGGATTCTGGAAATCAGGACTAACATATGCTTCATATGAAGGTGCAACATTTAATGGTTCTAATGACGCTGATAGCGTAAAAAACATTATAGAACTAGAAGATTTTAGTACTGTTCAGTTAAGTATATCAATTGGTCAATCGTTCTAATAAATAAATTATTTATTTAAATTAAAACCCCCGTTACAATGCGGGGGTTTTTTTTTATAGCTCTTTATATAAATTGTTTTAATATCCAAATTAAATGATTTTAGGATTTATAGGAACTGGAAACATATCATCAGATGTAGTTACCGGAATATGTAATTCGAATATAAAATTTAAAAAAATTTTTATTTCACCAAGAAACAAAAAAAAAGCATATAAATTAAAAAAAAAATTTAAAAAAGTATTTGTAGCTAAAAGTAATCAAGATGTAATTGATAAATCAGATTGGGTTTGTTTAGGTATTTTACCAGAAGTAGGAGAAAAAATTATACCAAATTTAAACTTTAAAGCTAAGCAAGTAATAATAAGTTTTATTTCAACAATCAATTATGCTAAATTAAAAAAAATCATTAATAAAAAAGTAAAAATTGTAAGGGCAATACCAATGCCTCCAATTTCCTTAGGTAAAGGCCCAATTGCAATATTTCCTCCAGATAAGCAGGTAAAAAATTTTTTGGATAAAATTGGTACAACAATAGAAATTAAAAGTGAAAAATTATCAAAAAATTTCTGGGCTACCTCTGGAACGATGGCAGCTTTTTATGAATTATTAAAAGTTTTATCAGATTGGTTAGTCAAAAAAGGATTAAAGAGAAATCAGGCACAACAATATATAACTTCTTTGTATTCAGCTTTAGCTGAACTAGCAGCAGTTAATTCAAAAAAGGACTTAAAATATTTTGTAGCTGAGTCTCAAACACCAGGAGGCCTTAATTGGCAAGGAGTTAATCAACTAAGAAAATCTGGCTATTATAAGTCTTTAGAAAAAACTATAAATAGCATTTTAAAAAGATTAAACCAAAAATAATCCTAATGCAGTCAAATACAAATATTTTGCAAATAGATAATCTTTCTAAATATTTTGGGGGTTTAGCTGCTGTATCTGATTGTTCGTTAAAAATTAAGAAAGGCTCCATCACAGGCATCATTGGTCCAAATGGCTCAGGCAAAACTACTTTATTTAATTTAATTGCTGGGAATCTAAAGGTTTCAAAGGGTACAGTTATGTTTAACAGTGAAAATATAACCGATGTACCATCATATGAACTTTTTTCAAAAGGATTGCTTAGAACTTTCCAAATAGCACATGAATTTAGCAATTTAACAGTTTTAGAAAATTTAATGATGGTTCCAGGTAACCAATCGGGTGAACAGCTAATGACTGCATTGTTAAAACCAAAGCAGGTTAAAAAAGAAGAGGAAAAAATAAGACAAAAAGCTTATGAAGTAACCAAATTTTTAAATCTTTCACATTTATCAAATGAATTAGCTGGAAATTTATCAGGTGGTCAAAAAAAATTATTAGAGCTAGGAAGAACTATGATGGTAGATGCAAAATTAGTTTTATTAGACGAAGTAGGTGCTGGAGTTAATAGAACTCTGTTAAAAGATTTGGGAACAGCAATATTAAGATTAAATAAAGAACAAGGATACACTTTTTGTATGATTGAGCATGATATGGATTTTATAAGTAGGATGTGTGATCCAGTAATTGTAATGTCAGAAGGTTCAGTTTTATTCGAAGGAACACCAGACGAAGTTAAAAAAAATGAAAAAGTTATTGAAAGTTACTTAGGGCGAGCAAATCAAAATACAGGAGAAAATACTTAATGGCCTTTTTCGAGGGAAATAAAATGACCGCTGGTTATGGTGATGGACCAGACATTATATCTTCTTGTTCAATAAATGTTGATAGAGGTGAGATAGTTGCAATTCTTGGACCAAATGGCGCTGGAAAATCTACAGCTATGAAAGCAATGTTGGGTCTACTTAATTTGAAATCTGGTTCAGTAAACATTGATGGAAAAGATATTTCCAAATTTTCTCCACACGATAGAATAAAACAAGGGATTTCGTTTGTTCCACAAACAAGAAATGTTTTTGCGGAATTAACAGTTAGAGAAAATTTAGAAGTAGGAGCTTTTTTAAGAGAAGATGATATCAATAAAGTGATTGAGGAAATATACGAATTGTTTCCAATCTTAAAAGAAAAGAAATCGCAAGTTGTAGGACAATTGTCAGGCGGTCAAAGACAGCAAGTTGCATTAGGAAGAGCGCTAATGATTAAACCGTCTGTTTTAATGTTAGATGAGCCAACAGCCGGAGTGTCCCCAATAGTTATGGATGAGCTATTTCAACATATTTTAAAAGTTAAAGAAACTAATGTTGCAATAATTATGGTTGAGCAAAATGCAAAACAGGCACTTAGCATTTCTGATAGAGGATACGTATTAGTGACAGGTGAAAATAAATTTGAAGGATCTGGCAAAGAATTACTTAATGATCCTGAAGTAAGAAGGTCATTTTTAGGAGCTTAAGATGGAACTTACAAACGCAATAATTTTATTATTAAATTATACTATTTTACCGGCTTTAACTTATGGTTCACAATTAGCACTTGGAGCAATTTTTGTAACGTTAATTTATGGTATTCTTAGATTTGCTAATTTTGCGACTGGAGACATGATGTCTTTTGGAACTATGTTTGCAGTTTTGCTAACTTATTATTTTCAGTCGATAGGTATAAGTTTTGGTGTGCTGCCCACAGCACTACTTACAATTCCTTTTGCTATTTTTATGATGATTTTTTATATGCTGACCATAGATAAATTTGTTTTTAGTTACTATAGAGTAAAAAAAAGTCCACCAGTTCAGCTTGCAATGGTAAGTGTAGGAGTAATGTTTGTGACTCAAGCAATAATAAGAATAATCATAGGACCATTCGATAGAAGATTTCTTGATGGTGAAAAATTTATTTTAAAAGCAACTGAGTTTAAAGAAATGACAGGGCTTAGTGAAGGATTAACAATTAAATCCACTCAAGTATTAACAATATTTATTACAATTGTGGTTGTATCAATTATGTTTTGGTTTTTAAACAAAACTAAAACGGGCACAAGTATGAGAGCTTATTCTGACAATGAAGATTTGGCTTTATTATCAGGAATTGACCCTAAAAGAGTCGTATTAATAACCTGGGTAATTGCTGGAATTTTAGCAACAATTGGAGGAATTTTATATGGTCTAGACAAAAGCTATAGGCCGTTTGTTTATTTTAATAACATGCTTCCTATTTTTGCTGCAGCAATTGTTGGAGGAATTGGAAATCCATTTGGAGCATTTTTAGGTGGATACGTTATAGCATTTGCAGAGATATTTTTAACATATGCCTATAAAAAGTTTTTTGCTTATTTACTTCCAGAAGCTTTAGAGCCAAACTCTATGGTGCAATTGCTATCAACGGATTATAAATTTGCTATTTCATTTTCCATTTTAGTCTTAGTCTTATTATTTAGACCATCAGGTATTTTCGAAGGTAAAAAAATATGAAGCAATATTCTAATGTTATCGCTGCATACTCAATAATGATAATTTTAATTATTTTAGTAGGAGTATTTCAATCTTGGTCTATTGCTCTTACAATTCTCAATTATTGTTTAATTTCTGCTGTAATGACTATGGGAGCGAATATTCAATGGGGTTATGCAGGTTTAATTAATTTCGGAATTATGGGCTATACAGCACTTGGAGGTTTAGCCGTTGTTCTTGTTTCCGTCGCACCAGTCGAAGAAGCTTGGAGACTCGGTGGTTTTAATATGATGATTTGTATCGGTATAATTGTGGCAATGATTTATTCAATTCGATATGTTTTAAAAAAAATTGATAAATCAAAAAAAAGAAATTATTTGATCGCCAGTATTATAATAATTGGTTTGTTGCTTTTAAGAATAATTTCTACACCTGCTATTGAAAGTATCGAGTCAGTTGAGCCAGCTAAAACTGGATATTTAGGTGGTCTTGGCATGCCAGTATTATTTTCATGGATTGTTGGAGCATTTTTTGCAGGAGGATTAGCATATGTGATTGGAAAAATTGCTCTTGGGTTAAGAGCTGATTATCTTGCAATTGCAACATTATTAATTGCTGAGATTATTGTTTCTATTATTAAACATGAAGAGTGGTTAGCTAGAGGAGTAAAAAATGTTATTGGTTTAAAAAGACCAGCGCCCTATGAAATAGATCTTCAAACAACTCCTTGGTTTATAAATCTAGTCGAAAAATTTCATTCTGCAAAATTAGAATTAATAAATTCTGTTACTGAAAGACAAGATGCATTAAATCAATTAGTTATTGATGCTTCTTCAGTTTATGTAAAACTTTGTTTTGCAGGAATGTTTTTAATTGTTGTAATTATATTACTTATTATAACCCAGAAAGCTTTGTATTCTCCTTGGGGACGAAAGATGAGAGCTATAAGAGATAATGAAGAAGCCGCAAGCGCTATGGGAAAAAATGTAGTTAAAGAACATTTATTAATCTTTGTTTTAGGTTCAGCAATTGTTGGTATTGCTGGCGCCATGATGGTAACTAATGATGGTTTATTTACACCAGGAAGCTATAGACCAATGAGGTACACATTTGTAATTTGGGTTATGGTAATTGTTGGAGGTACTGGAAATAACTTTGGCGCAATATTAGGGGGATTTGTTGTTTGGTTCTTATGGGTTGAAGCTGCACCAATAGCTTTATTTTTTATCAATCTATTTACTTCTCATTTGCCAGAAACGAATGAAGTTAAAATTCATTTAATTAATAGTGCATCATATTTCAGATTTTTAATGGTAGGAATTGGTCTATTAATCATAATGAGGTATAGACCAAAAGGTATTTTACCTGAAAAAATTATCAAACAATAATTGTCACATTGAAAAAGTGCTCGCTAAGTTATAAAATAATTTAATGAAAAAATTTCTAATAATTTTATTTGTCTTTTTTAGCTTTGAAGCTTTGGCTGTAGAGAAAAAAACTAATTTTAATATAGATGTTTTTAAAAAGGCGCAAAGTGATGGAAAAATAGTGGTTGTAAATTCATGGAATAAATTTTGTGGCACATGCGGTAGACAAACTAAAGTAATAAATGAAGCAAAAAAAGAATTTCCTAATATAATTTTTTTAAGTTATGAGCAAACTAAAAACAAAGAAATAGCTGAACTATTAAAAATAGACTATTGGGCGACTATTGTTGTTTATAAAAATAATAAAGAAATTTACAGAGAAATTGGCATTACAACTAAAGAGGAAATATACTCCTTAATTAATAAAGGAGTGTAAATTTGTGTATTATATCCTTTTAGGAATAGTCATTGGACTTATTATTTATCTTTCCGACAAATACATATTTTAGTTTTATATAAAAAAGGTATAGTTAAATTAATTTAACCGATATTAAAGTTTCTAAAACTTTATAATTTTTTAATGAATAAAAATCTTTTTATATTAACTTTAAGTCAAATTTTTAGCTTTACTGCAGCTCCAGTAACTGTATTTTTAAGTGGAATTATTGGTTCTCAAATTAGTCCTTTAAAATCACTCTCTACCTTGCCAATGTCGATATCCGTAGTTGGTATAGCAATAGGTGCAATCTTTGCAACAAAAGTTATGAGTTTAATAGGAAGAAAAGCTGGATTTATTTCAGCATCAATTGGAAATTTTTTATTTTCTCTATTGGCAGCTTATTCAATAATGGATCAAAATTTTATTCTATTTTGTTTTGCAAATTTTTTTATTGGCGTTGGTATGGCTTTTACGCACCAATATCGTTTTGCTGCAGCTGAAAGCGTTGAAAAAGATAAAGTACCTAGAGCAATTTCAATAATTTTACTAGGTGGAATTGTTTCAGCATTTTTAGGGCCAAGCATGGCAAATTATGGAAAAGATATTGTTACCGATCAATTGTATGTTGGATCTTATTTGTCACTAGCTATTTTAACTATTATACCGTCGATTTTATTTTTATTTTATGAAAATACATCAAAATTAGAATCCAATATAAAAAGTTCTGGAAGAAGTATTTTAGAATTAATTTCGCAACCTAGACTTTTACAGGCACTCGTAGCTTCAGCATTTGGATATGCAATAATGACATTTTTGATGACGGCAACTCCATTAAGTATGCATGTAATGGAAAAAATGAGTCTAAGCAAAACAGGTTTGGTTATACAGTTTCATGTTGTAGCAATGTTTCTACCATCTTTGATAACTGGAAATTTAGTTAAAAAATTTGGTCATAGCAAAATAATGTATGCAGGAGTGTTTCTTTACAGCATAACTATAATAGCAAGTTTCTTTGATCAAACTTATTATAATTATATGTTCGCATTAATTTTTCTTGGCTTAGGTTGGAATTTTTTATTTATATCTGGCACGAGTTTACTAGTTTTAACTTATAAAGAAGAAGAAAAATTCAAAGCTCAGGGATTAAATGATTTTATTGTATATTCTGTTCATGCTACTGGCAGTTTATCAGCTGGGGTATTAATTGTTCTTACTAACTGGAAAATTATGAATCTAATATGTATACCCTTTTTAATAATCATTATCCTAACTATTTTGAGAGCAGACATATTAAACAAAAAACAAAAAAACCTCAGCAGTTTTCACCGCTGAGGTTTTAAATATTAAATATTATCTTTGTTTTTTAGTTTTGAACTTACCACCTTTGATTTCTTTTTCTAAGAAAGAACCAAAAGCTTCTCCAACGTCTGTAAATTCAACTGCAGTTGCACCTTCATAGTTAATGGCTTTACCTTTAGCAAGTAAATCTAAAGCTTTACCTAATTGACCTGGATAAATTTTCTTACCAGGTGCATTTGCAACCGACATAACATTAGCTTGAATTGTTGCTCTATCTGCTTTTCCACCAGCTTGCATTGCAAGTGTGATTAAAGCAGCAGCATCATAAGATTCTCCTGTGTAAGGTCCAGATGAGTCTATACCAGCAGCTTTTGCAACTTTAGCAAATACCCCAGCACCTTTTCCAGTTGATCCAGGAAGAGATCCAAATGATTTGTTTAAATCTTTTCCAAATCTGTCAGTTAAAGAGTCACCAATCATACCATCAGATAAAACGAATCTATCAAAAGATCCTGAATCTAATGAACCTTGGATTATACTTCCTCCAGCTTGATCAAGATAACCTAATACTGCAAGAGCATCGCCACCAGCAGAAGCTAATGTAGCAACTTCAGCACCATAATCACCTTTACCTTCTTCGTGAGCTGTTACAACAGTTACATTAATACCGTGAGCTTTAACAGCTGCAACATATACATCTGCCAAACCTTTTCCGTAGTCGTTATTAGTATGCGTTACAGCAATACTTTTAACTTTTCTATCTTTTGTAATATCAGCTAAGATTTGACCACCTCTAGCATCTGATGGAGCAGTTCTAAAGAAAAATCCATTATCCGCTAAATCAGTTAATCCAGGAGAAGTTGCAGATGGAGAAATCATAACTACTCCATTTGGTACAGCAACATTAGTTGCAATAGCACCAGTAACTCCAGAACAGTCAGCTCCCATAATTGCCACTACACCACCTGAAACTAAACCTTCAGCAGCAGTAGTTGCTGCAGCAGAATCCACACAAGTAGAGTCAGCTCTTTCCACTGATATTTTTTGTCCTCCAAGTAATGAACCTGAATCTGAAGCTTCTTTAAAAGCAAGCTCTGCAGATGCAGCCATTGCAGGAGTTAGAGATTCAATAGGACCCGTAAATCCTAAAATGATTCCCATTTTAATATCTGCTAATACATTTGTTGAAATTGTCGAAACAAATAAAAAAGCAGCTAAAACTATTTTTTTCATATTTTTCCCTTAATTGTTAACAATTTGTAAATACCAAATTAAATCTTATTAGATTAAATTTTCAATAAGTAATTTACCTAATTTTTTGCAGTAAAAAGACTGATGTTATTACAATAATCCCACCAGTGACCATTATGGGTGTAGGAATTTCTCCAAAAATGAAAAAAGTAAGTATTAATCCAAACACTGGAAACAAAGCATAAAAAGGCAGAACCATTCCAACAGGATAAAATTTATATAAATAAAACATCATGGTATGTCCAAATATTGAAATTATCATACCCGCGTAAAATATTGCTAACCATCCATTTTTATCAATACTATTTATTTGACTAATTACATTCCCTTCAAATAATTGAGATATAATAATTAAAATAATAAAACCTACCAATCCCATAAAAGCATTAGTAAATTTTACATCAAGTTCTTTAAGATGCCTTGAGAAAACTTGTGACAATCCATAAAAAAAAGCCATTGTAAAAATTAGAAAAGTAGCTGAAATTTCATCAGCAATTTTAGGATCAAAGGCTATTAAAATAATACCTAAGATTGAAGCAAAAATTAAAATCCATTTTTTAAAACTTATGCTTTCACTAAGAAATAATGAACTTAGAATAATTGCAAATGGAATTGATAGTTGAGCGCCAATGGTAACAGGAGCTAATATTGAAGCGGCATTCAAAGATAAGTATAAAAACATATTTACTCCTGCCCCCATGCATATTGAAAATCCTAGAAGAGGTAAAAAATATTTTTTTGGGGGAACTTTAAGATTACTAAATGGAATTAAACATAAAAATACAATTCCCATTCTTAAAGCTCCAAATAAAATTGGATTAGTATCAGCGTTTAAACCTAATTTACCCATTGGATAAGCACTTCCTAGAAAAAACATTACTAAAATAATTAAAAATGTATGTCTAAGAGACAATTTTATCTCATTGAAAAAGGATCTAACGTAGGTTTATCCGACGTATAGTACCAAGTTGTTTTAACTCTAGTG
>CACDDC010000016.1 GCA_902551455.1 uncultured Pelagibacteraceae bacterium | reverse complement strand
AATTTATAAAGATAGAAAATTACATAGTATAATTACATCAGAAGAAAGCAAATTCTGGAAAATTATTTCATCAAAAAAGTATTTAAATAAAGAAAGAATAAATCTAGATACTAGATTATTAATTAATTTTTATAAAAATAAAGGATATTACGATGTTAATATTAATAATAGTTATGTAAACTTTCTCAATAATGAGAGTTTTGAATTAATTTTTGATATTAGCCCTGGTAAAAAATATTATTTCAATAATTTAAAATTATCACTACCTTTAGATTATGAAAAAGAGAATTTTATCAAAATTGATAACATCCTTAAAAGTTTATCTGGAAAAGTATTCTCAAATTCAAAAATTGAAAAAGTAATTAACGAAATAGATAAAATTGCTTTACAAAAACAATACCAATTTATTAACGCTAAAGTTGAAGAAACTTTTTTTGATAATAAAATTGATTTTGTTTTTAAAGTTGAAGAAATGGAAAAAAATTATGTTGAAAGAGTGAATATATTTGGAAATTCTTATACAGATGAAAAAGTAATAAGAAATAATTTAATTATAGATGAAGGTGATCCTTATAATGAAATCTTAGCAAATAAATCGATTAATGAAATTAAATCTCTTCGAATATTTAAATCAGTCACATCTAAAATTGAAGAAGGATCTTCAAAAAATCAAAAAATATTAAATATTGAAGTAGAAGAGATGCCTACGGGTGAGATTTCAGCTGGCGCTGGTATTGGTACTTCTGGTAGTCAAATAGGATTAGGTGTTAAGGAAAAGAATTATTTAGGAAGAGGAATAACTTTAGATGCAAATTTAGCTTTATCAACTGACGGTATTAGAGGTTTATTTTCGGTAATAAACCCAAACTTTAATAATTCAGATAATACTTTATTTACAACTGTCGAAAGTTCATCAATAGATAAACTTACTAAATTTGGATACAAAACTTCTAAATATGGTTTTAAATTAGGAACTGAATATGAACAGTATGAAGATGTATTTTTTTCTCCAAATATTTCAGTATATTTAGAAGATTTAAAAACTAACTCAGACGCAAGTTCTCAACTACAAAAACAAAGTGGTGAATATTTTGATATTACCTCATCTTATGCTTTTGTAATTGATAAAAGAGACCAAAAATTTAAAACAAATGAGGGTTATAGAACATATTTTTCGCAAACAATACCCTTTGTAACCGAAGATGGTGGTTTGAAAAACACCTTCGAATATAAAAAATACCATAAATTCGAAGATGAAATGATCGGCAGAATCTCATTTTATTTAGATACAATAAATTCAATAACAGATGATGATGTTAGAATTTCTAAAAGAAGTTTTATACCTTCCAAAAAACTAAGAGGATTTGAGCCTGGCAGAATTGGCCCCAAAGATGGTAGTGAACATATAGGTGGAAATTATGCTGCTGCAATAAATTTTGCAACTGATTTGCCGTTTTTGTTTAGTAATTTACAGTCAACAGATTTTAAATTTTTTATTGATACAGCTAATGTTTGGGGAGTAGATTATTCTGACAACGTTGATGGTGGAAGCAAAATAAGAAGTTCTACCGGCGTTAGTATAGATTGGTACACACCGATAGGACCACTGAATTTTTCATTTGCTAAACCAATTACAAAGCACCATTCAGATTTAGAAGAAACATTTAGGTTTAATCTAGGAACAACATTTTAATGCGTTTTAAGACTAAATTAATCTTTTTAATTATTTTTTTAATTTTGACAACCAAGTCTTTTTCAAAAGAAAATATCGCATATGTTGATATGGAAAAAATTATGAATAATTCAATAGCAGGCAAACAATTAAGTGAAAAACTTAATAAAGAAAATAATTTAAATATTAATTTTTTTAAAAAAAAAGAAGATGAACTTAGAAGCAAGGAAAAGAAGTTAATTTCTCAACAAAATATTTTAGATAAATCTGAGTTAGAAAAACAATTAAAAGAACTTCAAATCGAAGCTAATAAATATAGAAATGAAAAAAATAAAAGAATTAATGATTTGAATTTAAAAAAAATTAATGCAACTAAAAAATTATTAGAAAATATAACACCTATTCTTTCAGAATTTGCAAATAAAAATTCAATTTCAATATTAATGCAAAAAAAAGATATTGTTATAGGTAAGACCGAATTAGATAAAACAAATGATATATTAAAATTAGTAAATAAAAAAATTAAGAAAATAGATTTTGATTAATGTCGGACAAATTAAATAAAAAAGATATAGAAAAACTTTTACCACATAGAGAACCTATGCTTTTAATAGATGAATTAATTAATATAAAAAAATTATTTTCAGCAACAGCAATAGTTTATGTTAAAAAAGATAGTTTTTATGTTCAAGGTCATTTTCCTGATCAGCCAGTTATGCCAGGTGTTTTAATTGTTGAGGCATTTGGTCAAGCTGCCGCTGCGTTAACTGCGCATGGCATTGATAAATCTACATATGAAAATAAATTAGTATTCTTAATGAGTGTTGAAAAAGCTAGATTCAGGAATCCAGTAGTTCCAGATTGTAAATTAGAATTAAATATAGAAGCAATCAGATCTCATGGAAAGGTATGGAAATACAAAGGCGAAGCTTTTGTAAGTGGAAAAAAAATGGCAGACGCTCAGTGGTCTGCTACTATAGTTGATAGGAAATAATCAGCAATAATTCTTGATAAGCAATTATCGTTAGTTTTGATAATAAATATATTTAATGACTCATCCCTTTTTTAAAAATAAAGGACCTTTTAAAATTGAGAAATTATTGAATTTATCTGGATTAAAAAATATTCAGAAATTAAATGGTACTAAAATTTACGATATACAAGATTTGTCCACTTCTACTAAAACAGATATTACTTTTTTTCACTCAAAAAAATATTCACATTTAGCTTTAAAAACTAAAGCTTTAATTTGTATAACAACAGAAAATCTTAAAGATTATTTGCCAAAAAAATGTAAAAAAATATTGGTTGATAATGTTTTAGTTTCAACTGCAAAAATAACAAAAATATTTTATCCAGAATCTGTTACTGATGATTTTGATGAAACTGTAAAAAATATATCTAAAACTTCATACAACAAAAAAGTCAAATATGGAGCAAATGTATTAATTGGTAAAAACGTAAAAATAGGAAAAAATTGTTCAATCGGTCATAATACAATAATTGAAAAAAATGTAGTTGTTGGAAACAATTGTTCAATTGGATCAAATACAATTATAAGAAATACAATAATAAATAATAATGTTCATATTTTAGATGGATGTGTAATAGGAAAAAAAGGATTTGGATTTTTTCCTGATAAAAAAAATAATTTTAGATATCCTCAAATTGGTGTAGTGATAATAAATGAAAATTCGGAAATAGGCTGTGGATCTACTATAGATAGAGGATCAATGTCTAATACTATAATTGGCAAAAATACTTATTTAGATAATCAAATTCACGTTGCACATAATGTTAAAATTGGAGACAATTGTATTATAGCTGGACAAGTAGGATTTGCTGGTAGTTCAACTTTAGGAAATCATGTAATGATTGGAGGTCAAGCTGGAATTTCAGGTCATTTAAAAATAGGAAACAATGTTCAGATAGGTGGAGGTAGTGGAGTAATAAAAGATATACCTGATAATTCAAAAGTAATGGGCTATCCATCTAAAGATTTAAAAAATTTTATAAGAGCAAATAAATGATAGATAGTAGCGCTATTGTAGATAAAAAAGCTAAAGTTTCGGCCTCAGTAAAAATAGGTCCTTACTCAGTAATCGGTCCCAATGTAGAAATAGGAGAGAATGTAGTCATTCATTCGCATGTTAATATTTCTGGTAATACAAAAATAGGAAATAATAATAAAATTTATCCATTTGCCTCTATAGGTAATGATCCACAAGATTTAAAATATAATGACGAAGAAACAAAATTAATAATTGGAAATAATAATAAGATTAGAGAATATGTAACAATACACCCAGGAACTGAAGGTGGAGGAGGTATTACTATAATTGGAGATAATTGTTTGTTTATGATTTCATCTCACGTAGCACACGATTGCAACGTAGGAAATAATGTAATTATAGCAAATAATGTACCCTTAGGTGGACATGTTAATATAGAAGATAATGTTGTTATAGGTGGAAATTCAGCAGTTCAACAATTCACAAGAATTGGAAAAATGGCGATGATTGGTGGAATGACTGGAGTTTTACACGATGTTATTCCATATGGTTTATCAATAGGTAATAGAAATTATTTACAAGGACTTAATTTAATTGGTTTAAGAAGAGCTAAATTTGAAAAAAAAGATATTCTTAGCTTAACTAAGGCATATAAGGAGATTTTTGCAACTAAAAATCTGACTGATAATTTAAACAAATTAAACGGAGAATTTAAAGAAAATCCACTAGTTAAGGATGTAATTGAATTTATAACTAAGGATAAAAAAAGATCTATTTGTACACCTTTTTCTAAGGATTGAGATGATTGGTTTGATATTTGGAGATACTAGTTTTCCAATTGAAATTTTAAAAAAAGTAAAGAAAAAAAAAATAAAGTATTTAATTATTGATTTATCTAAAGCAAAAAAATTTAAAAAAGACAGAAGTTCACATTCTATTTCTATCGGACAATTTGGAAAAATTATTAAAATTTTAAAACAAAATAATTGCAAAAAAGTACTATTTGCCGGAAAAGTATCAAGACCGAATTTTTCAAAACTAAAATTAGATTTAAAAGGTATTTATTATATACCTAGAATAATTAAGGCATCTAAATTAGGTGACGCTGCAATTTTAAAAGAAATAATAAAAATATTAAATCAGCAATCAATTAAAACTATTAGTTCAATAACATTTAACAGCGAATTATCACTTAAAAAGGGTAATTACTCTAAAATTAAACCAAATAATAAAGATAAAATTGATATTAAGATAGCTATAACAAGATTAAACAAATTAGGTAAGTATAATTTTAGTCAAGGTACAGTTGTTAGAAATAAAAAAATCATTGCGATAGAAGGTAAGAGTGGAACAGAAAAAATGCTTAAAAAATGTAAAAGTAAAAAAAATATAAATAATGGTGTCTTGGTAAAATTTCCTAAGAAAAAACAAGATCTTAGAATTGATCTACCCACAGTTGGATTAAAAACATTAAAACAATGTAAAAAGGCAGGTCTCAAAGGAATAGTTTTAAAAAGTAAAAAAAATATATTTTTAGATAAAAAAAAATGTATTAATTTTGCAAATAAAAATAAAATTTTTATAACAGTTAAATGAAAAAAATATTTATACTAACAGGCGAACCATCTGGAGATAAATTAGCCTCAACTATAATTTCTAAATTAAAAAAAAATAATTCTAATATTGAATATTTGTCTGTAGGTGGAACGCATTTAAATTCAATAGGAATTAAATCAATCTATGATCTTAATGAAGTTACTTATATTGGTTTTACTAGTGTTCTGTTTAATATATTTAAAATAAAAAAAAAAATTAATGAAACAGTAAAAAAAATCATTGAATTTAAGCCTGATATTTTATTTAGTGTAGATAGTCCTGATTTTACTTTAAGAGTTGCTGAAAAAGTAAAAAAAATTGATCCTGATATTAAAACTATTCATTTTGTTGCACCACAGGTCTGGGTATGGAGAGAACATCGGGTAAAAAAATTAAAAAAATTTTTGGATCATATCCTTTTATTATTTCCTTTTGAAAAGAAATACTTTGATAAAGAAAATATCCCATCAACTTTTATAGGACATCCTTTATTAGAAACTGTTGATAGAAGTAAAATTGATATTTCCCAAATTATTAAAAATCATAAAAAAATTATTTCTATATTTCCTGGTAGTAGACGTTCTGAGGTAGATATTTTATTACCAATTTTAATTAATTTTATAAAAATGATGAACAATAAACATAAAGATATTTTTTATGTTTTTCATTCAACATCTGAATTTAATAAATCTATACAGGACAGATTATTGAAACAAGGTTTTACCAATTGTGGATCAATTTCTGATGAAAAAATAAAGTCTGAAATTTTAAAATGTTCTATATTTGCGGTAGCTAAATCAGGTACAATATCATTAGAGATATGTAATGCTAAAATTCCATCTATTATTATTTATAAAATGAATCTTATAAACTATCTAATTGTAAAAATGTTAGTAAAAGTTAAATTCGCTAATATTATCAATATAGCAGCCAATGAAGAAATAATACCTGAATTAATCCAATCAAATTGTAATTCAAAAAATATATATGATAAAATTGATAATTTTTTTAGCGATAGTCAATCTATAAAAAAACAAATTGAAAAAACTCAAAAAATAGTTGAGAATTTTAAAACTAATAAATCTTCAGAAATTGCAGCTTCAGTTTTAACTAGCAGCCTTTAATCTTTCAATCACTTCGTTTTTATCTAGAGACATAATTATATCATATATACCTGGGCCAAATTTAGAGCCTACTAAAGCCACCCTTAGAGGTTGACCAACTCCTTTGAAGTTTGTTTTATTATTTTCTATTAAGTTGTTTATAATTTTTTCTAAATTTTCTTTATTTATATTTGAAAGTTTTTCAAATTCTTTCAAAAAATCTTTTAATATTGTTTTTGCTAAATTATCTAAAAGTTTTTGATCTTCAGATGATATTTTTATTTTATCTTTTATAAGATATTGAGAATTATTATATATATCTTCAAGAGTTTTAGCTTTATTCTTTAGAAAACTTAATGACTTTTTAATCTTTTCTGATTTACTTTCAATTCTATTCTTATAATTTTCACAATATTTTATAAAATGATCAAAAAGTTCATTTTCACTGATATTTTTAATATAATGCTCATTCATTGATAAAATTCTACTTATATCTAATTTTGAAGGTGATTTTCCTATTCCTTCCAAGTTAAAGTATTTTATACTTTCTTCTAAAGTAAAAATTTCTTTATCTTTAAACGACCAGCCTAATCTTAATAGGTAATTTCTTAGTGCATCTGGCATAATACCAATTTTCGAATAGTCTTTTAGAGTTGATGCCTTATCTCTTTTAGATAATTTTTTTCCTTCTTTTGTGTGAATTAATGGAATGTGAGCAAATGATGGAAGTTCCCATTTCATTGCTAAATATATTTGCATTTGTTTAAATGTATTAATTTTATGGTCATCGCCCCTGATTATATGAGTGACTTTCATTTGATGATCATCAACAGATGCCGACAAATTATAGGTCGGTGACCCATCGTTTCTCAAAATAACGAAGTCTTCAATAGTATCATTATCAATTTGAACATCTCCTTGCACTAAATCCTTTAATACAGTAGTTCCATCAATTTTACTTTTAAATCTTATAACTGGATTTTTATCTTTTGGAGCTTCAGCTTCAGTTTTATTCCGCCATTTTCTATCATAAATATAAGGAATCTTTTTTTGTTTTGCTCTTTTTTTTTGCTCTTCTATTTCTTCGTTAGAACAATAACACTTATAAGCATTCCCATTTTTTAATAATTCATTTGCAACATCAACATGACTCTTTATTTTAGTGGACTGTATATACTCTTTTCCATCGTATTGAATACCTATCCATTTTAATGATTCAATTATTTGATTTTTATATTCATCTTTAGATCTTTCCTTATCTGTATCTTCAATTCTTAAATGAAATAATCCTTTCTGATTTTTTGAATATAACCAATTAAATAAAGCAGTTCTGACCCCACCAATGTGCAGAGGACCAGTTGGCGATGGAGCAAATCTAGTTGCTACTTTTGACATTATAAATAATTAAACTATTTTAGTGAAAGTTTCTATATAAAGATACAAGAATTCCTTGAACTTTTACTCTATCTGGACCAAAAATTTTAGTTTCGTAATTTTTATTTGCGCTTTCTAAAGCTACGGTTTTACCTTTTCTTCTTATTCTTTTTAACATTGCTTCATGGTCGTCTATAAGAGCAACTACTATTTTACCGTTATCTGCTGAGTCTGTTTTTTTAATTATTACTGTATCTCCGTCGTTAATCCCTGCTTCAATCATAGAGTCACCTTGAACCTTTAGACCAAAGTATTCTCCATTTTTTTCTATATTATTTGGAAGGGGCACCCTAGATACTTCATTTTGTATTGCTTCCACTGGTGTGCCTGCTGCAATTTTTCCTAAAATTGGTACCTCTAAATCTTTGTTTGTATCAGCACTATCTAGACCACCTTTGATTACACTTGGTGAAAAACTATTATAAATATCATTAGCTGATGCAGTTTCTGGTAGCTTTACAACTTCCAAAGCTCGAGCTTTATGTGGAAGTCTTTTAATAAATCCTCTTTCCTCTAAAGCGCTTATAAGTCTATGAATTCCTGATTTCGATTTAAGATTGAGTGAATGTTTCATCTCTTCATAGGATGGGGAAACACCCGAAGATCTCAACTTTTTGTTGATAAATAAAAGTAAATTTTTTTGTTTTTTAGTTAGCATAGAACAAATTATGTACATGTATGTTCTATAAAAGTTCTTTTAAATCATCAAGAATGAATTAGCTAATGTTTTCAACGTTTTTTTGAATTATAATACAGAAAAAATAGAATTTTCACCCATGTTCTTTAAAAGTGATTCACCAATAAGAAAAGTCTTAATTTTAGTTTTTTTTTCAATTTCAATAATATCAGCTCTGCTTTTAATTCCACTTTCGGCAACTATTGGATTTTTATAGTCTTTAACAATTTCATAAATATCATAAGTTGTATTCAAATTAGTATCTAAAGTTTTCAAATTTCTATTGTTAATGCCAATTATAGCATTTTTAAAATAATTTAATTTTTTTGCTTCGTCTATGGTGTGTACTTCAACAATTATAGACATATTATAGTTTAAAGCCTCTTGATAAATTTCTTTAGACTGTTGATCAGACAATGCTGATAAAATGATCAAAACCGCATCCGCCCCATGACTTTTGGCTAGAGGTACTTGAAATTTATCAACAAAGAAATCTTTGCATAAGACAGGTAAATTAACTTCATTTTTGATTTTAGATATATGAATTAAATTCCCAAGAAAAAAATCTTCTTCGGTTAATACGGACAAACAAGTTGCCTTTTTTGAGTAATATATTTTAGCTATATCAACTGGATTATATTTTTCCATAATAATGCCAGCTGAAGGGCTTGCTTTTTTAATTTCACAAATAAGTGAGGTTTTTTTATTTTTAATATTGGAGATAATTTTTTCTTTGAAATCTATAAAATTTTTTTTTTCTTCAATTTTATGATTTAATTCATCGATGGTGATCTGTTCTTTAATGATTTTAATTTTTTCAATTTTTTTTCTAATAATTTTATCTAAAACGTTTTCAGGCATTTATAATTTTCTTAATATGATTATATGTTTTACCTTCCAAAATATGTTTTCTTGTTACATTAAATGCTTCTTCGAAATCTTCGTATTTTTCAGAAATCATAAGTCCAGCTGAAGCATTTAAGCAAACAGCTTTAGAAAAATCATTATCTTCACCTTTGAAAATTTCTATTATCTTCTCCGCATTAAATTTTGAATCTCCACCTTTTATATTATTGAAATCCTCACAATTTATATTAATTTTTTTAGGATCAATTATTATTTCAGAAATTTTATTATTTTTTAACTGAATTACATTAGTTTTTTCATATGGAGATATTTCATCTAGACCATCATCACTGTTCACTATCCATGCAAAATTTATATTAAGATTTTTCAAAGCTATGGCAAATATTTCTAATAAATTTTTATTGTATACGCCAACAACTTGTCTTTTAACTAAAGCTGGACTACTTAAAGGACCTATCATATTAAATATTGTTCTTTTTCCAATTTTTTTCCTAGTAGGAGCAACATGTTTCATTGCGTTGTGATAATTTGGTGCAAACATAAATCCAAAATTATTTTTGTTAATTTGATCTTCCACTTTTTTTGGATCTAGATTGATGTTAATATTTAATGCTTCCAAAACATCACCAGATCCGCATTTTGATGAAACTGCTTTATTACCGTGTTTGGCGACTTTAATTCCCATACTAGACAGCAATATTGCTGATGCTGTAGAAATATTTAAAGTATTTTTTCCATCACCACCTGTCCCACAAGTATCTATACAATTTGGTACATTTACTCTTTTAGACTTATTCCTTAAAACATACACACCACCTGCTATTTCAGTTGATACTTCACCTTTTAATGAAAGAAATGTTAAAAATTTATACATCTCGTCATCAGAAGCTTTGCCATCCATTATAGTTTCAAATGATTCTTTACTTTCTACAAAAGTTAAGTTTTCCTTTTGTTCTAATTTTTTTAAAATTTTTTCCATTTTAAATATTAACAAAATTTTTAATTATTTTAATACCGACGTTAGTCTTAATACTTTCGGGGTGAAATTGAACACCGTGGATATCATAATTTTTATGCATAAGTCCCATAATAATACCATCTTTAGTTTCAGAAGTTATTAATAAATCTTTTGAAAATTTTTTTTTATCTACAATTAAACTATGATATCTTGTTGCAACAAAATTATTTTTAATATTTTTCATTAAACCTTTGTTATTGTGTTTTATAATACTTGTTTTTCCATGCATCATTTTTTTAGATTGAATAATTTTTGAACCAAAACATTGGCCAATTATTTGGTGTCCTAAGCAGACACCAAATATTGGTATTTTTTTATATAATTTTTTAACTATATTTAAACAATTTCCAGCTTGATCAGGATTTCCAGGTCCCGGAGATATTACTATTTTGTCATAACTTTTTTTTAAAATATCTGATGCATTAATTTTATCATTTCTATACACATCCACTTTAATATTAAAAGATGAAATGTAGTGATAGAGATTAAATGTAAAACTATCATAATTATCTATAAGAATTATTTTCATAACTATTCTAAGGATTTAATCAAAGCTTTTGCTTTATTTAAAGTTTCATTATATTCATTTATAGGTTTGCTATCTGCAACTATACCAGCACCTGCTTGAGCATAAAATTTATTATTTTTGGATATACCTGTTCTCAATGCTATACAAGTATCAAAATCTCCATTTGCAGAAAAATATCCTATACCTCCCGCATAGACTTTTCTTTTTGTTCTTTCTAATTCATCAATTATTTCCATGGCCCGTATTTTAGGAGCACCAGATACTGTACCCGCTGGAAAACCGGATAACAAAGTGTCAAAATAAGAATATTTATTATTAAATTTACCTTCCACGTTAGATACTATATGCATAACATGAGAATATCTCTCGATTTTGAAACTTTCAGTTACTTTTACTGAATTAATTTTTGATACTTTGCCAGCATCGTTTCTACCAAGATCTAGCAGCATAAGATGTTCAGCCAATTCTTTTTTATCTTTTAATAAATCTTTTTCATATTGTACATCTTGTTTTTGGTTTTTACCTCTTGGTCTAGTACCGGCAATAGGCCTTATAGTAATTTTATTGTTTCTTAATCTTACAAGTATTTCAGGACTTGCTCCAATAATTTGAAAATCTTCAAAATTAAAAAAATACATAAATGGTGATGGATTTTTTATACGTAACTTTTTATAAATTTCTAAAGGATTTTTGGTAATCTTTACCTCAAATCTTTGGCTTAATACTACCTGAAAAATATCACCAATTTTAATATATTTTTTAGCTTTATGAACATTATCAATAAATTTTTTTTTAGAAATGTTAGATTTAATTTTTATTTTATTTTTCTTAATTTCAGGCACAAAACTATTTTTGTAACTAGATAAAAAAATCAGTTTTTCAATTTCATTTTTAATAGCATTAAATTTTTCTTTATAATTTTTAATTTTTTCATCAGAAAAACAATTTTCTATAAAATAGATCTTCTTTTTTAAATTGTCATGTATAATTAAAGTTTTTGGTCTAATAATTCGTGCATCAGGTATTTTCAAGTCATCAAAACAATTATTTGGTATTTTTTCTATGTATCTTATAACATCATATGAGAAATATCCTGATAGAATGGAACTGATTGGTGGTAAATAACTTGGAATATTAAATTTAAACTTTTCAATAATTTTTTCAATTACTGTCTTTGGCTTTCCATTTATTTTAAATTTTTTTTTATTCTTATAAATGTAACAATTATTATTATTAAATTCCCATATTTTATCAGGATTTTTTCCAAATATTGTATATCTGCCTTTAATTTTTCCTTTTTCAACAGATTCAAAAATAAAACTATTTTTATCTATTAAAAAATTATCAATTAAATTTAAAATTTCTTCTTTACCATTTGTATTTTTAGAAAAATAAAGAACTTGATTTTTTTTCTTTTTGTGAAGAGATTTAAATTTCTCCAAGTTGACGTTTAGCATTATTTAAAATGATTTTTAATTCTGTCCAAAGTTTTTTGATTAAGTTTTACTTTGTATTTGTCGTTCATTAATAAATCATACGATTTATATAAGTTGTTCTTAATATTCTTTACAGATTGATTTGAATATAATTTCATTTTACCATCATTATTTGTTATATTTTTTGAAATAATATTATTTATATAAACTAAATAAATATTATTTTTTTTATCTGCTGTTAATAAGAAACTTTTATTAGGCATAGAATATATTAATTTTATAGAGTCATTAGAAAAAAATTCGTTATCTGCAATAGATTTTAAAGAAATATTATTAATTAATTTATCATTATTGTTAACGATTGCTTTAAATTTTTTTAATGTAATTTTCTTATTCTGAATTTCTTCAAAAAATTTTTTATTTATTTCATATTTGTGATTTTCGTATACACTTTCTCTCACAGATGTTAAAAATTTATTGTCTAGATTTGGTAATTTGTTTTCTATATTAGTTATTTCATATATTAAAAAATAATCGTTTTTATCTAACAATTGTATATTATCCTCGTTTCTTTTATTATAAATCTCATTAAATAGTTTATTTTCATTTTCTATACTTGAGTAATTTGATTGACGTAAGATCTCTAAGTTATAATTTTTAATAATTTGATCAATTTTTTTTCCATTTATAATTTCATTTTCTATTAAATCTATTTTAGTAAAAAAATCGTCAGTAAATTCATCGGACTGAGATAAATTTTTTGGTGTTAATTTTGCGTATGAAAAATCTATAAAATCTATTTTTAATTTATCTTTATTTTCAGAAATAAATTTTTGAATTTCGTCATTAGAAAATGAATTTTTTTTTTTATAAACGTTGTTTAGATTTATATAGGAGATTTCAATTTTTCTATTTTCATCTTTGTAGATCTGGTTTGTTAAAAAATATGGTGATTTAATTCCTCCACTTATGTACTGAAAAAGGTTCTTTTTTAGATGATTGTTCTTGAAAGTATATTCAAATTGAGTAGGCGATAGATTATTTTCTAATAAAAATTTTTCATACTTTGTTCTTGAAAATTTATTTTTAGAATCTAAAAACATATTATTTGACCTGATTAATTTAGCCAAGTTTTTATCTGTTAGAAATAATTTAAGATCTTTGATTTCTAAATCTATAATTGAAGAAGCAACCAAGTCATTCAACAGATCGTCTAAAATATTATTATCTAAGTTTTCTCTAATATAGTCAGTTGCGATTCTTGATTTGTTTATATGATTAATAAAATCATCTGTTGAAACATTATAACTATTTATTTTTGCTACACTATTAGTATTTCCTCCACTAAAAACACTGCCCATGCCCCAAAAAACAAATGGAACAATTATTATTGCAACTATTACCGTAGCAAGTTTAGTTTTTGAAAAATCTCTTAATTTACTTATCATAATTAACGTTTAAATTATTGATCTATATAAAAAACACACCTATAAATTAATTTATTAATTATAACAAATAATAATTATAAAAATATGTATTTTATAGCAAATTGGAAAATGTTTGGTAATCTTAAGTCAATTAATACGATTAATAGAGTAATTAATTTAGCAAAACTTACAAAATTTAGAAAAGCAAAAATAGTTTATTGTCCACCGTACACGATACTTGATAAATTTGTAAAAAAAACAAAAAATACAAGAATTAGTATTGGTGCACAAAATTGCCATCATGATAAAAATTTTGGTCCATACACAGGATCTATAAATGCCAAAATGATAAAACAAACAGGTGCAAAATATGTTATATTAGGTCATTCAGAAAATAGACAAACTGGAGATACTAATAAAATAATTAATTTAAAATTAAAATCATCTTTAAGTGAAAATTTAAATGTTATACTTTGTTTTGGAGAAAAACTAGCTGAAAGAAAAAAAAAGAAAACTTTTCAAGTTATTAAAAAACAAATTAACATTGGATTAAAAAATGTAAAAAATTATAAAAAAATAATTTTTGCCTATGAACCAGTATGGTCAATCGGAAGTGGCAAGGTTTTAAATAATAAGGATTTAGAATATCAAATTAAAGTTATAAAAAATTATATAGTAAAAAAATTTAAAATTAAAAATCCAAGAATTTTGTATGGAGGGTCTGTAAATCCAAAAAATATTAATTCTTTAATAGAAATAAGGTTTTTAAAAGGTTTTTTAATAGGTAGTGCATCACAAAAATCAAAAAAATTTATTGATATCATAAAAAAATCAATTAATTAGTTGTCATGGAAAATATTCTGCTTACAATCAATATTATACTCGCTATTCTTCTAGTAATTTTAGTTTTAATGCAAAAATCTGAAGGTGGTGCCTTAGGAATTGGAGTTTCTCAAGATAATTTTATGTTTTCTCGTTCTGCTGGAGATTTTATGACTAAAGCTACCGCAATAGTCGCTACCTTATTTATTATTTGTAGCATTTGTTTAACTATACTTTCGAGGAGTGAGATTGAACCTACAATATCTGTAATAGACAAAATTGAAGAAAATGTAGATGAAGCACCAGAAATTCCTGAAAATAATAAATAATTCTTTTACTTTTTTAAATTTAAAGCTATAACGTAATTCCATGGCGCGATACATATTCGTAACCGGCGGCGTGGTTTCATCATTAGGGAAAGGTCTCACTTCAGCATCTTTAGCCTACCTTCTAAAATCACAAGGATACAAAGTAAGAGTAAGAAAAATGGATCCATATATAAATGTAGATCCTGGTACAATGAGTCCATTTCAACATGGAGAAGTATTTGTAACTGATGATGGTGCTGAAACAGATTTAGATTTAGGTCATTATGAAAGGTTTACTAATATTTCAGCAAAACAGACTGACAACATAACTACTGGTAAAATATATAGTGATATAATTAAAAAAGAAAGAAAAGGATATTATCTTGGTAAAACAGTTCAAGTTATTCCACACGTAACTGATAGAATAAAAGAATTTATTAAATGTGATATTAGCAATGAAGATTTTGTAATTTGTGAAATAGGTGGAACAGTAGGTGATATAGAAAGTTTACCATTTTTAGAAGCAATTAGACAATTTTCAAATGAAGTTGGTAAAAGTAAAACTTTATTTATCCATTTGACATTAGTACCATTTTTAAAATCATCTGATGAAATTAAAACTAAACCCACTCAACATTCTGTAAAAGAATTACGAAGTATAGGAATTCAACCAGATATAATAATTTGTAGATCACAACAATCCATACCTATTAGCCAAAGAAAAAAAATATCTTTATTTTGTAATGTTGAAATTTCAAATGTAATAGAGACTGTGGATGTGAAAACAATTTATGAAGCGCCAATAAGTTTTTTTAATGAAAAACTTGACAGACAAGTTTTCAAATATTTTAAAATAAAACCTAAAAAAAAAGTAAATTTATTACCATGGAAAAAAATAACCAAAACTGTTTTAAATTCAAAAAAATATGTTAATATTGCGATAATTGGTAAATATGTGAATTTAAAAGATGCTTACAAGTCTTTAGATGAAGCGCTTATACACGGCGGAATTCAAAATAAAGTTAAAGTAAATCTAGTGAGAATTGAGTCAGATAATTTAAAAAAAAATAAAATTCAAGAAAAATTAAAAAAAGTTTCTGGAATTTTGATTCCAGGTGGTTTTGGAAAAAGAGGAACAGAAGGAAAAATTGCTGCAATTTCCTATGCGCGAAAAAAAAAAATTCCTTTTCTAGGTATTTGCTTTGGTATGCAAATGGCAATTATAGAATTTTCTAGAAATGTATTAAATATTAAAAAAGCTGGTTCCAGCGAACTAGACAAAAACTGTTTTCCAGTAATTGGATTAATTAGTGAATGGACTAAAAATGGTAAATTAATCAAAGGTACTTCTAAAGATTTAGGGGGTACAATGAGATTGGGTTCTTATGAGGCTAAATTAAAACATAATTCATTGATAAATAAAATTTATAAATCAAAAACGATCAATGAAAGACATAGACACAGGTATGAAGTGAATAATAATTATAAAAATCAATTTGAAAAAAAAGGATTAATTTTTTCTGGAATGTCCCCTGATAACAAGCTTCCTGAGATAATAGAACTTAAAAATCATCCATGGTTTATAGGAGTTCAATTTCATCCTGAATTTAAATCTAGACCTTTATCACCACATCCTTTATTCTCTTCATTTATCAAAGCTGCAAAATTCTATTAATGGAAAACAAAGTAATAAATTGCAATGGAATAGAGATTTCAAATAATAAGAAAATTACATTAATTGCTGGACCTTGTCAGCTTGAGACTGAACAGCATGCTATGGATATGTCTGGTAAAATAAAAGAGATATGTAAAAAATTTGATATCGGATTTATTTATAAAACTTCATTTGATAAAGCGAATAGAACTAGTTTAAAAGGTAAAAGAGGTGCTGGTTTAGAAAAATCATTACCTGTTTTTGACAAAATTAAAAAAGAATTAAACATACCTATATTAACTGATATACATAATGAAAAACAATGCAATGTAGTATCGAACCACGTAGATATTTTACAAATCCCTGCTTTTTTATGCAGACAAACTGACTTATTAGTAGCTGCAGCCAAAACAAAAAAAATTATTAATGTAAAAAAAGGTCAATTTTTAGCACCATGGGATATGACAAATGTCACAAAGAAAATTTCTGAATCTGGAAATGATAATATTTTAGTTACCGAAAGAGGTGCTAGTTTTGGATACAACACCTTAGTTTCAGATATGAGATCAATTCCTATTATGGCAAAAAACGGTTACCCAGTAGTTTTTGATGGAACACACTCAGTGCAGCAACCTGGAGGTCTTGGAGAAAAAAGTGGTGGTCAAAGAGAATTTGTAGAATATTTAACAAGAGCAGCAGTTGCGGTTGGTGTTGCATCTATATTTATAGAAACACACCAAGATCCTAATAACGCACCTTCCGACGGACCTAACATGGTACCGTTAAATAAATTGGAAAATTTAATTAATCAAGTTGTAGAAATAGATAAATTAATTAAAAAATATTAATGAGTAAAATTTCAAAAGTTGTCGCAAGACAAATTTTCGATAGCAGAGGTAATCCAACTATAGAAGCTGAAGTTTTTTGTAATAATAAAAGCGCGTCAGCAATTTGTCCATCAGGTGCATCTACTGGAACTTACGAAGCTTTTGAAAAAAGGGACTTTAATAGTAAAAAATATTTAGGAAAAAGTGTTTTTACAGCAGTAAATATTATTAATAAAAAAATTTCTAAAAAAATTAAAAATCAAAATGTGCATAATCAAGAGAAAATAGATCATATTTTAATTAAATTAGATGGAACAAAGCAAAAAACTAAATTAGGAGCAAATTCAATACTCGCAGTTTCAATGGCTGTTAAAAAGTTATCAGCAAAATTAAAAAATATAAGTTTATACAAAACCTTTATTAATAAGAAAAATTTTCTTTTACCTTACCCTTTAATGAACATAATAAATGGTGGTGCCCATGCTAATAATGCTCTTAGAATCCAAGAATTTATGATTAGACCTGATGGTGCAAAAAATTTTTCTGAGGCTATAAGAATATGTTATTTAATTATAAACAATCTTAAAAAAATATTAAAAAATAAAAATTTATCTACATCGGTTGGTGATGAAGGTGGTTTTGCTCCATTTATAAAGGACAATGAAGAAGCCCTTGATTTAATAGTTAGAGCTATCAAACTGTCTGGATTTATAAACGGAAAAGATGTTTCAATTTGTATAGATGTAGCTGCAAATGAATTATTAAAAAATAACAAATATTCTGTTCATTCAAAAAAATTTATATCACCAGATCAAACTATAAAAAAATATAATTCATTAATAAAAAAATATAAGATTCAATCAATCGAAGACCCATTTGGTGAGAATGATTGGATATCTTGGAGTAAATTCACACATAAGTTAAAAGAAAAAATACAAATAGTTGGCGATGATTTATATGCCACAAACTTGGAAAGACTAAAAATAGGATTTTTAAAACAAACATCTAATTCAATTTTAATAAAATTAAATCAAATAGGAACTGTAACTGAAACATTAAAAGTAATTAAATTTGCTCATTTAATTGGATTTAATACTATAATTTCACATCGTTCAGGAGATAGTGAAGATACATTTATTGCAGATTTTGCTGTTGGCACTAATTCTAATCAAATCAAGACAGGTTCTCTATCTAGATCAGAAAGAGTATCAAAATATAACCAATTATTAAGAATTGAAGAAGACCTTGGAAGTAAAGCAAAAATGAATAAAATATCTTAATGATTGATAAAATAAAAAAAAATCTTTTTCTATTACTATCAACTTTTTTTGTTTTTTATTTCTTTTTTAACCTTTTAGATGGAGAAAGAGGTTTAATTTCTTATTTAAATAAAAAGACATTATTAAATGAACTAAAAATACAGAAAATTGATTTAAATAAAAAAATTGAAGATTTAGAATTGAAAAATTCATTACTATCAGAAAACTTGGATTTAGATTTTATAGAAATATTAATCAGAGAAAAATTTTTATTTGGTAGAAAAAGTGAGTCAATTCATATATTGAAAGAAAATGAAAATTAGACATCCAGAAAAAGTAAATAAACCTATAAATCCAATTAAAAAAAAACCTAATTGGATAAAATCAAAATTGATAAATAGTAAAGAATTTTTCTATACCAAAACAGTAGTTAATCAAAATAATCTTGTTACAGTTTGCCAAGAAGCTAATTGTCCAAATATAACAGAATGTTGGAGTAAAAGACATGCAACATTTATGATAATGGGTGACACATGCACAAGAGCTTGCGCTTTTTGTGATGTAATAACTGGCATACCAAAACCACTTGATAAATTAGAGCCATTTAAAATAGCTTCAGCAATTCAAAAATTAAATTTAAGGCACGCTGTAATTACTTCTGTAGATAGAGATGATCTTGATGATGGAGGTGCTAATCATTTTTATGATGTTATTATAGAAATAAAAAAAAATAATCCCACAACAACGATAGAAGTTTTGACTCCAGATTTTTTAAGAAAAGGAGATTCTTACAAAAAAGTTATCGAAGCAAAGCCAGATGTTTTTAATCATAACATTGAAACAGTACCTGGACTTTACAGAAAAATAAGACCTGGTTCTAGATACTTTTCATCACTTGAACTTTTAAAAAATGTAAAAAAAATTGATAAAAATATTTTTACAAAATCAGGATTGATGGTTGGTTTAGGAGAAAAAAAAGATGAAATTCTTCAGGTAATGGATGATTTAAAATCAGCAGAGGTTGATTTTTTAACTATAGGTCAATACTTACAACCTTCACCTAAACATCATCCTTTAAATAGATATTATAATCCTCAAGAATTTAATGATCTAGAAGTTATAGCTAAATCAAAAGGATTTTTATTGGTTTCTTCTTCTCCCCTCACAAGATCTTCTTACCATGCCGATGAAGATTTTGCTGAGTTACAAAAAAAAAGAATTAAACAAGCTAATGCCCAAAGCATCAGTTAAAAGGCTAATTGAATGTAAAAAAGAGCAATTGATTGATCTTGTTCTTGATATAGAAAAATATCCACAATTTGTCCCGTTCTGTCTAGATTCAAAAATTTATGAAAAAAAGGAGAAGGGAGATTTATTATTAATTATTGCAGATTTAACAATTGGAAAAGGTCCTTTTACAGACACATATAAAAGCGACGTTAAATTTAATAAAAAAGATGACTCAATTTATGTAACTAATCTTGATGGTCCTTTAAAACATTTAGAAAATAAATGGCATTTTAAAGAAGAAAATAATTATACCGAAGTATCATTTGATGTTGATTTTGAACTAAAAAATCATTTTTTAAATATAATTATGACTAAATCTTTTCAATTTGGCTTAGATAAAATAGCAGATGCTTTTCAAAAAAGGGCTGAAGAATTATTTAGCAAAGCTTAAAATTAAGTATAAAGCTTTATTAACTGTAGCTCTTTGAATGGAATTTCTTTTTTTATTTTTAAATAGATATCTTTTGACTAATGTTTTGTTGTCTTTTTTTATACCTATATAGACCAAACCAACTGGTTTTTGTTTAGTGCCACCACTAGGCCCAGCAACACCAGTAATTGAAACAGAAATATTAGTTTTGCTGATTTTATTTAAATTTTTAACCATGTATAAACAAGTCTCATAACTTACAGCGCCATGTTTTATTATTATTTCTTTTGGAACTTTAAGAATGTTAATTTTTGCCTGATTTGAATAGGTGATTAATCCAAGTGTAAAGACTTTAGAAGAACCACTTATTGAAGTAATACAACTTGAAAGTAACCCACCCGTACAAGATTCTACAAAAGATATTTTAAATTTTTTTTTTTTTAATAGTCTCACTACTCTTTGAGAAATTTTTTTCATGAAGTTATCACCATATATAAGACTAGAACTGCTACAACATATAATCCAGCGCAAACATCATCCATAATAACACCAAAACTATTTTTAAAATTTTTATCATAGTAACTAACTGGGTAGGGTTTGGTGATATCAAAAATTCTAAATAGGATAAACATTATAAAATAAAAGGTTAATACTTGACTAGTTTCTTTAGAATTTTCATGAGCAATTTCATAAAGACATATAGGAATTGATTGACCAACAAACTCATCAATAACAACTTCTTTAGGATCTTTGTTGTCTAAATCTTTAATAAAAATATTTACAGCAAAAATAGAAATAACAAATATAATTATAATTCCAATCAAAATAATATTTGGTGCAAAATTTAATATATGGAATAAAAAAAATAAAAATATGGTTGTTACTAAAGATGCAATACTACCTGGTATTTTACTAATTTTACCTATTCCAAAAAGAGTAACAAATAAAAAATTAATTTTATTAAACATAATTTATAACTGAAGTAATTACTTCACACGCTATAGCTTTTTCTTTTCCAATTAAACCCAATTTTTCGGTTGTTTTTCCTTTTATATTAATTTGACTTTTTGATATGTCACAAATTTTGGCTATTGAATGAATCAATCTTTTTTTTAATTTTGAAATCTTTGGTTTTTCGGTAATAATATTTATGTCTATATTATTAATTAAAAAATTTTTTAATTTTATTTTGTTTATAATTTTTTTAAGCAAAATAGTTGATCTAATATTTTTATATTTTCTACTTTTATTGGAAAATTTTTCTCCAATATCTCCCATTTTGCAAGCTCCTAATATAGAGTCAATAATTGCATGTAATACAGGATCTCCATCAGAATGACCTAAAGTACCTAATTTAGACCTAATTTTTATTCCACCTAAAAATAATTTTTTATTTTGTACTAATCTATGAACATCAAAACCTATTCCGTAGGAAATTTTATTTTGTTTGATATCACTATCAAAAGTTATTTTTAAGTTTTCATTTTCACCTTGAATGAATTTTACATCTAAACCTTTATCAATAAATAATGATGACTCATCTTGGATATTTTTTTTGTTATTTGATGAAAGAGAATATAAAAATTTATAATTAAACGCCTGGGGTGTCTGTGTTAAAATCAAATTTTCTCTGCTTAAATTAAAAAGATTCTTTTTATATTTATATTTTATTGAGTCTTTAGATTTAACATATGGAATGACAGCATTGTTTTTTTTTAAATTATTCAGAAGTTTTTTAATAAGATTTATTGAAAAATTTGGCCTTGCTGCGTCATGAATTAATACATTTTTAATTTTTAATTTTTTAGCAAATTTTAAACCTAAAAATGAAGAGTCATTTCTTTCTTTTCCACCCTTTATTATTTTTACATTTGCAGGATATTTGCGTTTTATAAATTTTTTATTATTAACTACTAGAATTATATACTTAAAAAGTCTTGATTTAATGATTTTTTCTAAAGAGTGTTCATATATTGGTTTTTTTTTATAAATATCAAATTGTTTTGGAATTTTCGATTTAAATCGTTTCCCTTTTCCAGCAGCAAGTATTATAAAACAGTTACTCATTGATTTATTTTAAGTATTTTTTATATAATATAATTTATGTTAACTTTCTTAAAAAGAAACTTATTTATATTAATAATTTTCATTTTTACATTATCATTAGGTTTTTTAACTTTTTTAACGTTCATTGACAAAAGTTTTTTTCAACTAAATGATAAAAATTTAATTTATTTATTAATAACTGATG
>CACDDC010000015.1 GCA_902551455.1 uncultured Pelagibacteraceae bacterium | reverse complement strand
CTGATAAAAATATAAACCCTATATGCATAACAGGTGATGGCGGAATAATGTTTAATTTACAGGAATTGCACACAATTAAAAATTATAAAATTCCAGCAAAAATTTTTATTCTTAATAATCGTGGATATTTAACAATGAAATTAATGCAAAAAAAAAATTTTAAAAAATTTGTTGGCTCAGACAAAAAAAGTGGTGTTTCGCTACCAGATTTTATAAATTTATCAAAAAGTTTAGGTTTTAAAACTATCATATTGGATAATGAAAATAATCTTAAAGAAAAATTAAAACAAATTGTTAACTCTAAATCAGCTATAATATGTGAAGTTATCATGCCAGAGCTTCAAGAATTAGTACCTAGAGTTCAAACTCAAATGAATAAAGATGGTTCATTTGAACCCAATATGATTGATAATATGTATCCTTTTTTACCAAAAAATATTCTAAAAAATATTAGAAAAAAATTAATTTCTATATGAATATAAAAAATTTAGGTGCTGTGCTTACAAAGCAAAAAAAAAAATTATCGGTTTGTAATTTAGAAATTCAAAATCTTCCAAAAGGTTGTGCACTTGTGAAAATGAAGTACTCGGGGATATGCCATACTCAATTGAATGAAATAAATGGAGTTTTAGGAAGAGATAAATATTTGCCACACTGTATTGGTCATGAAGGCGTTGGTGAAATTATAAAACTAGGAAGAGGAGTGAAAAATTTAAAAAAAAATGACAATGTTGTTATTAGCTGGGTAAAAAATGGGTCTAAAAAAAAATATGAACAAATATATTATTTATTTAATGGTAAAAAAATTAATTCTGGTGGTTGTAACTCACTATCACAATATGCTGTTGTTTCTGATGATAGAATTTATAAAATTAGTAAAAAAAATAAATATTTAAGAGAGTCAATATTATTAGGATGTGCATTACCAACAGCTAGCAATGCTATATTTCAATTAGGAAATTTCAATCCTTCATCAAAAGTTCTAATAATGGGAATGGGCGGTTTAGGTTATGCATGTTATTTTGTTTTGAATTTTTTAAAATGTAAAGATATAACTTGTATAGACTCCAACCCTAAAAGAATTAAATTTTCAAAAAAATTTCCAAACATTAAATCTATTTTGATAAACCCTAAAAATATTGATATTTTTAAAAATAAAAATAATGAACAATTTGATTTAATTATAGATTGTACTGGATCAAAAAAATTAATAGAAAAAACTTTATCTTTGTGTAAAAAATTTACTGGAAAGTTTGTTATTATTGGCAACACAAAAATAAATGAAAAAATTTTAATCAAAACCTGGGATATAATTTCAGGTAAAACTTTAATGGGGGCTTGGGGTTCAGGAGGAACAATTATGAAAAATTTCAAAAGAAATGAAAATATTTTAATTGACCAAATCAAGTTTATAAAAAAAATGCTTCCTAATAAAAATTTTAAAATCGCAGATGTAAATATTGTAATTAAAAATTTCTCAAAAGGAAAAATTCTTAGACCTATTTTTAAGTTTTAAAATATGCCATATTTTGATCCAAATTATTTTAAAAAAAAAAGCAGAGTTAATAGATCTGTCAAAAGAAGTATCGTGAATAAAATAACCGCTTGGCGTTTAGATAAAGAGTATTACGATGGAGATAGAACAAATGGATATGGTGGTTTTAGTTACGATGGAAGGTGGAAAAAACTATTACCTAAAATAATAAAAAGGTATAATTTATCCAATAAATCAAAAATCTTAGACTTAGGTTGTAAAAAAGGTTTTATAATGAAAGATTTTAAAGCTCTTTTACCTGGATCAGAAATTTGGGGAATTGAGGACCACAAATACCCTATAGATAACGCGGAAAAAGAGATAAAATCTAAAATTATTTTAAGCAATTATTATAAAATTCCATTTAAGAAAAAATATTTTGATTTTGTTATTGGTTTTAGCTCAATATATAAATACAATTTACAAGATGTTGCTAAAACTATTATAGAAATTAATAGAGTGTCAAAAAAATCTTTTTTTACAGTTGCAGCCTATTCAAATAAGAAAGAAAAGGAAATTTTTGAACAATGGACGTTGATAGGCACAACAGTTCTTCATAAAAATGATTGGTTAAAACTGTTTAAGATTTTGAAATATAAGGGAGATTATTATTTTACTACATCAAAATCGATAAATCTTAAATAATTTTACAAAATTGACTTTTTTTTAATATAATTGTATATGACTATCGTTTTATCTATTGATGCTAAATTTAACAGGCTTAATACTAAAAAAATATATATTTAGATAGCAATTAATTGGTTTAATAATATAATAATCATTTTATGAAACAATCGACATTAAACGCTAATTTGATAAAAAAATATCATCAAGATTTAGTTTTTAATTATTCTGAGTATCCAACCAAAGATCACTGGAGTTTTAAATTTAATTCTGATGATTATAAAAATGCTTTAGTTGACTGGTTAAAAAGAAATAATAAAAAACCAATTTTTTTCTATGTTCATATACCATTTTGTGAGCAGCTTTGTTGGTTTTGTACTTGCAGTAAAATTATTACAAAAGATTACGAAAAAGTAAAAGATTACTTAACATATTTGTATAAAGAGATAGATTTGCTATTTGATCATCTTAATAAGAATAATATTAAATTGAATGTTGAAACAGTTTTTTTTGGTGGAGGTTCACCAACTATTTTAAATAGAGAAGATCTAAAAAACTTGGTTGATAAATTAAAAAATTTATTTGATTGGTCGAAAGTAGTTAATTTCACAGTTGAGTCTGATCCAAGGCGCGTAGATGAAGATAGATTAATTTATAATCATAAAGTGTGCGGTGCGAACCGAATATCCTTTGGAATGCAAGATTTGGACCCAAATGTCCAAAGAAGAGTTAATAGAATTCAACCAGCAGAATTATTTAAAAATATATTAACTGAAGAAGTTAGAAAAGTTTATAAAGAAATTGCATTTGATTTATTAATTGGACAACCTGGTCAAACAGTAGAAACAATGTCTAATACTTGTGATCAAATGATAGAACTTAGACCTACTTTGGTCCAACTTTCATTAATGGCTTACAAACCATGGGTCGCTAAATATCAAATACAAATGTTGGCTGAGGGCCCATTGCCTGATTTTTTAGAAAGAAAAGAGATACTAGAAGTTATTAATCAAAAACTTCAAAAAGCTGGTTATATTAGAACAGGATTTGAATGTTATTCGCTACCTACTAGTCCAACAACAAAAGCTTTTAATGAAGGTACACTTCATTACGGTGCATCTGGACATCAAACAGGTGGCAGAGTTAATTTTGTTGCTGTTGGCAGTTCATCTATGAGTAATTTAGGAAATGATTATTATGCACAAAATTTTTATGATTTAAATTCATATAAAAAATCTCTTACCAAAAATTTATTACCAGTATTTAGAGGAATGAAATTATCAGAAGATGATAAAATAAGACAACACGCAACACAGCAGCTTCGAAGCTACTTTAAAATAGATTATAAAAATTTTATGGACAATTTTAAAATTGATGCGAAAAAATATTTTAGCAAAGAGATTGAGCAATTAGATGAAATGGTTAAAGATGGACTAGTTGTAATTAATGATAATGAAATTTCATTAACTTATACGGGTAGAGACTTTACTCAAAATATATCTAATATTTTCGATAAATATGACCCACCTGGCAAATCATATACCGAAAGACTTGCAACAATACAAAAAGCAAAAGCTGAGCAAGCAAAAGTTATAGAACAACTCTAATAATTTTTAATTCAGAATATATTTAGATTTTTAAAATGAAAAAAATTTTAGTTTTAGGATGTTCAAGTTTTTCCGGAGCATCCATGGTTGATTTTTTGCTAAAAAAAAAATATTTTGTTTTAGGAACATATAGCAAAAAAAAACCAAAAATTCTTTTAAGTTTTTCCAATAACAAAAGACAAAAGTATTTGAAAACAATTAAAATAAACTTGCTTAAAAAAATTGATTTAAATAGATTATTGACATTTATTAAAAAAGAGAAACCCCATATTATTATTGATTTTGCCTCAATTTGTATGGTTAATGAAAGTTGGAAGAAACCAAAAAAATATTTTGAAATAAACTCCACTAGTAAAATTTATATTTTAAATCAAATTATAAAATTCAATTTTTTAAAAAAATATATTTATATTTCTACACCAGAGGTTTTTGGTTCCCAAAATAATTCAATTAAGGAGTCAAATAATTCATTTAATCCATCAACACCATATGCTGTTTCAAAATTAATTTGTGAAGATTATATCAAGAATTTGATTAGAAACTTTAAATTTAATGGAATAATTGCCAGATTTTCAAATTTTTATGGACCTGGACAACCTTATTATAGGTTAATTCCAAAAATTATTATATCTATAATAAAAAAGAAAAAATTTCCATTACATGGTGATGGAAAATCAAAAAGAAATTTCATTTTTTCTGATGATTTTTGTTATGGCATTTATAAAATTATTATTAAAGGTGCGACAGGAAAAATATATCATTTTTCAGGAAACAAATTATATAGCGTAGTTGAAATCATAAAAAAAGTTTCTAATTTAATGGGCAAAAATTTTAAAAAAGTTATTAAAAAAGTTCCAGATAGAAAAGGTAAAGATTTAATTTATAATATCAATTCAAGACTGACAGAAAAAGAACTTAATTGGTTTTGCAAAACAAATATTGATGTAGGCATATCTAAATTGATAAATTATACGTTTGATAATTTAAATAACATTAAAAATCTTCCAATGGAGTATAAAAGATAATGAAAAACTTTCTGCCAAAACAATATAAATCTGATAGTAAAATTAAATTTAACCATAGTTATTTAGTTGAGCAATTTTCAGACTATTCAAAAATTTTTAAAAAAATTGAAAATGTTGTTAAAAGAGGAGATTATACCCTAGGTAGTGAAGTAGATAAATTTGAAAAGAACATTAAAAAAATAACAAAAGCAAAATATGCTATTGGAGTTGGCAATGGCACAGACGCTCTATATTTAACTTTGAAAGCATTAAATATAGGGAGAAACGATGAAGTTATAACTACACCTTATACATTTATTGCGACAGTTGGTTCGATAGTCACAGCTGGCGCTAAACCAGTATTTGTAGATGTTAAAGATGACTATAACATAGATGAATATAAAATTGAAAAAGCGATTACAAAAAAAACCAAAGCAATCATGCCTGTTCATTGGAGTGGCAGACCTTGTGAAATGTTTAAAATCTTAGCTATTGCAAAAAAATATAATTTAAAAATAATTCAAGATTCATGTCACGCTATACAATCAAAATACCATCGTAGAAATCTTGTCGAATTTGGACATGCTTGTACATATAGTATGCATCCTTTAAAAAACTTAAATATTTGGGGTGATGGCGGTTTTATTATTACTAATAAAAAAAAATTAGCTGAAAGAATATTTCTTATTCGAAATCATGGTTTAATAAATAGAAACTTATGTAAGGAATTTGCATATAACTCTAGATTAGACTCAATACAAGCTGTAATAGCTAATTATAAAATTAAAAATAAACTAAACAACATTACAATAAAAAGAATTGAAAATGCTAAGCATTTCGACAAAATTTTAAGTAAAAACATAAATATCAAAACTGTTAAAAGAATGAAATATTTGAAAGAAGTTTTTCATTTATATCAGATTAACGTTAAAAAAAGAGATCAACTAATGAAATATTTGATAAAGAACAATGTTGATGCAAAAATTCACTACCCAGTGCCTATGCACCTCCAACCTGCGGCAAAATTTTTAAAGTACAAAAAAGGGGATTTTCCAGTTGCAGAAAAATTATGCAAAACAACGATATCTCTGCCAGTGCATGAATTCATTAGAAAAAAAGATGTAGATAAAATGGCTAAATTAATTAATGCATTTTATAAAAATTAAATGATCAAGAGCATTCTTGTAACTGGTGGCGGAGGCTACATCGGGACAAATTTGGTCGATCATTTAATAAAAAAAAAATACAAAGTTAAAGTGGTTGATACTTTTTGGTTTGGAAATTATCTTAAAAAAAATAAAAATTTATCAATAATTAAAAAAGATATAAGAGATCTATCTCTTAAAGAAGTTGGAAAAATCGATTGTATAATTCATCTGGCTTCAATAGCCAATGATCCTGCAGCAGAACTTAATGCAAGCTTGACGTGGGAAGTTAATGTTTTGGCAACATATAAATTAATAAACTTGGCTATAAAAAAAAAAGTTAAAAAATTTATTTTTGCCTCATCTGGAAGTGTTTATGGTATTAAGAAAGAAAAAAATGTTACAGAAGATTTAAGCCTAGAACCTGTTTCGGAATATAACAAATCTAAAATGATTAGCGAAAGTTTATTATTGAAATTTAATAGGTATATTGATTTAACAATTTTACGTCCAGCAACAGTTTGTGGTTATTCGCCATCAATGAGACTAGATGTTTCTGTAAATGCTTTAACATTTAGCGCTTTAAAAGATAATAAAATAAAAGTGTTTGGAGGAAAACAGATAAGACCAAATTTACATATGAATGATATGATAAAAGCATATATTTTTTCAATAAATAGAAAGTTAAAAAAAAATAGAGCTTTGAGCCAAATTATATTTAATGTTGGTTTTGAAAATATATCAATACTAAATATTGCAAAAAGAATAAAAAAAGTTTTAAATTCAAAATCAAAAATACTTATAAAACCTGGCAATGATCCAAGATCTTACAGACAAAATTCTGATAAATTATTAAAAAAAGGATTTAAGCCAGATAAAACAATTGATGATGCAATAAAAGAAATTGAGCAAAAATTTGTTGAAAAGAAAATCTTTTTTAATAAGAAATTTTTTAGAATAAATACCTTAAAAATGATGAATAATAGATAAGGTCTATTTTTTACTATTTCTATATTGACTTATTACAGCTTTCATCCATTCACCATTATACTTATAGTGAGGAGAGGTTATAATATTGCCATCAACTACAGTAGGGCTATCTTCAAAAATTCCTCCAGAATTAATAATATCTTGTTTCCAAGCATAATATCCAGTTACCTTTTTTCCTTTTAATATGTCTGCAGAAATCAACATCATAGTACCGCTACATATAGCTGCGATTATTTTATTTTTTTTATTAAAATCTATTATTGTATCAATGGCTTTTTTATCTAGTCTAAGTAATTCCATAGATTTTGCTCCACCAGGAATTAATAATAACTCATAATTATCAATGTTAATTTTTGATAGACTAATTATTTTATCATCTTTTTGAGGTGGTATTTTAGTTCCAAAGAATCCTTTTACTATGCTATCTGATTGATTGTATACATGGACATCAAATCCCTCTTCTTTTAATCTATAAAATGGATAAATAAATTCATGGTCTTGTACAAGTTGACTGGTAATAATTAAAGCTTTCATTAAAAGGACTGTTAGCTATTTTTTTTTTATTATCAAGATTTAATTTTAAATGCCTTAAGAATTAATATTTTTTTATTAACTTTATAGTATTTTGACAATTTTTTTAAAGTATAGGATTTAACAATTTCGCCAGCTGTAATTACATTATTTCCATCTTTAGTTATCATATTTCCATCACATATAACTGATACACTTTTGTCATCATAATTTTTAAAACTATTAAAATTTTTATAATATGAGAGAGTAATTTTAATACCATTTAATTTATACATATATTTCTTATTTTTTGTGGGTTTTTTAAATATTATATTATTTTTTTTTATTTTTTTGGTCCAATTTATGCCTTCGTATCCTTTGTTTATTCTCCCATAATTATCTGACATCCTTATTAAATCAGATTTGATATATGGTGTTTCAATTTCTAATGCATAAAGGTCAGATTTGTTAGATGCTTTAATTTTATGAAATAAACCAGGTCTTAAAACTAAAATTGACATTGGCTTGAATTTTACAATATTTTTTTTGTATATACCTAGCTGAACTTCTGCCATACCTGAGAGTATTAAAAAACCCGTCTTTTTTTTTGGATGACAGTGAAGAGATGTTGAAAAACCTTTTTTGATTTTAAGGTAGGTGATTGCAAATATTTTTTTATTAATAAATATATTGTATTCTTGACCCCAAGGCTTTATTACAATTTTATTAGAATAACTGAAATTTTTTTTTGGTTTCATCTTGATCTTCTTAGTAACACTATTCCTTAATGTACGCCAATAATTTTTCAGTTAATTTTAAAAATTATATTTGTAATGTTATAATAGTGTGCTCAGTTTATTTGTGTTAGTATTGTGAATAATGAAAAAAAAAACATTTTGCTTTGATTTGGATAATACACTATGTACAACAAAAAAAAATGACTATAGCAAATCTAAACCTAAAAAAAATGCTATAAAAACAGTAAACATGCTATTTGAAAATGGCCATACTATAAAAATTTTTACAGCAAGATATATGGGTAGAACAAAAGACAAGTTACAACATAAAAAACAAATATTTTTAAAAACATCTAATCAAATCAAAAAATTTGGTATTAAATATCATAAACTTTTTATTTCAAAGCCTTCTGCAGATGTTTATATTGATGACAAAAGTTATGGTTATAATAATTCTTGGATAAAAAAATTAATTAAATAAATATTATTTATGAAAAATAAAAATTATATATCAAATTATATAAACGATTTTAGCAGAACTATTAAAAATTCAGATAATCAAAATAAAAATATTTTCAAAATTTATAATTTATTAAGTAGAATTAAATCAAATAACTCTATTCATATATTTGGTAACGGAGGTAGTTCAAGTATTGCATCTCATTTTAGCATGGATTTAACTAACAATTCGTCAGTTAAATGTTTCAGTTATAATGATCCAGCTTTAATAACTTGTTATTCTAACGATTTTAAATTTGAAAATTGGATATCTCGAGTGATCAAAAAATATGGAAAAAAAAATGATATTTTAATTTTAATCTCATCAAGTGGAATGTCAAAAAATATGATAAATGGTCTCAAAGAGGCAAAAAGAAGAAAATTTAAAAAAATTATTACATTTACAGGTTTTAAAAAAAACAACTATCTTAATAAAAATGGAGATATTAATTTTTGGGTAGACTCCAATAAATATAATATCATTGAAAATACACATCAGTTTTTTTTACTGATGATTGTTGATATGATTAAAAAATTTAATACCAAATAAATATTAAGAATTTTTAATAAGAAATTAAGCAAAGTGAAAATTGTATTAAAAAAATTTAATAGAAATGACTATTATTTTATTTTTAATTTAAGAAATAGTAAAACAGTTCGTTTAAGTTCGCTTAATACTAAAGAAATAAAATACACAGAGCATTTAAGATGGTTAAAGGGATTTCTTAAAAAAAAAAGGGTTATTTTAATAATAAAAACAAAAAATATTAAAATTGGATATATTAGATTAGAAAAAAAATATAAAAAAATATTTATTTCAATTGCATTAATTAAAAAATATCGAGGAAAAGGTTTAGGTAAAAAAGCGTTAGTTAAAGCTGAAAAATTTATATCAAATGAGCATGTTTATTCGTTTGTTTTAAGAAATAATTTACAATCAATTGCCTTGTTTAAATCAACAAACTACAATATTTATAAATACTATAAAAAATATTTTTTAATGAAAAAAAAAATAATAAGATCGTCAAAATATATAAAAATAATTAATAAAATAGAGAAAGTAAGAAAAAAAAATAATTCAAATTGGATGAATATTTTAAAAATTGCTTTTAGACATGATCCAATTTCAACAGGCAAAGAAATGGCTAAAATTTACGGAGAAGATAAAAAAATTAGTTCTTTATCAAAAAAATTGTCCGAGTAAATATATTTTTTTTTAGATGAAATCAAAAATTCCTTATCTGATAGCGGAAATTTCTGCTAATCATTGTGGCTCTATAAAAAGAGCTAAAAAATTAATTTCCACTGCGAAAAAATATGGCGCAGACGCAGTAAAATTACAAACTTATACCCCCAGCACGATGACACTAAATTCAAAAAATAAATATTTTAAAATTTCGAAAGGTTTATGGAAAGGATATTATTTATGGGATCTTTATAATAAAGCTCAAACTCCTTTCAAATGGCACAAAGAATTATTTAGTTACGCTAAAAAAAAAAAAATTAAAATTTTTAGCACCCCATTTGATGAGAGTGCAGTAGATTTTTTAGAAAAATTAAACTGCCCAATGTACAAAGTTTCATCTTTTGAAATTTTAGATTTGCAATTAATAAAAAAAATTGCCAAAACTAAAAAACCTATAATAATTTCAACAGGCACAGCATCATTAGAAGAGATAAAACTTGCATACAATCAAGCAAAGAAATTTGGAAGTAAAGATATTACTTTATTATATTGTGTTAGCAATTATCCTTCCTCTATAAAAGATTTTAATATTTACAATATAAAAATTTTAAAAAGAAAATTTAAATGTAGGGTTGGACTCTCAGATCATTCTACAGATAACAAGATAGCTATATCAGCAATAATTTCGGGAGCTGAAGTTATCGAGAAACACATTGCCCTAGATAATCAAAGAAAAGGTTTTGATATTGATTTCTCATTAAAAGGAAAGGAAATAGCAAAATTTAAGAAAGATATTACCGAAGCATATTTACTTAATAAAAAAAAATTTTTTTATAGATCAAATTCAGAAAAACAAAGTAAAATGTTAAGGAGAAGCATTTTTGCCTCTCAAGAAATTAAAAAAAATGAGAAGTTCACAGAGAATAATATCAAAAGAGTTAGACCTGGAAATGGAATTTCACCACAATATTTTAAATTTTTACTAAATAAAAAAAGTCCTTTTAAAATAAAAAAAAACTCTCCAATAAATAAAAAAATTTTGAAAAAAATAATTAAAAATTAATGAATAAAATAAATTACGGAAGACAATACGTAGACAGTAAAGATATCCAAGCGGTATCTAAAATTCTTAAACAAGATAAAATAACAACAGGTATTCAAGTAGAAAAATTTGAAAAATTAATCAATCAGTATCTTAAATGCCGTTATTCAACTACTTGTAATAGTGGTACTTCGGCTCTTTTTTTAGCCATGCAATCTATAGGATTAAAGAAAAATGATATCGTAATAATGCCATCAATTAATTTTGTAGCATCCTATAATGTTGCTAAATTATTTGGCGCTAGGATTTTTTTATCTGATGTAAATCAACATACTGGACAAATGTCGCCTGAGAATGTTCTGAATTGTTGTAAAAAATTTAAGCTATCAAAAGTTAAAGCAATAATAACAATGTATAATGGAGGTTATCCAGAAAATGCTGAAAATTTTTATAAATTAAAAAAAAAATTAGGATGTTATATTATCGAAGACGCATGCCACGCTTTTGGCTCGCAATATAAGAGTGGTAATAGATATTATAAAATAGGAAGTTGTTCACATTCTGACATATCAACATTTTCTTTACATCCAGTAAAAAGTATAACTACAGGAGAAGGTGGGATTGTCACAACAAACTCAAAAAAAATAAATGATAAAATTAAAGCACTTAGATCCCTAGGCATAGTAAAAGATAAAAATAAACATTGGAAATATGATGTTATATACAATGGATTTAATTTTAGATTAAATGATTTTCAATGTGCATTAGGTATTTCGCAATTAAAAAAAATAAATAAATTTATTTCATATAGAAATAAAATCGCAAAAAAATATACTAAAAAATTAAAATCAGTACCTTATATCCTGTGCCCAAATGTACAAAATAAATATTTTTCTTCTTTTCATTTATATTTAATAAATCTTAAAAAACCAAATATGATCAAGAAAGAAAAATTAATAAAGTATATGCTGAGAAATAAAATAATTATTCAGTATCACTATATCCCTATATACAAATTTAAATATTTTTCTGACAAATATATATGTGACAATGCTGAAATTTATTATAATTCAACTGTCAGTTTACCAATTTATTATGGATTAAAGGATAAAGAACAGAATCTAATTATAAATAAAATTAAAAAATTTTTTAAAGTTAAATGAAAAATATTGTGATCGGTTCAGCAAATTTTAATCAATATTATGGTTTAAAAAAATTTAAATTTAATCAAGATGTTTTAAAAAATACTATTAAATTAGCAAAACAAAATAAAATTCACTATTTAGACACAGCTTTTGAATACAATTTAAATAAAAAATTATTAAACAATATAAATTTTAAAAATTTTAAATTAATTTCAAAAGTAAGATTGCCAAAAAAAAATATAAATACTTTTTTAAAAAATTTAGAAAATAAAATTTTACTTGAATTAAAATTATTCAAATTAAAAAGATATGAGGCTATTTTATTTCATAACACTAAAGACCTGCTATCGATTAATGGAAATTTGTTTTTAAGAACACTAAGCAAATTAAAAAGAAAAAAAATAATTAAAAATATTGGCATTTCAATTTATGAACCAAGGGAATTAGTAAAAAGTTTAAAAGTATTTAAACCAGATATAGTTCAGCTTCCAATTAGTATTTTCGATCAAAGATTTATTAAAAATAAATGGATTAATAAACTTAAAAAAAAGAATATAAAAATTCAAGCAAGATCGATTTTTTTGAATGGGTTAGTCTTAAAAAAAATTAATCAATTAAATAATTTTAAATATAGTAAAGAATTTAAACCTTTATTAATTAAGTATAACATTTGGTGTAAACAAAATAATTTTTCACAATTAGATTTAGCAATTTCTTTTATTAAAAATATTAAAGAAATCGATTTAATAACTATTGGATTCGATAACAAATCTCAATTGCAAGAAATACTAGTTGCATTAAATAAAAAAATTGAAATTAATTTTGATAATTTCAACATCGTAAATAGAAATATCACTGATCCAAGAAAATGGGAATAAATAATAGAATTTCTGTGATAATTCAAGCAAGGTGCAAATCATCTAGATTTGCTGCAAAAGTATTGTCAAAAATCAAAAATAAAACATTACTGGAAATTTTAATTAATCGAATTAAAAAAGCAAAAAATATTGATCAAATAATTGTAGCCTGCACTAAAAGCACTGAAGATGATAAAATTATTAAAGTTTGTAAAAAATTAAATATAAAATTTTATAGAGGATCTAATTTAAATGTTTTATCTAGATATTATTTTTGTGCAAAAGCATTTAATTTGGAAAATATAGTTAGATTAACTGCAGATTGTCCCCTAATTGATCCAAACGTGCTAGATAATTTTGCAAGTTTTTATAAGAATAATAATTATGATTACGTCTCAAATACAATAGATCCTACTTATCCAGACGGTATGGATATAGAAATATTTAACTTTCAAGCTATTAAAGAAAGACATATATCAAAAAAAATTGAAAATGAGCATGAGCATGTAACAACAGGTATAATTAAATTAAAAAAATATAAAAAATTTAATTTTAGTTTGAAAAAAGATTATTCAAATTTAAAATTGTCAGTAGATACTAAATATGATTTATTAATTTTAAACAAATTAATAAAATTTAAGAACTTCAATTTTAATTTAACATTAAAAAAAATATTAGAATTATACGATCAAGATAAGAATTTTTTTCAAAATAATTCTAACGTAATTAGAAATGAAGGTATGCATATGAATTTAGGACAAAAATTTTGGATAAGAGCTAATGAGGTCATTGCAAATGGGTCTATGCTATTTTCCAAAAATCCAGATTTACATTTACCTGGACTTTGGCCCGCTTATTTTTCTAAGGCTAAAGGATGTAATATTTGGGATTTGGAAAATAATCAATTTAAAGATATTTTTTTAATGGGAGTAGGAACAAATACTCTTGGTTATGCCTACCAACCTATAGAAAAAAAAATTAGAGAAAATTTAAAAAAAAGCAATATGTCATCATTAAACTCAATAGATGAAATTTTATTAGCTGAAAAATTAATTGATATTCATCCTTGGGCAGATATGGCTAGGTTTACTAGATCTGGTGGAGAAGCTAATGCAGTAGCAATAAGAATTGCACGTGCATGCTCTGGAAAAAGTAATATTGCAATTTGTGGTTATCACGGTTGGCACGATTGGTATTTATCGCCAAATTTAAGAAATAAAAAAAATTTAAATAATCACTTAATCAATAATTTAAACATAGAGGGTGTACCAAAAAATTTGAAAAATACCGTCTTTCCTTTTAATTACAATGATATTTCTGGATTGAGAAGAATTATAGATGCTAAAAATATTGGAGTTGTGAAGATGGAAGTGGAAAGAAATCAACCTCCTAAAATGAATTTTCTTAAAAAAGTAAGAGATATTTGTACCAAAAAAAATATAATATTAATCTTTGATGAATGTACTTCAGGATTTAGATCAAATTTTGGAGGATTGCATTTAAAATATAAAATTAACCCAGATATTGCAATATTTGGTAAAGCTCTCGGAAATGGCTATGCAATAAATGCAATAATAGGAAAAAAAGAAATTATGGAATCAGTTAAAAAAACTTTTATCAGCAGTACTTTTTGGACTGAAAGAATGGGATCAGTGGCAGGCTTAGAGACGTTAAAATGTATGGAAAAGTTGAAATCATGGACCATTATATCAAAAACTGGTAAAAAAATTAAATCAAACTGGAATAAAATTGCAAATAATAATTCAATTAAAATTAATATTCATGGATTAGATGCTTTACCTAACTTTAACTTCAAATCAAATAATCATAATTTATACAAAACCTATATCTCACAAGAAATGATTGAAAAAAAAATAATTGCTTCCAATACTATTTATACAAGCATTTCACATACTGACAAAATAATGGATAATTATTTTAATTTGCTTGATAATATCTTTAGAAATATTAAAAAATGTGAAGATCAAAAAGAAAGTATTTATAAACTGTTAAAAACTAAATCTGCTTTGAAAGGAATAAGAGGTAAATAATGTACAGAAATAAATCAATTTTAGTAACAGGAGCAACTGGTAGTTTCGGCAAAGCTTATATAGAACATTTAATAAAAAATCACTCCAATTTTAAAAGACTAGTTATTTTTAGTAGAGATGAACTTAAACAATATGAAATGTCTAAACAAAAAAAATTTCAACATTCAAATTTAAGAATGTTTATTGGTGACATTAGAGACAAAGAAAGAGTCGAAAGAGCTCTTGAAGGAATAGATATTGTGATACATGCCGCTGCGTTAAAACAAGTACCTACGGCAGAATATAATCCTTTTGAATTTATCAAGACAAATATAATTGGAACACAAAATTTAGTAGAAGCGTGTTTAGATATGAATGTTAAAAAAGTTGTTTCTTTATCTACTGATAAAGCATCATCTCCAATTAATCTTTACGGAGCAACAAAACTTTGCGCTGATAAACTGATATTATCAGCCAATAATATTAAAGGAAAAAGAAAAATAAATTTTTCTGTAGTTAGATATGGGAATGTAATGGGTAGTAGAGGTTCTGTAATTCCATTTTTTTTGAAAATGTTCAAGCAAAATAAAAAACTACCATTGACTCACTATGATATGACTAGATTTAATATATCAATACCAGATGCAATTAAATTAGTAGAGCAAGCAATCAAAAATAGTTCTGGTGGCGAAATATATGTACCAAAATTAAAAAGCTTTTATATAAGAAATTTAATTGAAGTTATTTCAGGTAAAAAAAATTATTACAATATAATTGGTATAAGACCTGGAGAAAAAATACATGAGGAGCTGATTAATCCATCAGAAACAAAAAATACAGTTGAAAATAAAGATCATTATATAGTTTTATCTAATTCTTCAGAAAAACAAATATTAAATTATTGTAAAACTAAAAAATATAAAAAAGTTAAAAGTAATTTTATTTATAATAGCGGAACTAATAAAATATTTATGAAGTCAAATGAATTAAAGGCTTTAATAAAAAGTATAAGATAAAATTTTTTAAATCTTTATCAAATTTTTCCTATCATGAAAGTTAATCATAAAAATAATCAATTTATAATTAATCAATTCAATTCACATAATAAGCAGATATTTCCCGAAACAAATAAAAAGAAAAAGAGAAGGAAAATATTTTTAATAGAATTTAATGGATGGCCTGTAATTCATATAATTTTTTCATATCTTGTAAATTACTTTAAGGTTAAAAAAAATTGCAAGATCATTGCTTATGAATGCTTTGACTTGTTAAATAGAGAAAATCCCAAGTGGTATAAAAAATATCTATGGACAATTGGATCAAATTTAAACTTTAAAACATTTAAAATTTTTAAGTCTTTTGGAACAGATACTTTTTTAAAGCCAAAATACACTAATGAAATATCTTTTGAAGCAGAGAAAATAACAAATAATTTTATTTTAACCAAACCCAATCTGAGAGATCTAGAAAATTTAAAAGTATATGATATTTGGATTGGAGACTTAATTTATGACAGTTATTTAAAAAAATATTCATCTGTTACAATTAATTTAAATTCATCTAATTTTATTAATTATTTTAAAGATACAATTAAATTATTTTTATTTTGGAAAAATTTTTTTAAAGAAAATGATGTTGAGGCAATTTGTGTTTGCCATGCAGTTTATTTAACTGGCATACCTTTAAGAATTGCTCAAAGTAAAAAATTGAATTGTTTTTCTATATCAAATTGTAATTTAGTAAATCTAACTAATTCAATTTCATTTAAAAAGAAAACAAATGGATCTGATATTCATTTTAAATTTTATGATAAGATTTTTAATAATATTCCAAAAAAATTCCAAAAAAAATTTTTAATCAAAGGTAAAAAAATATTAAATGATTATACAAGTGGGAAAAAAAAATATTATTATTTAAAAAAAGCAACTTTCAAAAAAAAAGTTAAGATTCATAAATTAAAAAGCAGTTCTAAAATCAAGGTAATTATTTTTTCACACGACTTTATAGATAGTCCACACATACACGGTAATCATTTTTTTTCAGATTTTAAACAATGGTTATTATTTTTAAGCAAAATAATAAAACAAACCGATTATGATTGGTATATAAAATTGCATCCTGCATCTAGCAATATTACAAAAAAAGAAATTAAAAACTTTGTAAAAAATAATCATAAATTAAAGTTAATAAATAAAGATTTTCCAAATAATTATTTAAAGCAAATTGGAATAGATTATGTACTTACTGTTTATGGCACAGTTGCATCTGAGATGCCAATTCATAATATTAAAGTAATTAATGCTTCAAAAAATAATCCACATTTTGATTATAATTTTTGTATTAATCCAAAAAATTTAGATGAATATAAAAAAACTTTATTAAATTTAAAAAAAAGAAAAAAAAAAATAAATTTTAATAAATTATATTCTTATCATTTTATGAAATATATGACACATAAACAAAACATCTTTTTCAGAAGACCAGAAAAATATTTTAGTTTTGTTAATAATAAACCCTTACAATATACTAATAAAATATATGACTATTGGTTAAAAGATTTCAATTCTAAAATACATAATTATATAATTCAAAATCTAGAAGAATTTATAATTTCAAAAAATTATTTCTATTTTGATACAGATAAAACAAAATTAAATAGTTTAAAATAAAGTTTGATAATTAAATTTCAAAAATTTGTTTTTCATAAAAAATATAGTATAAATATATAGTTTAAAATGTTAGTTAAATATAATTTAATCCAAAAATTTAGAAAATACATTAATAATAGAATTCTGAGAACACCTGGTGTTGAATTTTTTGTAAAAAACCATGATGTAAATCAAAGAAAAAAATATATAAATTTTTGGATTAATAGAGCTAAAAATAATCAGTCATTCCAAAAATATTTTTTTTCTACTATAGATGAGAATAAAAAAAAGATTAGCTTCAAAATTATAAATAATGAAAAATATTTGATTACCAATGAGATTTTCGAGTCTCTTTCAAGCAATGGATTGGCAATCTTAGAAAATGCATTGCCAGAGGATGAAAGAAATAAAATAATTGATTTCTTTAGTGATTTAAAAAACAAAAATTTTAAAAAAAATAGATGGCTTAAAGAACCGAGTAATCCAGGTTTTTTTAAAGAGGTTGATGAATTAATGGGTGAAACTATAATAAAAAATTTTAAAACATTAAAAAATCTAAGCGATCAATTTACTAAAGAAATTTATGGAAAAATTGTTGAACCAACAGTTCAATTTAGACATTTGAGACAAAATAATACAAAAAAAGAAGAAAAGGTAAAAGGGGCATCTTATTTGCATACTGACAGATTTTTACCTCATTTTAAAATTTATTATACACCTCACGAAATCACAAATGATGATGCACCACTAGAGTATGCTTTATCATCTCATAAAATAAATGAAAATTTTATTAATTTTTATTTACAAGCTAAAAATTTTGATGAGACAGATGAATTATTTAAGTACTTTCAATTTGAAAAAAAAATAGTTTGCGTTCCAAAAAATAGCCTTTATATAGCCTTTACAAACGGATTTCACAAAAGAACACCTTTTAACAATTTAAGCGAAAGATCTTTGGTTTTTTTACAATATGTTCAAAGATTTAACAAATTTGATTATTTATTTTAATAATTATTTTTTTATGGATTTAACAATATAATTTATATCTTTTATTTTTAAATCATAAGATGAAGGTAAAATAATTATTTTTTCAAAAATTCTTTTTGTTATATTTTTTTTAGTAACATATTTCATGTCAAAGTTTTTTAATAAATTAAGTGGCCAAAACCCAGACCTGACTTCAATACCCTTTTTTTTTAACATTTCGCCTATTTTTCTAACTTCTTTTTTGCTATTTTTATTAAATAAAACTGAATTTAACCAAAAGACAGGTTTAGAATTTTTTATTAATTTTTGACCAAAAGCTAAATTATTTTTTTTTAAGATTCTAAAATAATTTTTACCTACACTAATTTTTTTTTTCAGCAATACTGTATTAAATCTTTCTATTTGAGCTCTAGCTACAGATCCTAAAAGATGAGGCATAAGATAATTATAACCTTCACCAACAACATAATATTTCTTCCAATATGGATCAGTTGATTTTCTAAATGGTGCAGATCTCGACGCAAGTAAACTTATATTCTCAAAAATTTTCTTATTTTTTGTTGAAATTACAGCCCCTTCTCCAACTCCTATCATTTTTTCGGATCTAATAGATGTAACATTTATATCTCCAAAGGTACCAACCATTTTATTATTTAATTTTGCACCAAGCGATTCACTCGTATCTTCAATGATTTTTATATTTCTCTTTTTACAAATTTTTATAATTTTAATCGTATCTCGCGCAGGAAATCCATAAACATGAACAAGTTGAAGTGCTTTTGGTCTAAATTTATTTATGGCTTTTAATACCAAATTATAGTCAAGACCAAAGGTATCTTGTTCTATGTCTACTAAAATAGATTTTGCACCACATTGAGAAACTGAAGATAGATTTGAAACACATGTATAATTTGGTACAATAACTTTGTTGCCCTTTTTTACACCTAAACTTTTTAGCGCTAAATGAAGAGCAGCAGTACCACTTTGAACTGCTAAAGAATATTTATTTTTTGTAATTTTAGAAAATTTACTTTCAAAAATTTTAGTATTTGATCCATTAGATGATAGCCAAGTGGTTTTTAAAGCATTTAACACATATTTCTTTTCCAAATTGGATAAATTTGGTTTATTAATTAGGTATTTCATATTTTTTAGATGTTTATTATAAATTTAACAAAATTACTATTTAATAATAATGCGACTTACTAATATCAAAAAAAGATTTATTAGAAAATTAAAATTTTTACGATTAAAAAAAAAAAGCATTAAGTTAAGTGGATTATATAAAAAATTGTTAAAATCTAAGCTAAATATATATGATATAGGAGCTGGACAAAGAATTTTACCAGAGATTATCAATTTTGATGGCGTTTCAAGAGTTCATCTTATAGATCCAAATAAAAATTTAGATTATTCATTTAATCAACTTAAAAATTATTTTCTTGATCACAAAAACATATTTAAATTTAGAACTGCAATTTCAGATAAAACAAAAATTCAAAAATATTATGAGAGTAAAATTTCTACAATCTCAACATTTGCAATTAATTTTAAAAAATCAAAAAAATATACTAACCTTTATCCATTAAAGCCTAATAAAAAAATGGTATATAGTTTTAGAGATTTTTTGAAAAGTAGAAAACTTCAAAAACCTGACATGATTAAAATTGATGTTGAAGGTTTAGAATTAAAAGTTTTAAATTCTATACTTAATTGCTCAAACCCTTTTCTTCTACAAATAGAGGTTAATATAAATAATCCAATATTTAAAGAAAGTTTTAATACAATTAATAATATTCTAAATAAAAAAAATTATTTCCTTTACACACTATTCCCAAGCTATGGTGACTACAATTTTTCAACTAATCAGACTGTATTTAATAATAATATTAGCCTTAATGATATTGAAACAAATTTTAATAAACAATCTTTACTACAGGCAGAATGTTATTATGTAAAAAAAAAATCTAAATATAGTATAAAGGAATTTGTACTAATTTCTGGATTTGGTTTGTCTAGTTTATTTTTAGAAAAATTTAATATAAATAAAAAAATTTTAAATTCTAATCAAAAAAAATTATTAACAAAAGTTTATAATATCATTAAATAAAATTAAAAAATGGTTACTGAATTAAAAACTAAACCAGTGATAACAATCATTACAGTTGTTTTAAATGATGAGCAAAATATTGAAAAAACTATTTTAAGTGTTCTAAATCAAAATTATAAAAACGTAGAATATGTTATTATTGATGGAGGATCTACCGACAATACCATTAAAATTATAGAAAAATACAATCAAGAAATTGCTTTTTGGAAATCTGAAAAAGATGATGGATTATACGATGCTTTTAACAAAGGTTTAGAAAAAGCAACAGGAGATTTAATTGGTTTTGTTAACTCTGGTGATTTGTTAACAGAAAAATCATTAGAGTATTTGGTAAGTTATTATAAAAGATACCAAGATGTAGATTTTTTTTTTGGAGCGGTAAAAAAACACTGGGGGATATTGCACGGATATAAAAGTTGGAAAATTCATTTTACTTGGGGATTTTATTCAAGTCATTCAACCGGATTTTATATAAAAAAAGAAGCAGCTAAAATTTTAGGAAAATATAACTTAAAATATAGGTACTCCTCAGACTACGATTATTTTTACAGAATGATTGTTAAACATAAGTTGAAAGGCATAGGTACAAAAAAAAATGAATTATTTGGAATTTTTAAAAGAGGTGGTTTTTCAAGCAAAACTCCATTTTTTGATCATATGGTTGAGTGTACAAGAATTAGATTAGATAACGGACAAAATAAGTTTATGGTATTATTAACTTTAGTTATAAAATTTATTTTTAATTTAAAAAGAATATAAATATAAAATTGAAGTTATTTTTTGATCCATCGATATTTTATCTTCAACGTTTTGGAGGTATCTCTAGGTATATAATTGAGTTAAATAAAAATTTCAGTAAAAATTTTAATACCAAAATTATAGCACCAATATACATAAATAATTTTTTGGATGATATAAATAGTAATAAAAAGATTTGTTTTCTAAAAATAAATAATTATTTAAGGTTTACAAGAAAAGCAACCATTCAATTTAATAAATTTTTTTTTGAATTATTTTGCTTTATTAAAAGACCCGATATAGTTCATTTGACATATTATGATAACTATAATTACTCAAAAAACATAAAAACTGTTATTACAGTACATGATTTAATTCATGAAAAATATTCTTCTGAATATAATTTTAAGTATAGAAGTTTTTATAAAAAAAATTCTATAGAAAAAGCAGATAAAATAATTTGTGTTTCAGATAATACAAAAAAAGATTTACTTAATTTTTATAAAGTTGATGAAAATAAAATTTCTGTAATTCATCATGGATATCCAGATAGCCTTGAGACAATTAAAATACAGGATGAATTTTTAGAAAAACCTTTTCTACTTTTTGTAGGTGATAGAAATAATTATAAAAATTTCAAAAATTTTATTTTAGCTTACAGTAAATCCAAAATGCTAAAAAATGATTTTAATGTTGTATGCTTTGGAGGAGGTGAAATTTTAGATAATGAAAAAAAAATATTTTTAGATCATAATATTTTAGATAAAATAAAAATTTATTATGGTGATGATAAAAAGCTAAATTATCTATTTAAAAAAGCTGCAGTTTATGTATGTCCATCCTTGTATGAAGGTTTTGGATTAACAATTCTAGAGGCTATGAAATTTAATTGCCCAATAGTTTCGAGTAATGGAGGAAGTCTTATAGAAGTTGGCAAGGATGTGATTGATTATTTTGACCCAAAGAACATAGAAGATATGATTTATAAAATAGAGACACTGGCTTACGACGATGAGAGAAAGCAAAAAATGATAAAAAAATATAGTAATAATTTGAAAAATTTTGATTGGAAAAAAACTTCTTATTTAACTGAAAATTTATACAAAAGCTTATATTAAATCTTCTTATTAATACTTATCACATAATTTTGGTTTACTTTTTAATTGATAACATCTTGAATTATCTATATCCCAAAAATCAGTATACACAGCAGAAATAGAATTATTCAAGTACTTATCATTGAATTTTTTATTGTTAGATGTGAAAGCAAAAATTAAATTTTTTTTTTTCAAATAATCTTTTAAAAAATTATTTTGTTCTTCAACAAGTTTTGTTGAAATTGAAATTATTTTTGGTCTAAATACTGAGATGAAAAATTTATTTATTATTCTTCCTTTAAAATAATACATAGGATTTTTAATACCTATTAATTTTGCATATAAGTAATCTGATACAGAAAAAGTTTCTACAATAATTCTATTTTCAAAGTTAAATTTTTTTTTCAAAAGTTTATAATCTCTTATCTTATCAGTAATTAAAATTAGTTCTTTGTTTTCAAGAAAAACTTGATTTATTTCATCTTCTGTAAGTATAGTAAAAATCAAATTATTTTTTAACTTACATTTCTTGATATCTTTTAGATATAAATCTTTAATTGAAAGAATACTGGTGTGGCAAATGCTATTGAAGATTTCTAAGTCATGAGATGCAAAAATGTATTTATCTGCAGTTACCATCAAATCTAACTCAATTAATTTATAACCCAAACTTATACTATTTATTAAAGCTTCTTTGCTGTTAGTATAGGTTTTTTCACCAAGTCCACCTCCTGCATGTGCAATATAAGAGTAATTCTTATTTTTTTGGATTTTTAAACTATTTATTTTTTTCGTGATTAAAGAACCATTATTTAGATTAATAAAATATATTAACAAACTTACAAAAAATGAAAGAATAACTACTATTTTAATAATTTTTTTTTTCATTCCAAAATTTTTTATAAATGTTTGATTGATTTTTAATAGGTTTATTAATTATTTTATACTCCTCGTTATTAATAAAAATACTATAACCTAACCCAGCTTGTTGCTGCTCATTTTTTAATGTGACTCCCGCAAGGTTTAAAAATGATGGAAATAGATCAAATACATTCATGTCATTTCTCATTATTTTAAATTTTTGATTAATTAAAAAACTATTAAAAATTTTTCTATCTTTTTCTAGCACCTCATCAAAAGATTGCATGAATAAATGATCACCTATTATAACTAAATTTGTATTAGCCATTTTGAGTTTATTATATTCTTTTATAAATTTTTCTAGATATCTGCTTGAACAGATAAATGAATGTGTAAAATCAAAATTATTTATTTCTGCTTTTTTTAATATTTTTCTAAGACATTTCGGATTTGGATATCCTTTTGGAGAATGAGTATCTATAGTATGTACAGAAATAAAAAAATTTTTATTTAATATTTTTTTTTTTTTAAGAATATCTATCAATGCTTGATATAAAGTATTATCGTGTATACCACCATACCAATTTTGTTCATACCGATGCCATGCAGATCTTGAAGTTCTATAGTTAAGGTCTTTTAATTTTCTTGAATCAATAATTTCGTCAAATCCATGTGTTTTTCCAAAAACATCATATCCTCCATGTCTACTATCATCTGAGGTTAAAATTGTATTGATATAATTATTTTTTTTTAAAATATCACTTAAACAAGTTAAATTTGGCAAAAATTTTTTTAATGTTCCAATTTGTCTTGCTTCAAGAATTCCAAATTTTAATAAAGGTATTCCACATTGAGAAGCAATAAGTGAATAAATAGAAAAGCCTGTTTCTGGAATCTGATAAAAATTTTTAACCTTAGATGAGTTAGGCAGTGCACTTATTTCTTTTAAAAGATTTTCCCCAAAAATATTTTTATTTGTAAATGTTTCCTCTAAGGACTCAACATATATAACTATTAAATTTTTTTTTGAAAATTTATCTACTTTTGGATATATATAATTTTTATCTAAATAACTATTTCGATTATTATTGGTATCATTTTTTTTAAAAATATATG
>CACDDC010000014.1 GCA_902551455.1 uncultured Pelagibacteraceae bacterium | reverse complement strand
GAATTATTCTTTCTATTTTTTTTTCTAACAACATAGTTAAAGCAACCGCAACTGCTAAAAAGGTTTTACCAGTCCCCGCAGGTCCAGCTGAAATTATTATTTCACTTTCTCTTAAAGCTCTAACATATTTCTTTTGTTTTTCTGATCTAGGAATAACTGATTTTTTTGGAGTCTTGATTATATATTCTATATTCTTTTTAGAACTAATTATTTTTTCATCAATCATAAATTTATTTACAGAAGAAATTATATCTTTTTTTTCTATTGTTCCATTTATTTTAAACTGTTCTGACAAAAATTTAACAGCATTTTTTATTAATTCATTCTTTTCTGGTTTATTCTTGATTAATATAGAATTTCCTCTTGAATAAATTTTAGTTTCTGTAATTCTTTCAAGCTCTTTTATATTATTATTAAACTCACCAACGACTCCTAACAACATTTCGTTGTTTGGAAATATAATGCTGACAGTATCATTATCTGAATAAACAAATTTTAGATCTGAATTTAACTTATTATATGCAGTGTTACTCAATCTATGCAGCCCTCATTTTGTTGTTCTCTATTTTGCCAAATAAATTGTTTTGATTGAAACTTTCTATTTTAACTTTTGTAGATTTGCCAATGAAACTTTTATTACCTTCAATAATCACTGAATTTAAGTACTTATTTCTTCCAAATAATTTATTTTGATCTCTGAGTTTATTTTCTACAAGAACGTCAATAAACTTATTTTCAAATGACTTGTTCATTTTTAATTGATAATCAAACAAATATTTTTGTATTTTAATTAATCTTTCTTTAGATTCTTCTTTATCAATCTGGTCTAATGCTGCAGCTTTTGTTCCTGGTCTGGGGCTAAAAATAAATGAAAATGAGTTTATAAATTTAATTTTTTTTATTAATTCTATTGTTTGATTAAAATCTTCTTCAGTTTCTCCTGGGTATGAAATTATAAAATCACTTGAAAATTCTATAAAAGGATTAATTTTTTTAAGCTTATTATAAATGTGTAAATACTCTTCAACAGTATGTTTTCTATTCATTAATTTTAAAATTTTATTTGATCCACTTTGTATAGGTAAATGTACAAAAGGCATTAACTTTTTATTAGTTGAATAACATTCGATCAAATCATCTGTCATATCTTTTGGATGTGAAGTTGTATACCTAATCCTATGCAATTCTGAAAATTTTTCTAATTCATTTATTAAATTTGAAAGTCTATATTTTTTTTTACTATCTTCGTACAAATAAGCATTAACATTTTGTCCAAGTAAAGTAATTTCTCTAGCACCATTTTTAACTAATACTTCAGCTTCTTTAAGAATTTTACTAAAGGGCCTTGAATACTCTGGGCCTCTTGTAAATGGTACAACACAAAAATTGCAAAATTTATCGCACCCTTCTTGTATAGTTAAAAATGAAGAAACTTTATTGTTAGAGTTTTTAATATTATCAAAATATTCAAATTTTATCATGGTATCAAAATCTGTTTCTTCAACTTTTTGCTTTTGTATGTGATTTGCTACTACGTCATTTATTTTATGATATGATTGTGGTCCTATAACAATATCAATAAAAGGTTCTCTTTTTAGCATTTCCTCATTTTCAGCTTGAGCTACACAACCGGCCACGATCATTATTGGTTTATTTTTATTTTTATAGGTTTTTTTTATTCTACCAACTTCATGATATACTTTTTCTTTTGCTTTATCTCTTATGTGGCAAGTGTTCAGCAAATAACAGTCTGTATTTTCGTGATCTTCAGTTTTAATAAATCCTATTTTCTTTAATGAATCATAAATACGATTTGAGTCGTATTCATTCATTTGACATCCAAATGTTTTAATAAAAATTTTTTTATCCATTAATTAAGATTTTTTTTTTACTCCATAGAGTTCCAATTTATGGTCTACTAGTTTATAACCGTACTTATCAGCAACTTTCTCTTGGAGTTTTTCTATTTCTTCATCCACAAACTCAATTATTTCTCCTGTTTTAACATCAATTAAATGATCATGATGACTTTCATTTAATTCTTCATATCGAGCTTTACCATCTTTAAAATCATGTTTTGTTATGATACCAGACTCTTCAAAAAGCTTTACAGTACGATAAACAGTAGCAATACTTATTTTTGGATCAATGTTTATAACTCTATTATATAATTCATCAACATTGGGATGATCCGATTCACCATACATCTTTTTAGAGTCTGCCATTACTTTAGCAATTATTTTTCTTTGCTCAGTTAATTTAACTCCTTTTGATATACATTTTTGTAGTATTGTTTCTGACATAAATCTATTTTAACTTGAATATATAGGTTTAATCAAATTTTTTTTTAACATTCCATCTCTATATAAATCTAATATTTCTGTATAATTTTTACCTAGCACCTGATTTGAACTAAATCCATACAAATCTAAGTCATTGTTTATACTGATAGCCTTGGCTATAGCAATAGAAGTTCTGATTCCAGAAAATTTACCTGGTCCCTGATTAATAAATATATTTTTTATATCTCCAATCCTTATGTTATTTTTTTGTAAAAATCTAAATAATAGCTGGGCAAATTTGTCAAAATTTTCTCTATCGTTTGGAAATTCACTAGTATATGATTTGTTTTCAGCTATGACTTTAAATAAAATTTTATCAGTTGCTGCATCAATAATTAAATTGTTCATAATATTTCTATTTACTATGAATTCTAATGCAGATGAAAATAATATCAAATATTATTCAAAAGATCATGGAATACTTGCATTAATGTATCATAGATTCGATGAAAATAAATACCCTTCAACAAATATACGAATGGATGTGTTTAAAAATCAAATAGATATTATAAAAAAAAATAACATAGATTTTATAAAACTAAATGAATTTAAAGATCAATTTAAAAATACAAAAAAAAAGAAAAAGATTTTATTAACAATAGATGATGCCTTTTATTCTTTTTATGAAAAAGCTTGGCCTTATCTTAAAAAAAACAAAATTCCTTTTATTTTATTTGTTTCAACGGAACCTGTGGGTAAATCTGGATATATGACATGGAAGCAAATAAAAGAAATTGAAAAAGAGGATTTTGTAACAATTGGAAATCATGCGCACTCTCATGAATATATGGTGGAGACTAGTTTTGAAGAGTTTAAAAATGATGTAGATGAATCAATTAAAATATTTAAGAATAAGTTAGGATATAATCCTATTTATTATTCATACCCTTTTGGCGAGTATAGTTTAAAACAAAAAGAATATATAAGCAAAAATTTTAAATTTGCTTTTGGACAACATTCAGGTGCAATAGATATTAATAAAGATCAATATGAGTTGCCAAGATTCCCTATAAATGAAAAATATGGAGATTTAAAAAGATTTGAATTTTTAATAAATTTATTACCTCTTCAATATAAGAAAATTTATCCAGAAGATAAGTTTATAACAGATTTGAACAATCCTCCCAAAATGTATGTAGAATTTTTTGACGAACAAAAAAATATTCAAAATATAAACTGCTTCTCAAATGAAGGAAATGAATGGAAAAAATCTAACATCGAACTTATAGAAAAAAAACTTTTAGTAAAATTTAGGGAAAAATTTAATTTTAGAAGAGGAAGAATTAATTGTTCTTTGAATGATGAAGATGGATGGAAATGGTTTGGTATACAATTTTCAGTAAAATTAAATTAAATTATTTTTTTTAATTTTTCGCTTGTAGGTAATAATTTAGCATCATCAAAATCAATTAATACATTTTGCTCAATTATTTTAGTTAATATTTCTGTATATTCTCTGCCTGTTTCTGCATACTTATCCAAATACTTTACCAATTCTAAACTATTTAGTTTTCCATTATGATCTCTTTGAATTGCTCTTGCTTCTCGAAAATCTCTATAACTTGAATGAGTATTTAAATTTCTTTGATAAGCTCTAACTGAAGCCTTAAGAATTTTAAATTTCATTACTTTATGGGTGTCTCCATCACTAGATCCAGCAGGTTTTATTCCTTCTCCATCGTAAGTCCATTGACCAAATAAAGCATTACCCTCTAGTGCAAATCTTGAGGTACCCCAACCAGTTTCTTTGGCAGCTTGAGCAATAGCAAGGGAAACTGGGATTTCATCCATTCTAATTTTTAAAGTAGTTAAATCCCGATTAACTACACCATATTGTTTAAATTTTTTGTTTAACCAGTTTCGCTCAGATTTTGAATTATTATTTTTATTTAAAATTACAAACAATCTTTTACGATCCAATTTAATTATACTATTTTCTTCCAATATCAAAGGTAGTACGATCTTTATAAATAATTCTTTTCTTTTTTTAGTATTTTCAATAAATTTTATCTCATTAGGTAGTAGATTAACTGAAATAGGTTTTACCAATTTATTTTTTCTTATATCTTTGAGATTATATTTTGTATCTTTAAATAATTGTTCTAGCGTTGCCGCACTAAGTCTTACTGTGTCCTCTGGAATTTCATCAAAATCAAAAACATCAAAAAATAAATCCTTGAAAGTTATCTTTTTTTTTTCTTCAGGAGATAAATCTAATTCTTTACCACTTAAAACTTTTTCAAAATCCATTTTTGATTTATTTTCTATAACTTCTGCTGTGTAAAATAATTGATTTGTTAATTTATTTAAGGTTGGCGAAATTCCAAAAAAACCAATCAGTAGAAAAGCTAAAAAAAATATTGAAAAGAAATTTTTTATATTTTTGTTAAAAGATCTTGATGGTTTTTTGTCTATAATATATCCCTTTTTAAGTAATATATTTCTTATTTTGGTTAATGATAATTTGTTAAAACTATTCATATATTTCTTATATATTTTTTATAAAAAAATTCTATATAGCAATTACTTCTTTTACTTCGGGTATATAGTGACTTAAAAGGTTTTGAACCCCTTGCTTTAACGTCATTGTTGAACTTGGACATCCAGAACAGCTTCCTTGTAATTGAACTGTTACAATTCCTTTTTTAAAATCTATAAATTTAATATCCCCACCATCTTTTTCAACAGCAGGACGAATTTTTGTTTCTAATATTTTTTCTATTTGATTTTCTATTTCAGAAATATTTTGCTTATTTTTTTTTTCTTTTTTTGAGTCAAGAATAACATCATTTCCATTGGAGTAATAATCATTAATAAATGAAATAATAATATGTTTTAATTCTTCCCAATCTTTAGTTTCTTTCTTATTTACAGATAAAAAATCTTCAGATAAAAAAATTCCCTCTACTCCATTAATTGATAGAATGTTTCTTATTAGTTCGTTATCAGATTTTTGCTTATCTGTTATTTCAATTGAACCATCATTTGAAACTTTTTTTTCAGGTAAAAATTTCAAAGAGTTTGGATTAGGTGTTTTTTGTGTTTGAACGAACATAATATTTATATAAACACTATTATTAAAATTTAAATAGCAAATAATACTTAAAAACCAATAATTTTTTTAATTTCTTTAACTTTATTTGATGAAATTTTATCAGCTTTTACAGAACCTTCGCTAAGAACATTATCTATAAAATTTTTTTCTTTTTTTAGTTTATTAATTTCATTTGATATAGGAATAATTTTTGCAACAATTAAATCGGTTAAATTTTTTTTGAAATCAGAAAAATTTTTTCCTGAAAACTCATTAATTGAATTTTGCAAACTTTGATTAGTTAAACTTGAATATATTCCTAATAAATTTTCAGCTTCTGGTCTTTTTGATAAATCTATTTCATTATCTGGTAAGGACTCAGTATCAGTTTTGGCTTTTCTTATTTTGTTAATAATTTCATCTTCACTATCTGTTAAATTTATTCTACTCAAATCGGAAGGATCAGATTTACTCATTTTTTTTGTACCATCTTTTAAACTCATAATTCTTGCAAATTTTTTTTGAATTAATGGATTAGGTACCTTAAGAAAATTTGGTTTATTAAAATCTAAATTAAATTTCTGGGCAATATCTCTTGAAAGTTCTAAATGCTGTTTTTGATCTTCACCAACTGGAACATGAGTTGAGTCATATAAAAGTATATCTGCTGCCATAAGGACTGGATAAATATATAGACCAATACTTGCCTTCTCTTTATCTTTTCCAGCTTTTTCTTTAAACTGTGTCATCCTATTTAACCAACCCATTCTCGCTATACATCCAAGAAGCCACGATCCTTCAGAATGAGCAGGTACTAAAGATTGCTGAAATATAATACTTTTATTATGATTTAATCCACTGGCTAAAAATGCTGCTGTTGTCTCTCTTATATTGTTTTTCAAAATTTTTGGATCTTGTTTTGTTGTTATTGCGTGCAAATCAACAACACAATAGACGCATTCATTTTTATCTTGATTTTGTAGTTCAACAAAATTTTTTATTGCTCCCAAGTAATTTCCTAAATGCAAATTTCCAGTTGGTTGAACGCCAGAAAAAATTTTTTTAACCATTAATTAATACTTTAATTTAATATCTGAAGTTTTAAAAGCTTTTGTAAGTATTGAAAGCACAATATAAATTATAAAAGTTATAATAACTAACAATATAATTGTAATAAGTTTGTTTGAGCTTTCATAGCTTAAATTGCCAGCAAAATAGTTAATCAAGACATAAAATATATAAGTACTTAAAACAGTTGAAATAATTATTTTTAAAAATTTATTAAAGAAATTAGACTTTAAAGAAAAATATCTTTTATTTATCAGAAAAATTAAAAGTATTATTGCATTGAACCAAGAAGATATAGTTGTTGCAATTGGAATAATAATAAATCCAATTTTGCTAAAAAAATAAAGACTTATTATAATATTTAAAAAAACTGATATTAAAGAAAATATAAATGGAGTTTTAGTATCATGTCTTGCAAATATAAAACTTGAAAATATTTTAATAAGTGAAAAAGCAGGTAATCCTAAAGCAAAATAAAATAATGCTTTTCCTGAATTTTTAACACTTGAAATATCAAAAGATCCATATCCAAATAAAGAAGATGTAATTTCCTCAGATGCAATTAACAATGCTGCACAGGCAGGTAAACTTAAAAATAAACTAAGCTCTAGTGATTTGTTTTGAATAAAATTTATTTTGTTTATGTTATTATTTTTTATATATTTACTTAGATTGGGTAAAATAATTATTCCAATAGCAATTCCAGCTATAGCTAAATTTATCTGATAAATTCTATCAGCATAATACAAGTAAGATACTGCACTTGCTTGGAAAGAAGCAATAATAGTGCCAACTAATATATTTATTTGTGTAACTCCTGAGGAAAAGATACTTGGTAATAATTTTTGAAAAAATAATTTAACTTTGGAATTAATTTTAATATTAAGAGAAAGTTTTGGAATATAAAATTTTTTTGAATAATATATAAGAAAAATTAATTGAATTAAACCAGCTAATGTTACTGCGTAAGATAAATAGTACACTAATTCATTGCTAAAATGATTTCCAAATAATAGAACACAAATCAAAAGAATATTTAAAATAATAGGAGCAGCTGCAGCAGCTCCAAAATTATTATGAGAATTAAGTATTGCTGAAAAAAAAGATGCTAGACTTACAAAAATTAAAAAGGGAAATGTAATTCTTGTTAAATTAATTGTTAGATCTATTTTATCTAAATCTTCGTTAAAACCTGGTGCAATTAAATATACAAATCCAGGCATAAATATTTCAATAACTAATACTATAAATAGTAGGGAAATAAGAAGTAAATTAAATATCTGATTGGCAAAATTATCAGATTTTTTTTTTCCTAGTGTTAGTTCTGATGAATAACTAGGAACAAATGCAGCATTAAATGTACCCTCTGAAAATAGTCTTCTAAAAGTGTTGGGTATTCTAAATGCAACAAAAAATGCATCAGCGATTGGCCCAGATCCAAGATAAATAGCTATAAGAACATCTCTTAAATAACCTAATACTCTGCTTATAATAGTAAAGAAACTAAATGTGCTTGTTGACTTAATTAAGTTCATAAATCATATTAGTCTTAAATTTGCTCTATTTGTATATTTAATTATATAAAATGAAAAAAAGTAAAATTGAACATTATTCTGATAAAGAAGCATTAGAATTTCATAATTCAAATAAATCTGGCAAGATTGAGATAATTTCATCAAAACCAATGACAACTAAAAGAGATCTAGCTTTAGCATATTCTCCGGGTGTTGCTGCGCCAGTTAAAGCCATTTCTCAAAATCCTGATCTTGCTTATGATTATACTACTAAAGGAAATTTAGTTGCAGTAATAAGCAATGGTTCTGCTATTTTAGGGTTAGGAAATCTTGGTGCAATTGCTTCCAAACCTGTAATGGAAGGTAAAGCAGTTCTTTTCAAAAGATTTGCTGATATTGACTCTATTGATTTAGAAATCGATTCAAGTGATCCAGAAGAAATTATTAATTCCATTAAAAATTTTTCTAAAAGTTTTGGTGGAATTAATTTAGAAGATATTGCTGCTCCAGATTGCTTTATAATAGAAAAAAAACTTAAAGAAATTTTAGATATTCCAGTTTTTCATGATGATCAACATGGAACTGCAATAATTACCTGTGCAGCATTAATAAATGCTTTAGACATAACCAAAAGAGATATTAAAAATACAAAAATAGTAATTAATGGAGCTGGAGCATCAGCCATGGCATGTGCGGATCTTTTTATAATTCAAGGTGTGCCTAAAAAAAATATTACAATGTTAGATAGAAAAGGGGTAATTTATAAAGGAAGAAAAAACTTGAATGAATGGAAAACTAGACATGCAATTGAAACTAAGTTTAGAACATTAGAAGAAGCAATTAAAGGAGCTGATGTTTTTCTAGGATTATCTAAAGCTGGAACACTTAAAAAAGATATGGTTAAAAAAATGGCAAAAAAACCAATAATTTTTGCATGCGCAAATCCAGACCCGGAGATTACCCCTGAAGAAATTGAAGATGTAAGAAATGATGCAATTATTGCAACGGGAAGATCTGACTATCCAAACCAAGTAAATAATTTAATTGGATTTCCATATATATTTAGAGGTGCACTAGATGTGAGAGCAAAAACAATTAATGAAGAAATGAAGATCGCAGCTTCAAATGCGATAGCTACTTTAGCAAGAGAAAGAGTGCCTGATGAAGTAGTTGCTGCAATGGGAGGAGAAAGACCAAAGTATGGAAAAGATTATATTATACCTTCAACATTTGATCCACGATTGATTAGTGTTATTCCTGTTGCTGTTGCTAAAGCTGCAATTAAAAGTGGAGTATCGAGAAAAAAAATTGAAAATTTTGAAATTTATTCTGATCAACTGAAACAAAGATTAGATCCTTCAGTAACCATCATGCAAGGTATCAACTCACAAATTAAAAAAACTCAAAAAAAAGTAGTTTTTGTTGATGGTGAAGATGAAAATACTCTTAAAGCAGCCATAGCTTTTAAAAATAGTGGACTTGGTATACCAATAATAGTAGCTAAGGAAAAAGTTGTTAAACAGAGATTAAGAGAGATTGGTTATAGTGAAAACTTTAATATTGAAATAGTTAATTCTACAATCAAAGAAAAAAGAGAAAAGTATACAAATTTTTTATTTAAAAAATTACATAGAGAGCAAGGATTACTTGAAAGGGATTGCGATAGAATGGTTAGAAATGACAGGGTTATTTGGGGAGCAAGTATGGTTTCATGTGGAGATGCTGACGCAATGGTGACAGGAAATACTAGAAGATATTCACAATCTCTTCAAAAAATTAAAAAAGTTATTGATCCTAGACCAGGTGAAATTATGTTTGGTTTAAACATGTTAGTAAATAAAGGAAGAACAGTATTTATTGCTGACACTACTGTACATGAATATCCTTCATCATCTCAATTGTCTGAAATTGCTATATCTTCAGCAAGAGTAGTTAGACTTTTTGGTTTTGATCCAAAAATAGCATTTTTATCTCATTCCACTTTTGGCCAACCAATTACAAGTAGAACTAAACATATTAGAGATGCGGTTAATATATTAAAAGAAAAAAATGTTGATTTTAAATTTGATGGAGACATGCAGCCTGATGTTGCTTTAGATGAAGTATATAAAGAATTGTATCCTTTTTCTGAGATAGTGGGTAATGCAAATGTTCTGATTATGCCTGGCCAACATAGTGCTGCGATAACCTATAAAACTATGATGACACTTGGCGGTGCTAAAGTAATTGGCCCTTTACTTGTTGGTTTGGGTCAAGCAATAGAAATAGCTCCTTTAAGATCCTCTACTTCTGATATTTTAAATTTAGCTTGTGTAGCAGCTTATTCATCAGGGGTTATAGATTATGTTAAGAAAAATTAATTTTTAACTACCCTCAAATCCTCTACGAGCAAAATACTTGCTATTACATCTTCTACATCTAATATTTCCTTGGCTTCTTTTATTACTTCAATTTCTTCTTTTTTATCTTCAGCAATTCCATAAATGTAAATTTTTCTTTTATACGTATCAATGCTGTAATTTACAGCTTTAATCTGTTTATTTAAAATCATTGCTGTTTTAAGTTGAGAGGTTATTAAAATATCTTTGGCAGATTGCTTAAAATTAAATTCTTCTTTTATCTTAATATCATTTTTTACTGATCTAGTACCTTTGGTTTCCCAAGCCATTTTAGTAATTTTAAGTTTTTCTTCAGGTGTATCTACTTTACCTGTAATAAAAACTCTTCCATCTAGTACTTTGGATTTTACATTTAAAAAGTAATTTTTATTCATAGCCAATAATTTAGTTTCTATACTTTTATCCATAATTGAGTCATCAATTTGAGTTCCCAAAGTTCTTGGATCCATTGCAATACTTACCCCTGTTCCAAAAACACCAGAAGATGCAGCACCCACACAACCAGATAATAATAAAAATAATAGAAATATATGTTTTTTAATTTTCATTTTTCAAGGAAAGACAATAATTATAAATTTCTTTTTTTGAAACATCTTTTTCTTCACTAAAAATGCTTATTATGTCTTTAATCGTAAGTTTATTTATTAATAGTTTAATTTTTTTTTTATCTGATTCGATAAGTTTTCTTGAATCCTTTTTTATATTTTTTTTTTCAGAAACAATTATTGTGATTTCACCTTTTAAGTTATTTTTAAATTCTTCTAAATTTTCTACAGAACTTCTAAAATATTCTTCATAAAATTTGGTCATTTCTTTACAAATTATTATGTCTCTATCTATAAAATATTTTTTAATTAATTTAATTATTTTATTAATTTTTTTAGCAGAAATGAAAAAAATAATTGAAAAATTTAGACTTGATAAAAATGAAAAATTTTTCTTATTTTCAGATTCTTTATCCGAAATAAATCCATTGAAATAGAATTTATCTGAAAATCCACATATAGAAATTGCAGCAGAAACTGCTGATGCTCCCGGCACTGGAAAAATATCGATCTTATTTTTTATACAAGATTCAATTAATATTTTACCAGGATCTGATATTGATGGTGTACCAGCGTCTGAAATCATTGATATTACTTTTTTTGATTTTAATATCTCTATAATTTTATCTATATTTTTTTTTTCATTAAATTTGTGATTAGATAATAGTTTTACATTAATATTAAAAGTGGTGAGTAATTTTCTGGATAATCTAGTATCTTCACATAATATTAAATCTGATTTTCTTAGTATTTCTACTGCACGATAGGTCATATCTCCAAGATTTCCAATTGGTGTTGCAACAATATATAATCCCTTTTTAATAACTGCTGAATTTATGCCAGAATGTAGATTCATTAATTTAATAGAATATAATAATAACATTAAAATGAAAAAAATAGTTCAATTTATTACTTTTACATTTATATGCTCTATCTTGTTTAGTAGCTACACATATGCAGAAGATAAAATAAAAATAGGTCTTATAATTCCTTTATCAGGAGATCATCGGGAAATTGGCGAGTCAATTGTAAATTCGGTTAGACTTGCGGTAAATAAAATTGATAGTGATAGGATACAAATTATTCCTCGAGATACCAAATCAAACCCCGAAGAAACTTTAAAAGTTTCAAAAGAACTTTATAATCAAGGTGTAAAAATAATTTTAGGACCAGTTTTTAACAAAAATTTAATTTATTTAGACGAACTAAGTGAAGTATTTTTTATATCTTTTACAAATAAGATTATAAAAAATCCAAAAAATGTAATTGCTGCTGGAATAAATGCAATATCACAAATAAAAACAATATCTAAATTTCAAAAAATTTCTAATTTAGAAAGAAGTGTCTTTTTAATACCTAATTCTAATTTTAAAAATGAAATTGAAGAAGCAATAAAAATAACAAAAATTGAATTGAAAGAAATTTTTATTTATGACACTGACCCAACAATTTTAACATCACAAATTGAAAAATTAACTAGATATCCTCAAAGAAAACAAAGATTAAAAGATGAGATAGAAAGATTAAAACAATCAGAGGAAACAAATAAAGAAAGCAAAATTGCTAATTTAGAAAAAAAAGATACATTGGGAGGAATTAATTTTGATTCAGTAATAATAGCTGACTTTGATGAGAGTCTTAAAAGCGTAACAACATCTCTACTTTATACTGACGTTTCATCAAAAAGAGTTCGGTATATTTGTATGAATCAATGGTTTGATAAATCTCTACTCAAAGAAAAATCTTTACAACCAATTTTTTTTCCCTCAGTAAACAAAAAAAATTATGAGGAATATTTAAATGAATATTTAAATATATTTAAAAAATACCCAAATCAAATATCTTTTTTAAGTTATGATCTTGTTGGTTTAGTATATTTTTTACTTTTTGATAATGATTTCATAATTGATAAAAAGATATTTTATAAGAAAAATAGATTTAAGGGCAAAATTGGTATTTTTGAAATAAATAAAAACAAAATAAGTCATTTATTAAATTTTTACTCTGCTCAAAATGGAGAATTTATAAAAATTTTTTAATTTTTTTGAATGCTTTTGCTCTGTGATCAATTTTATATTTTTTTTTAGGATTCATTTGCCCAAAAGTTAATTTACTTCCATCTGGAATAAAAATTGGGTCATATCCAAATCCATATTTTCCTCTTTTTTTTTTGGAAATTATTCCATTAATAATTCCAATTGATGTTATATATTTATGATCGGTCCTATAAATTGTTAAAGCACAAATAAATTTTGCTCTTATTTTTTTTTTATCCCAATTAATATTAATTTGATTTATTTTATTATATACTTTTTTTATAGCTAAATTAAAATTACCATTTGTTCCTCCCCATCTTGCTGATTTAATTCCAGGTGCACCATCTAAAATACTAATTGCAAGACCGGAGTCATCTGAAATGCAGGGCAGTTTACTTTTATTTGAAAAATATTTAGCTTTAATTAAAGAATTTTGTCTAAAAGTCTTACCTACTTCCTTTGGACTTTTAATATTTAATTGTTTTGGAGTGTAAATTTTAATATTTTTTGGAAGCAAATCCCTTATTTCCTTTATTTTTCCTTGATTATTTGAACCAATAATTATTTTAGAAATTTTTTTCTTTTTCATCTAGAAATTTTGTTTTTTCTTACCATATAGAGCTTAATGGCAAAAGAAAAAATAGAAAAAGACGAAATTAATGAGAGATCTGAAAACATAAACGCAGATAATAATGAAAAGTCAAATGAATCAGAAGAGTCAACTTTAGAAGAAAAAACAAAATTCTTAGAAGACAAGCTTGCAAGAACTCTAGCAGAAATGGAAAACCAAAGAAGAAGATACGAAAAAGAAAAAGATGATGCTTTCGAATATGGAGGTTTTTCTTTTGCAAGGGAAGCTCTTAATTTATTGGATAATCTTGAAAGATCAAAGCAGTCATTAGAAAATGATAGTGCTCTTAAAAATACTGAGGCTTTAAAACAAATAGTAGAACATTTAGATATTATTTATAATGATATGATATCTATTTTAAAAAAAAATAATATTGAACTAATTAAGTCTGTTGGAGAAAAATTAGATCCAAATCTACATCAAGCAATGATGGAAATTGAAGATGATACCAAGGATACAGGTACAATAGTTCAAGAAATACAAAAAGGTTTTTTAATGAAGGATAGACTACTTAGACCTTCTCTTGTTGGTGTATCTAAAAAAAGTATTAAAAAAGACAATAATATAGATAAAAATGATGAAAAAGATGAACAAAATCAAGAAAAATCTAATCAAAATTAAACGATTAGATAACTTGTTATATTAAAATTAACACTTATATGAAAAGTTAGAAAAGGAAAAAATGAGCAAAGTAATAGGAATAGATTTAGGAACTACAAATTCTTGTGTGGCAATCATGGATGGTACACAAGCTAAAGTTTTAGAAAATGCTGAAGGAGCAAGAACTACTCCTTCTGTTGTATCTTTTAATGATGGTGATGAAAAATTAGTTGGTCAGCCAGCAAAAAGGCAAGCAGTTACTAATCCTGAAAATACAATTTTTGCTGTTAAAAGATTAATTGGAAGAAACTTTAATGATCCAACTGTTAAGAAAGATCTTGAGACAGCTCCATTTAAAATAATAAATTCCGAAAAAGGTGATGCTTGGATTGAAGCAAAAGGAAAAAAATATTCTCCATCTCAAATTTCAGCATTCGTCTTACAAAAAATGAAAGAAACAGCAGAAAAATATTTAGGTCAAGCAGTAACAAAAGCAGTTATAACTGTACCAGCATATTTTAACGATGCTCAAAGACAAGCAACCAAAGATGCAGGTAAAATTGCTGGACTTGAAGTTTTAAGAATTATAAATGAACCTACAGCTGCGTCACTTGCTTATGGTTTAGATAAAAAAGCAAATAAGAAAATTGCTGTGTATGATCTTGGCGGTGGAACATTTGATGTATCTATACTAGAATTAGGTGATGGTGTTTTCGAAGTTAAATCTACAAATGGTGATACATTTTTAGGTGGAGAAGATTTTGATAACACTGTTGTTGATTATTTATTAACAGAATTTAAAAAAGAAAATGGAATTGATCTAAAATCAGACAAACTAGCTCTTCAAAGATTAAAAGAGGCTTCTGAGAAAGCAAAGATTGAGTTATCTTCAGCTGCACAAACTGAAATAAATTTACCATTTATTACTGCTGATAAAACTGGTCCAAAACATATTAATTTAAAAATGACTAGAGCAAAACTTGAAGCCTTAGTAGAAAATTTAATTTCAAGAACTATTCCGCCATGTAAAACTGCTTTGCAAGATGCAGGTCTATCAGCTAGCGAAATAGATGAAATAGTACTTGTCGGTGGTATGACTAGAATGCCCAAAGTTATAGAAGAAGTAAAAAACTTTTTTGGTAAAGAACCAAATAAATCAGTGAATCCGGATGAAGTAGTTGCAATGGGTGCGGCTATTCAGGCAGGAGTATTGCAGGGTGATGTTAAAGATGTTTTATTATTAGACGTAACTCCATTATCTTTAGGTATAGAAACTTTAGGTGGAGTATCAACTAAACTGATTGAGAAAAACACAACTATACCAACAAAAAAAAGTCAGGTTTTTTCTACTGCTGAAGATAATCAGCCAGCAGTATCAATCAGAGTATTGCAGGGTGAGAGGGAAATGGCATCTGATAATAAAATATTAGGAAATTTTGAATTGGTTGGAATAGCACCTGCACAAAGAGGTGTGCCTCAAATCGAAGTTACATTTGATATAGATGCTAATGGAATAGTAAATGTGTCAGCTAAAGACAAAGGTACGGGAAAAGAGCAAAAAATACAAATTCAAGCCTCTGGTGGACTTAGTGAAGATGAAATTAGTAAAATGGTCAAAGAAGCTGAGGCAAATAAAGATGCGGATAAAAAGAAAAGAGAAGCAGTTGATGCAAGAAATCAAGCTGATACCCTAATTCATTCAACAGAGAAAAATTTAAAAGATCATGGTGCAAAAGTTTCAGAGACTGACAAAAAAGCAATTGAAACTGCCTCTTCAAATTTAAGAAATTCACTTAAAGGAACTGATGTAGAAGATATTAAAAAGAAAACTCAAGAATTAGTCCAAGCATCAATGAAATTAGGTGAAGCAATTTATAAATCTCAACAAAGTGCTAAACCAAGTGATGCACCGAAAGACACAAAACAAGAAGGAAAAAAAGACGATAACGTTGTTGATGCAGATTTTGAAGAAGTAAAAGACGAAAATAAAGAAAAAAGCGCCTAAGCTAACAACTGCTTGTCTATAATTAGTTATGGCAAAAAGAGATTATTACGACGTCTTAGGTGTAAGTAAGAATTCTAGCCCAGATCAAATAAAATCAGCTTACAGAAAATTAGCCGTTAAATATCATCCAGATAAAAATAAGGATGATAAGTCTGCTGAAGAGAAATTTAAAGAAGCATCTGAAGCATATCATGTATTATCTAATGCAGAAAGAAAACAAAACTATGATAATTTTGGTCATGCTGCTTTCGAAAATGCAGGTAGAGGAGGAGGTGGATTTAGTAATTTTGATTTTTCGAGTCATTTTTCTGATATCTTTGAAGATTTTTTTGGTCAAGGCTTTGGGGGAAGTAGAAGAGGAAGGAGATCTAATAACAGAGGTTCAGACCTTAGATACGACTTATCAATAACTTTAGAAGAAGCTTTCACAGGCAAAAAACAGGATATTAAATTTTCAACTTCAGAAAAATGTGAAACTTGTAAAGGAAGTGGTTCTAAACCTGGACATGATGCAGGATCATGTTCTATGTGTGGCGGCCATGGGCAAGTTAGATCAAACCAAGGGTTTTTTACTGTTCAACAAACATGCCCTCAATGTTCAGGATCTGGTGAAGAAATTACAAATCCGTGTACTAAGTGCAATGGACAAGGAAAAACGCAAGCATCAAAAAGATTGTCAGTTACAATTCCAAAGGGAGTTGACGATGGTACAAGAATAAGGCTTGCTGGCAAAGGTGAGGCTGGTTCTAGAGGTTCAGGAAATGGTGATCTTTATTTATTTATAAATGTATACTCACATGATTTATTTAAAAGATCAGATGAAAACTTATTTTTTGAATGTCCAATTTCAATTGCTGATGCAGCATTAGGTACTTCAATAGAGATACCAACAATTGATGGTGGAAAAGCAAAAATTAAAATTCCTGCTGGAACTCAAAGTGGAAAACAATTCAGATTAAGGGCTAAAGGTATGCCTTATATGCGTGGAAGTGGAAATGGTGATCTATATGTGCAAGTAAATACTGAGGTTCCAGTATCCTTAAATAAAGAACAAAAAGAATTACTTGAAAAATTTAGAGTAATTGAAAATGAAAAATCAAATCCAAGTATTAAAAAATTCTTTCAAAAAGCTAAGAGTTTTTGGAAAAATTAGATAATGGGTTTGGAAGAAATAGTCCCAGCTATATCTTTAATTGCTATTTTAATATTAGTTCTACCAGCATTTCTTAGAACTAATTCGAGATTAAAGCAATTTTTAACAAATTTATTCATTTGGGCTATAATTGTTTTGGCTGTTATGATAGTTTCCTATCTTATCTTTAAATGAAAAAAATTAACTTAGCTATTACTGGATGTATGGGAAGAATGGGTCAACAGATAATTAAATCAGCAAGATCTGATAAAAATTTTAATGTAAGATCTCTTACAGAGAACAGGATAATAAATAAAAAAATTAATGGTATTAAACCAAGTCTAAATACAGAAGAAGCTTTTAAAAAAGTAGATTTAATAATAGATTTTACAGTCCCTAAATGCACTTTTGAAGTTCTGAAAATTGCATCAAAACTTAAAAAAAGAGTAGTTATTGGAACAACAGGATTTACCAAAAAAGAGGAAAATTTAATAAAATTATATTCACGAATGATACCGATTTTAAAGGCAGGTAATATGAGTTTGGGTATTAATCTCTTAATGTATTTAACTGAAATTGCTTCAAAATCTTTGAGAAATAATTTCTTGAGTAAAGTTTATGAAATCCATCATAAACACAAAAAAGATTATCCTTCAGGTACTGCATTAATGCTTGGAAAAGGTATAGCTGTTGGAAAAAATAAAAACTTCTACAATTTAATTGGTAAAAAATATCTAAATAAAAAAACTTTTCCTTATGGAAAAAAAATAAATTTTAATTCTATTAGAAAAGGTGAAATAGTCGGTAAACACGAAGTAACTTTTTCAAGTGGTAAAGAAGTAATAACACTTAATCACGAAGCATTTGATAGAGCGCTTTATTCAGAAGGAGCATTCACCGCTGCTAAATGGTTAATGAATAAAAAACCGGGTTTTTATTCAATGAGAGATGTTTTGAATTTCAAATAATGAATGAAATTCAAAAGGCAAAAAAAATATTAAATATCTTAAATAAAATTTACCCTAAAACATCTATTCCTTTAAAACATAAAAACAAGTTTACCTTATTAGTTTCTGTTCTGCTTTCTGCTCAAACAACAGATGTTAATGTAAATAATGTAACCAAAAATATATATACTAAATACAATAAGCCAGAACATTTTGTTAAATTGGGAAGAAAAAAAATTGAAAACCTGATCAAGAAAATAGGTATTTTTAGAATAAAAGCCAAAAGTGTTTATTTGCTATCAAAACAATTATTACAAAAACACAAAGGAAAAGTTCCAGAAAATTTCGATGATCTTGAAGAGCTTCCAGGCGTGGGTCACAAAACAGCAAGTGTTGTAATGGCTCAAGGATTTGGTCATCCAGCTTTTCCTGTAGATACACACATACATCGTCTAGCTCAAAGATGGGGTTTAACTAATGGAAAAAATGTTATTCAAACTGAAAAAGATTTGAAAAAATTATTTCCAAAAAAAAATTGGAATAAACTTCACCTACAAATTATCTATTATGGAAGAGAATATTGCAAAGCAAGAGAATGTTATGGTTTAACTTGTAAAATTTGTACTACTTGTTATCCTAATAGAAAAAAGCCAATCAAAACAAAGAAAGCATAATATGAAAATTTTAGGAATAGGAAACGCAATTGTAGATGTTATTTGCAAAGTAGAGGAAAATTTTATTGAAAAAAATACTTTAACAAAAAGTACTATGAAGTTAATTTTTGATGAAAAAGAGTTTAAAAATTTGTTATCTAGTTTGCAGATCGAAAAAACTGTTTCTGGTGGTTCAGTTGCAAATTCAATAGTGGGGTTATCTCAACTAGGAAATAAAGTCGGATTTATTGGTAAAGTTTGTGATGATAATCTTGGAACAAAGTATGAGGAGGGTTTAAAAAATGAAAATGTTGATTATTTTTATTCAAAGAAAAAAGAAGAGCTACCTACAGGAACATGTTTAATTTTAATAACTCCAGATTCCGAAAGAACAATGTGTACATTTTTAGGGACTGCTGGAAAAATTAATGAAAATGATGTTGATATAAATGCTATAAAAAATAGCGAGATAACATTTTTAGAGGGATATTTATGGGATGAAGGTGAACCAAAGAAAGCTTTCGATAAAGCAATAGCAAATTCAAATAAAGTGGCAATGTCTCTTTCAGATCTATTTTGTGTTGAAAGACACAAATCTCATTTCTTAAATTTAGTAAAAAATAAATTAGATATCACGTTTGCTAATGAGCAAGAAATTACAAACTTAATAGATGCAAAAAACTTTAATGATGTTATTAATTTTTCAAAAGAAATTAAAAAATTAATCGTTATAACAAGAGGTGAAAAGGGAGCGATTGCAATAAAAGGTGATGAAATTTCAGAATGTGGAATTAAAAAAGATTTGAAAATCGTAGATTTAACTGGTGCTGGAGATCTTTTTGCGTCTGGATTTTTACATGGTTATGTCAATAAATTAACAATTAAAGAAAGTCTTGAAAAGGGTACCGAAATGTCTTCAAAGGTGATTCAACAAATTGGAGCTAGATTATAAATTCTATTTCTTTTTTCTTTTAAAACTACCTTTACCTTTTTTTGGCTTTACAATTCTTGGTTTATACTTTCTAGACATTAAATCCCTAGCTATATAATTTTTTTTACTCATCTAAATAGTAACCTTCTTTTGAACTTATTATAAAATTTTCATCATTAAAAATTTCTTTAATTTTTTTCCTCAATCTATAAATATGCGTTTCAACTGTGTGTGTTTCTAGGTCAGAAATATATCCCCAAACATCTTGCTGCAAGCTTTGAATATTTTGTGGTTTATTATGATTATTTAAAAATAATATAATTTCGATCTCTTTTTCTGTTAACTTTAAATTTTTTTCATCATTAAAAATTTTTCTAGAATTTAAGTCAATTTTATATTTATTTAATATTATTTCAGACTGATTATTATATTTTTGTTTTAAAAGATTAATGTTTAATAAATCAATCAATTTTTCTATTTTAATTGGTGTATTATCTATTATTAAAATTTTATTGGGACCTATTTTTTTATTTATAAAATTTTGGTTTTTAGTGGTTAATATTAAATAATTGCCATATTTATTTTCATCAAGATCTAAAATTTCATTTTCTGTGTTAAATTTTACTAGACTAAATTTTAGATTTTCCTTAACTTCAAATAAAATATTGAATAAAATATCAAAATTATAAACTATGATACTTTGGTTATTCATTAAATATTAAAATATGATAATTAAGCTAAAAAATAAAGAAAACTTAATAGTAAAAGACTTTATATTTAGATGTTCTATTGGGAAAAAAGGTTTAAAAAAATATAAAATTGAAGGTGATAAATCAACACCATCTGGAAATTTCAAATTAGGCAACTTATTTTACAGAGCTGACAAAGTTAAAAAACCAGAAACTATTTTGAAATGTATAAAAATTACAAAAAAAATGGGATGGTGCAACGATTCTAATAGTATTTCTTATAACAAAAAAATTCTTATAAATAAAAATGTAAGTGCTGAAAAACTATATCGTAATGATTATAAATATAATTATTTTATAGATATTAAATATAACTCAAAAAAAATTAAACCTTATAGAGGTAGTGCTATATTTATTCACCTAACCAAAAATTATAAACCTACCGCTGGCTGTGTAGCCTTAAAAGAAAAAGATTTCTTAATATTAGCTAAACTTTTAAACAAAAATAGTAGAATTTTACTCAACTAAGTTCTTGGACCAAAAATTTTCGACCCAATTCTAATAAATGTTGCACCATATTTTAATGCACTAAGATAATCCCCAGACATACCCATACTTAATTCATTAAGATTTAAACTTTCATTAAGTTTTTTCATTTCAAAAAAATATTCTTCTGATTTTCCATCATCAGGTGGCAAACACATTGTTCCTATTACATCTAGGTCCAATTCTATACAAGTATTGTAAAAATTTTTTAATTCATTTTTATCTATACCTGATTTTTGTGCTTCGTTTCCTATATTAATTTGAATAAAAATTTTTGGTTTTTTATTTATTTTTTTTTGTTCATTAGAAATTTTTGTAGCTAATTTAACATTATCTACTGAATGAATATAATCGAATAATTTTAATACATGTTTGACTTTGTTAGTTTGAAGTTTTCCAACTAAATGTAATTTCACATTAACAAAATTTTTTTTCAAATCAGTCCATTTTTCTAAGGCCTCTTGAACCTTATTTTCACCAAAATGATCATGTCCATACTCAAGTAAAGGCATAATCTTTTCTACTGAAAAAGTTTTAGAAACAGCAATTATATTTGATTTCTTATTGCTTTTTTTTTCAATTTCATTATTTACAGATAATAAGTTATTGATTGTATAATGCATTTAAACAATTTTGAAGTTTTCCATTTTATTAATTCATTTGAATTAAACTATATAAGTAAATTAAATAAAAAAATAAACCTTATTTACAGAAACTACGAAAAACCAATAAATTTTGCATTACTCATTAATTTAAGAAACTACTGTAAAAGTAATAATATTAAATTATATTTTTCAAATAATCTTAAAATTGCTAAAAAATATAATTTAGATGGTGTTTATATCCCTTCATTTAATAAAAAAATCATTATTTCAAAGAGAAATTTGAAAAAAAATTTTAAAATTCTTGGATCAGCACATAATATTAAAGAAATTAGACAAAAAGAAATGCAAAATGTTGAATATATTTTCTATTCTCCAATTTTTAAAAATAAAGGAAATAATAAAAAAATTTACATATATAATTTATCTAAGATTATGAAATTAACTAATAGAAAGATTGTTGCTTTAGGAGGTATAAACAATAATAATATAAAAAAACTTAAGTTAGTGAATTGCAGCAGATTTGCATATATATCAAATATTATTAATTAAAATGCAAACATTAGAAAAAATAATTAATAAACTAAATCCAGAATTAAATGATGGAAACTTTGAGTATGTTTTAAAAGAATGTCTTAAATTAAAAGAAACTTATCCAAAAAGTTCCTTTCTTGATAATTATATAGGCCTACTTTATAAATCTTTAGGGCAATTAGATAAGGCTGAAGAATTTTTTCATAGTTCATTAAAAATTAATAATAATAATTTTGCAGCATTAAATAATCTTGCAAATACGTATAAAGTAAATAACAAAATTAAAGAAGCAATTGAATATTATCATAAAGCACTAAATCTTAAGCCAGATTATGTGCAATGTCTTATAAATTATGGACAATTAAAATTAAAATTAAATAATCATGAGGGAGCCATAGAATTATTTTTGAAGTCTATAGATTTGGATCCTAAAAAAAAAGGTACATGGATGGCAAATTTTAACTTGGCAACTGCTTATATGCAACTTAATGATAAATCTAACGGAATAAAGTATGTACATAAAACCTTGGAATTAAATCCTGATTTCGCATTTGCTGATAAATTAATTTCAAATATTACAGACTATAACAAAAATGATGATCATCTTTATGACGTAAAATCAAAAATAGATCAGACTAAATCAAATATTAATAAAGGCATTTATCATTTTATATTAGGTAAGGCCTATGAAGATAAAAAAGATTATGCAGAATCAATAAAAAATATTTTAAAAGCTAATCAAATTTTAAAGAAAAGCCTAAAATATAAAGTTGAAACACAGATAGAAAATATACAAAAAGTTACAGAAACTTTTAAAAATATTGATTTTAAAAAATATCAAAGTAATGAAAATAAAAATGAAAAGTTTATATTTATAGTAGGCATGCCAAGATCTGGAACTAGTTTGGTTGAACAGATATTATCTGCACATACTGAAACTTTTGGAGCAGGAGAAACTACTATTCTTGAAAATATATTGAAAAAAGAGTTTTATACGGAAAAGTTTGACATAAATAATAGTAATCTAATTAAAAAGATAACTTTGAATTATAGGAAAAATATGTCCTTTTTTAATACTGAAAAAATAATTATAGATAAATCTTTGTTAAATTTTATATGGATAGGTTTTATTAAAATACTATATCCAAATTCTTATGTGATTAATGTAGTAAGAGATCCATTTGAAAATTGTATATCTTGTTTTAAGAATTATTTTGAAGGAGGTTTACCTTTTACTTATGATCAAAAAGATTTAGCAATATTTTATAAAAATTATATTCGAACAGTGAATTTTTGGAAAGGTAAATTGGGTTCGTTTATATATGAAATCAAGTATGAAAATTTAATTGAAAATTCAAAAAATGAAATAGAAAAATTACTCAAATTTTGTGATTTAAAATATGAGGATAATTGTTTAAATTTTCATAATAATAAAAATCCAGTTAAAACTTTAAGTATGATCCAGGTTAGGCAGCCAATTTATAAAAGCTCTTTAAATTTAAGTAAAAAATTTGATTATAAAAAAGAATTCTCAGAGCTATACAATGAATTAAATAAAACCCCATAAAAAAAAGGCCCCGATTTCTCGAGGCCTTTTAAATATTATATTCTTTAAGTATTAGAACGATAATTTAACAGAAAGTTCCATATTTTCGTCTGTAATACCTGTAACTCCGTTTACGTTATCAGCTTCAGAAACAGCTATTCTAAATGATGCTGATCCCATTGTGTAAGCAGCGTTAATGTTAGTTGAATCTTCAGTAACATTTGTGCTTGAAGGAGCATCATCCTCGTTGTCAGCTTGGTTGAAAGAAACTGAAAGGTTTTCGTTTACAGCAAAAGCTATACCAAATTCCTCAACATTGTTTCCGTTTTCACCAGCTCCACCAGTCTGTACTTCTGACATTTGATAACCTACAGAAAGACCACCATTAACATAGTTAACAGCCAAAGTCATTTCTTCATCATCATTAGCTGCGGCAGTAGACATGTCTTCAGTTTTAGAAGAACCATATGCTAGTGTTAGTCCATCAATTAATGTAGGCGCGTAAGTTATTGCGTAGTTAACGTTAGATGAATTTTCCCCTGCACCAGATACTCCACCAGCTTGTGCGCTAGCAGATGAAACACTTGGGTGATATTGTAAAGATAGCGATAATCCACCGAAAGATGGAGATGCATAACCTAAAGCACTCGTGTTTCCAGCACCGTCTAATGAGTTACCTGATCCTGATACTCCGTGACCAGCTTCTTCATAAGCAGTTGGAACTTCATTTTTTAACGTAGTTATACCAGCGATACCAACACCTTGGTCAAATGAGAACGTACCTAAGTCACCCATAGTAATTGAAAGTGAGTTAGAGTCTGTTGCTAAATCTTGACCAACTGTTGCAGAAAACACTGAATAAGACCATCCATTGTCCATTTCACCTGTACCTGTAAAAGATATTACGTGAGATAAACCAAATGGGTTACCAGTGTCATCAGTTGTACCACCAGAGTTTGCGTAAGTAAATTCACCTGAGCCACCCACTGTAATGTCTGCAGAAGCAGAAAACATTGCTAGAGAACCAGCTAAAGCTGAAAGTCCTACTTTTTTTAGTTTGTCCATAATTTTCTCCTTTATTCTTAATAATTATTATGAATTGGTCGATTTTTATCAGATTTAGAACAAACTTGTTTCTAAAGTTATTTAAATACCTTATTTTTTTTAATTTATGTGATAAATTTACAACATTAAATTTCTTAATAAATTGGCCAATATTTAATAATTTTAGACGTTTTTTATTTATTTTTGAAAAAATAGCCTTACAAATCAATCTAGGCTTTAATCAAAAGGATATTTTGTGAATAAATTAGTAAAAATTCAAAGTTTTTTAATATTTGTATTAATTATTTTAAATTCATGTGGAATTTATCGTCCAGTCGATAGTAGGGAAATACCTGTTAATGAAGCTGAAAGAGTAAAAAAAAATATTGAAGAAGGTAGAGGAATAAGATTAGGAAATGGATCTAAAAAAGGAGGCGACTTTCAATTTGCTTCTTCAAATCCCATGTGGCGTGCATCACTAGAAACTCTTGATTTTTTACCTTTAGCAAATGCTGACTATAGCGGTGGAATAATTATTTCTGATTGGTATTCACCTGATGAAAATAAAAATGAATCAATCAAAATAACTGTAAGGTTTTTAAGTAACGAAATCAGACCAGATGGGATTGAGGTAATTATTTTTAGAAAAAATTGTAAAATTTATGAAAATTGTAAAGTAATCAATTCCAGCAGCAACATTGGAAATGAAATAAAATTAGCTATTATTAAAAGAGCAGTGGAAATTGAGAGAGTTGATGCAAAAAATAGACCTTATAAGAGAGGCATTGTATTTGATAGTGAAGGTAAGAGAAAAAATTAATTTAAAAAAAATAATGTAGTTTCTACTTATAAATTTAATTTTTAATGGAGAGATATAATTTTAAAGTTTCTGAAGACAAGTGGCAAAAAAAATGGGAAAAAAATAAATCTTACAAGACTAATTTAGATTTTAATAAAAAAAAATTTTACTGCCTAGAGATGTTTCCTTATCCGTCTGGGAAAATACATATGGGCCATGTAAGAAATTATACTATTGGGGACGTCTTAGCTAGATACAAATCCATGAATGGGTTTAATGTATTACATCCTATGGGCTGGGATTCTTTTGGTATGCCTGCAGAAAATGCTGCTAGAGAGAATAAATTAGACCCAAAAATTTGGACTGAAAATAATATTTCAGTTATGAAAACACAACTGAAAAAACTTGGTCTATCTTTAGATTGGGATAGAGAAATTTCAACATGCACACCAGAATACTATAAACATCAGCAAGCATTTTTCTTAGATCTATACGACAAAGGACTAGTTTATAGAAAAGAAAATTATGTAAATTGGGATCCTGTTGATGAAACTGTTTTAGCTAATGAACAGGTAATTAATGGAAGAGGTTGGAGATCTGGAGCTATTGTAAAAAGAAAAAAATTAAATCAATGGTTTTTTAATATTTCTAAATTTTCAGAAGAATTACTTTTAGGATTAGAAAAATTAGATAAATGGCCCCAAAAAGTAAAAACAATGCAAAAAAACTGGATAGGAAAATCTTTTGGTTGTGAAATAGACTTTAAAATTGAAGGTAGTAAAAATATTAGTGAAATAAAATGTTTTACCACTAGGCCTGACACTCTTTTCGGCTTTTCATTTTTAGCGCTATCTGTAGACCACCCTCTAGCTAATTTATATGAGAAAGATGATAAATTTAATAAATTTAAAGAAGAATGTAATAAGACAGGTACCACAGAAGAATCTATTGCAAGTGCTGATAAACTTGGATTTAAAACAGATTTAATTGCAATAAATCCTTTAGATAATTCAATTAAAGTCCCGGTTTATTTTGCGAATTTTGTTTTAATGGATTATGGATTTGGTGCTGTTTTTGGATGTCCAGCTCATGACCAAAGGGATTTTGACTTTGCAAAAAAATATAATTTAAAAATAAATTGGGTAGTAAAACCAAAAGATGGTAAAAAATATTTTAGCTCTGAAGAAGCTTATACGGGACCAGGAATAATTTTTAATTCAAAATTTTTAGATGGTTTAAAAGCACCAGAAGAGTCAATTATTAAAACAATTGAATATTTAGAAAAAAATAATTTAGGAAAAAAAAAAATTAATTTTAGATTAAAAGATTGGGGAGTATCAAGGCAAAGATATTGGGGTTGTCCAATTCCAATAGCTTATGATGAAAAAAATGAAGCAGTTAAAATACCAAGAAATAAATTGCCTGTTTTATTGCCTAAAAATGTAAATCTAGATTTCAAAGGCAATCCCTTAAATAGCAATAAAGAATGGAAAGAAATTGAAATGAATGGAAAAAAACTCACTAGAGAGACGGATACTCTTGATACTTTTGTAGATTCATCTTGGTATTTTTTAAGATTTTGTTCTGCAAAAAAAAAAGATGGAGGATTTGACCAAAAAGAAATTGATTATTGGTTGCCAGTCGATCAATATATTGGAGGGGTAGAACATGCAATTCTTCATCTTTTATATTCTCGTTTTTTTATGCATGCAATTTCTTATAAAAATGAAAAATTTAAACTCAAAGAGCCTTTTGAGGGCTTGTTTACTCAAGGGATGGTTTGCCATGAAACCTATAAGGATAAAAATAACAACTGGGTAAGTCCTTCTGATGTATTTTCAGAAGATGGGAAAAATTATTATCTAAAAAAAAATACAAAAGAAAAAGTTTTAGTAGGATCTTCAGAGTCTATGTCAAAATCAAAAAAAAATACAATTGACCCAGAAACAATTATTAAAAATTATGGAGCAGATTCTGTAAGATTATTTATATTATCAGATAGTCCACCAGAAAAAGATGTACAGTGGTCTGAACAAGGAATGCAGGCTTCATACAAATTTATACAAAAACTTTGGTTACTTCACCAAAAAATAATTAAAAAAATTAAAGAAAATAATAAAAATTTAAATTCTGAAATAAACTTAAAAGAGTTTACTAATCAATTAATTAACAAAATTACTACTAATATAGATCGTTTTCATTATAATGTTATTATTGCCAACTTCTATGAAATGTATAATTTTTTAATTAAAAATATCGATAAAAAAATTGACTCAAAAGAATTAAAAGAAAATTATATAAAAATATTAAAATTATTAATTCCATTTATTCCACATTTTGCAAACGAATGTTTAAACCAAATTGCGAAAGATGAAGATCATTTTTGGCCAGAAGTGGATAAAAAATATCTTGTTTCTAAGTTTGTTAATATAGTTGTTCAAATTAATGGGAAGAAAAAAGATCTAATTAAAACAACTGTAGATTTAAGTGAGGATAAATTGTTAAAAGAAATTAAAAAAAGTGATAAAATAAATAAATATCTAGTAAATAATAAAATTATAAAAAAAATATTTATTCCAAATAGATTGATAAACTTGATTATAAAATGAAAAGAATACTAATTGTTTTTATATTTATTTTTCTAAACTCTTGTGACTATAAGCCAATTTATAGCACTGTAAATTCTAAATTTAAAATAAATGATATTGAAATAACAGGAAATAAAAAAGTAAACAAATTGATGCTAAGACAAATATCTAAATTAAAAAATAATACAAGTGGATTAATTTATGACTTAGAAATTTTTACATCAAGACAAATAAATTCAATATCAAAAGATGAAAAAGGAAATACTAAAATTTTAGAAATGATTATTTCATCTGATATTAATTTAAAAAAAAATAATTCTACAATAAAAAAATATAGTTTCTCTGAAAATTTCACATATGATAATAATTCAAATAAATTTGAATTAAGTCAGTATGAAAAAAATATAGAATATGAAATAGTAACTAAAATAGTCCAAAACTTAATTTTGGCTATAGGAACACTATAATGATAATTAAATCTTACGAAGCTAATAAATTAGATATACAAATAACAAATTGTATTTTGCTATATGGAGATAATGAAGGTTTTAAAAATCAAGTAATTATAGAAAATGTCATAAATAAAAATAAAGATAAAAAAGTTGAAAAATAT
>CACDDC010000013.1 GCA_902551455.1 uncultured Pelagibacteraceae bacterium | reverse complement strand
TGTAATGACAACAAATGTTGGCATAAATCCAAATTCAGTAATTAACAAAAAAAAACTATTAATCAATTTAAAATTAATATTTCCAAAGAAAAATTTTGAAAATATTGAAAAAAAAATATATGGAAGAAAATTTTTCTATTTAGAAAAAAAAATAGATCAAAAAAAATTAGATAAGCTAATTTTACTTGGAGACAAGTCGATCATTTATGAAGAAAAAATATCTAGAATTTATCCTAATAAAAATCTATTTAGTCATATTATTGGACAAATAGACGATGACAATAATGGGATATCAGGTATTGAGAAATATTATGATTTTGAACTAAGAAATAGCAATAAACCATTAAGGTTATCAGTAGATATATATTTACAACATTTAATTAGGATTGAACTTTTAAGAGCAAAAGAATTCTTTAATAATGTGGGAAGTGCATCAATTTTAATGGATATTAATAATGGGGAAATTCTTTCCATGGTTTCTTTGCCGGACTTTGATCTTAATAAAAGAAAAAGTATAAAAGATGTAAATTATATAAATCGAGCAACCAAGGGTGTTTACGAACTAGGTTCGGTGTATAAAACTTTTACTTTTGCCGCAGGAATTGATGAAAAAATTATTGAACCAAATACAAAATTTTTAAATTTAGAGAAACAGCTTCCTTGTGGTAAAAATGTTATTAAAGAATATGATGATAAACTTCCTTCAAATCTTACTGCAGAAGAAATTTTAATAAGATCAGGAAATATTGGATCAGTAAGAGTAGGACAAAAAATTGGTATTGAGAAATATAAAAATTTTTTAGAAAAAATTGGAGTTTTAAGCAAAATTGAATTTGATATTGAAGAGGTAGGAGAACCTATACCATTTAAATGGGGGAAATGTAAGTTAGCAACAGCATCATTTGGACATGGTATAACAACCACTCCATTACAATTAGCTAAAGGATATTCAATTATATCAAATGGTGGTTTTGAAATAAATCCAACTTTAATTAAAAAAAATTCTAAAAAAAAAATTCCAAAAATACAAATTTTAAGTGAAGGAGTGTCAGAAAAAGTTAATATAGCATTAAGAAAAATAGTAACTGATAAAGAGGGTACAGCTGAATTTGCAAATGTTCCAGGCTATGAAGTTGCTGGAAAAACAGGTACAGCCCAAAAGTCTACGTTTGGAGGTTACTCAAAAGCCAAAGTTAATACATTTGCGGGAATCTTTCCAATTTCAAATCCAAGATTTGTTTTAATAGTGCTTTTAGATGAACCCAAAACTTCAAAAGATTATATATATAAATATAGAAATAAATCTGGATCTTTTAAAGGCACTCCCTTTAATACCGCAGGATGGACATCTGTAGAAATAGCAGGAAAAATAATCGAAAATATTGGACCAATTTTAGCCACAAAATACTAAGAATTTAATTTTTACTAAATGTATATCGAAAAAATCATAAAAAAAATTAACAAAAAATACAGCTATAAGAAATTAAATAATATAAGTTTTAATAGTAAAAAATGTAAAAAAGGAGATATTTTTTTTGCTATCAAAGGTAATAGACTTAATGGAAATAAATTCATTAAAGATGCAATTAAAAATGGAGCCAAAGTAATAATATCTAACCAAAAATTTGAAGGTTATAAAAATGGAGTTTATTTCATTAAAAATAAAAATCCCAGAAAATTGTTATCTTATGTGTGTAGTAGGATTTATCAATCAAAACCCAAAAACTTAATCGCTGTAACAGGTACAAACGGAAAATCTTCAATTGCTAATTTCTATTTACAAATACTAAAAAATAATAATATTGGTGTTGCATCAATAGGCACACTTGGGATTCATAGCAATAAATCTAATATAAATACGAATAATACAACTTTAGATCCTGTAACTTTGCACAAGACTCTTGATGAGCACAAAAAAAAAAAAATTAATAATGTAATACTTGAAGCTTCAAGTCATGGTCTTAAACAACACAGATTAGATTACCTCAGATTCAATTTAGCAATATTTACTAACTTTTCTAGAGACCATTTAGATTATCATAAAACTTTTAAAGATTACTTTAATTCTAAAATGATTTTGTTCAGAAAATTGATGAAAAAAAAATCTAAAGCAATAATTGATAATGAAATTTTAGAGTCAAAAAAAATAAAAAAAATTTTAAAGACAAATAATTTAAAAACTATTACGATTGGAACGAATAAAACAGATTTTAAAATTACGAACCATAATTATTTTGGAAAATATCAAAATGTAACATTTAAATTCAAAGGAAAAAATTTTTCTTTTCAAACATCCTTGATAGGCAAGATACAGATAAAAAATCTCTTAATGGCGATAATTGCGGCAAATCAAATTAATTTACCAATGAAAAAAATTATTAAATCAATTAAAAAAATAAAAGCTGTAAGCGGAAGACTAGAGAAGATAGGAAGTTTAAAAAATAATTCAAAAGTTATTTTAGACTATGCACATACCCCAGATGCACTAAAGAATTGTATTCAAAGTGTAAAAGATCAATTTAAAATGAGTAGAATCAGTATTGTATTTGGTTGTGGTGGAGAAAGAGATAAGCCAAAAAGAAAAATTATGGGAAAAATTGCTAATACATTTTGTGACAAAATCTACTTGACCGACGACAATCCAAGAAATGAAGACCCTTATAAAATTAGGTTGGATATAAAACAAAGTATTAATAAGTCAAAACTTTTTGAAATTCCTTCTAGAGCAAAAGCTATTTATTTAGCCATTAAAAATCTTAAATCTGGGGATGTGCTTATAGTGGCGGGCAAAGGACATGAAAAATATCAAGAATATAAATACAAAAAATATTTCTCCGATGCTAAGTTTATTTTAAAAAGTATTAATGTAAAAAATAAAGATCTCAACAACAATTTTAAATTAAATATTATCAATGAGAATTTAAATAATAAAAATTATATAAAAAAAAAAAAAATTAACTCAGTATCGATAAATTCAAAAGATGTAAAAAATGAAACTATATTTTTTGGAATTAAAGGAAAAAAAATTGATGGTAATAAGTTTGCTGACGAGGCATTAAATAATGGAGCAAAAATAGCAATTATTGATAGGAAATTTGGAAAAATAAATAAAAATAAAATTAAAGTAAAAAATTCATTAAATTTACTAACCAAGTGCTCTGCTATAGTAAGAAAAACATCTAATATAAATACAATTGCAATTACAGGTAGCTCAGGCAAAACTTCACTAAAGGAGTTAATTGGACAAAGCTTAAGCAAAATAAGCTCCACGTGTTACTCAAAAAAATCATATAACAATAAATATGGAGTTCCTTTAAGTTTATTTAATATCAAAAAAAAAAATACTTTTGGAATTTTTGAGGCCGGTATGGATAAAAAGGGTGAGATAGATAAATTAACAAAATTAATCTCTCCTAATTTGGCAGTTATAACAAATGTTTCATATGCTCATATTAAAAATTTTAGTAGTTTAAACCAAATAGCAAGTGCAAAATCAGAAATTATAAACAATGTTTTACAAGGAGGTACCATAGTTTTAAATAGAGATGATATTTATTTTGATTATTTTAAAAAAAAAGCACTAAGAAAAAATTTAAAAATAATTTCTTTTGGAAAAAAAAATAATGCCAATGTGCGCTTAGTTAGTATATTAAAAAATCGACATAAATATATTCTTAATATTAGAATAAATAATTTAAACAAACAATTTGCAATTAAAAAAAATTTAATTACACAAAAGTTAAACTTACTTGCAGCTTTAGCTGTATTGTCAAATTTTATTGAATTGAAATATATAAAAAAGTACATTTTCTATAATTATAGATTACCCAATGGAAGAGGCAATTTATTAACAATTAAAAAAAATAATAAATTAATTAATATAATTGATGAAAGTTATAATTCAAATCCATTATCTCTTGAATTTGCGATTAATAATTTTGATAATATGAATATAAAGAATCATCAGAAAAATATTCTGCTTGGAGATATGTTGGAATTAGGAAAGTTTTCAAAAATACTTCATAAAAAGGCTTCAAATGTAATAAATCAATCAAATATAAATAAAATTTATGTTTATGGCAAATATATCAAAGAAACCTTTAACAAAATTAAACCACAAAAAAAAGGAAGAATATTAATTAGTAAAAAAGAAATTATTAGTTTATTAAAAAACAATCTAAAGAATAATGATTATTTAATGATCAAAGGTTCAAATGCTACTGGTTTAAATGATATGATTATGAAAATTAAAAAGGGAAAAATTAATGCTTTATAGTTTATTTTCAAATTTAATTGATATCTTTTCATTTTTCAATGTATTCAAGTTTCTTACAGTGAGAACAGGATTAGCAATGTTTACATCAATGCTAGTAGTTTTTATTATTGGGAATCCTTTTATTAATTTCTTTTCTTCAAAGCAAATTTTAGACCCTATAAGAGAAGATGGACCAGAGGATCATATTGTCAAAAAAATTGGAACTCCAACTATGGGTGGAGTGTTAATTTTGTCAGGTTTATTTTCAGGAGTATTGTTATGGGGAGATTTAACGAACTCTTATATACTCTTTTTAATATTTATAGTTGGATCATTTGGTATTCTTGGAGCTTTTGATGATTATAAAAAAATTAAAAGAAAAAATTCATCTGGCATTTCATCCAAGTTAAAAATACTATGGCAGATAATATTGGCTTTAATTGGAATTGGAATTTTAACATACTTATCAGATACAAATGAGTTAAGAAATTTATATTTTCCTTTTTTTAAAAATTTAGTAATAAATCTCGGTTGGTTTTTTATTCCATTTTATGTTTTTGTAATTGTAGGGTCCTCAAATGCCGTTAACCTTACTGATGGACTGGATGGTTTAGCAACAGTTCCAGTTATTCTAGTTGCTTCTTGTTTTGCTTTTATAAGCTATGTTACAGGAAATATAGTTTTTTCAGATTATCTTTTAATACCCTATATAAAAGATGTTGGGGAAGTTTCTGTCTTTTGTGGATCGATTATTGGAGCATGTATAGGTTTTCTTTGGTTTAATGCTCCACCAGCAAAAATATTTATGGGAGACACAGGCTCATTGGCTCTAGGAGGTTCATTAGGATCTGTTGCAATAATTACCAAGCACGAAATTGTACTTGCAATAACAGGTGGCCTTTTTGTTTTAGAAGCTGTCTCAGTTATTGTACAAGTTATATCTTATAAGCTAACTGGTAAAAGAATTTTTAAAATGGCTCCAATACACCATCATTTTGAAAAAAAGGGATGGGCCGAGTCAACAATTGTGATCAGGTTTTGGATAATATCATTAATTTTAGCTATGATAGGTTTGGCAACACTTAAATTAAGATAATGCTTGATTTGGGAAATAAATTTATAAAAAAATCTTTTTTAGTTTATGGTTTTGGCAAAACAGGCAAAGCATGTTTTGATTATTTAAAAAAAAACAATCTTGTATTAATTTTTGATGACAATAAAAAAAAAATACCTCTAAAATATAAAAAATATATTTTTAAAAAAAACATAAATAATAAATTCGATTATATTGTTCTTAGCCCTGGAATAAATATAAAAAACTGTGGTTTAAAAAAAATAATAAATAATAATAATAATAAAATTATAACTGATTTAGATATTTTTTATTCTAGAAATATAAATAATATAAAAACAACAATAACAGGAACAAACGGCAAGTCTACAACTGCTAAATTATTATATGAAGTTCTTCATAGACATAAGAGAGATGTTAGATTAATTGGAAACATAGGAAAACCAGTTCTTTCTGAAAAAAAAATAAGTAAAAGAACAGAATTTGTTATAGAAGCTTCATCTTACCAAATAGCTTACAGCAAATTTTTTAAATCTACTCATTCTATGATATTAAATATTAGTCCAGATCATTTAGAAAGACATGGAAATATATCAAATTATGTTAATGCAAAACTCAAGTTAATTTATTTACAGGACAAAAAGTGTTTTGCATATTTAGATAAAAATAATAAATATTTAAAAAACAAATTAAAAAGAAATAAACCTAAATCAAAATTAATTAATGTAAATTTGCATGGTTTAAAAAAAATAGAAAATAAAATCACTAATCCGTACTTTAAAAATATTAGTAATCTTAGTAATTTAGCTTTTATTATTCGTTATGGAAACGCAAATAAATTAAATCAAAAAAAAATAATTAATTCTGTAAATTCTTTTGTTGGATTAAAATATAGACAAGAAATCATATTTAAAAAAAAAAAAATTACAATAATAAATGATTCTAAATCTACAAGTTTTGCATCTAGTTTGAGTTTATTAAAATCATATAAAAACATATATTGGCTAGTAGGAGGAATACCAAAAAAAGGTGATATATTTAATTTAGAAAAAAAATATTTTAAAAATATAAACGCCTATATTTTTGGACTACAAAGAAAATTTTTTATAAAAAAATATATTAATAAAATTAATTTTCAATCTTTTAATTATTTAGAACAGGCATTAAAAAAAATTCTCAAAGATATTAAGGAAAACAAAGTTATTAACCCTACAATTATATTTAGTCCAGCCGCTGCATCATTCGATAATTTTGATAACTTTGAACATAGAGGAAAATATTTTAATAATTTAATAAAAAAAATAAATTTTACCAAGAAAATTTGTGAAAAATAATTTTTATTTTAAGTTTTATGGGTGGTGGAAAAATATTGATAAATTCATTTTATTATTAATTCTAAGTTTATTTTTTTTAGGGTTATTTTTTTCGTTAGTCTCAACATCTTTGATTGCCTCAGATAAACTTGATACAAATAGTTATTATTTTTTTATTAAGCATTTATTTTTTATTATTTTTGGAATTTTTATATTAATTTCCATTTCATTTATTGAACAAAAAAAGCTCCTTCAAATTTCACAATTATTATTTATTATTTTTTTTATTTTCTTAATATTAGTTCCTATTATTGGTATTGAAGTTAAAGGCTCAAGAAGATGGATTGGACTTCCATCGCCTTTCCCAAATTTTCAGCCAATAGAAATTTTAAAGCCATTTTTTATAATCGCAATTGCTTCAATAATTTCGCTAGAAAAAAATAAAAACCTATATTTTAATTATTTTTTAAGCTTTATAGTTTTAAGTCCAATTACATTTTTATTAGCAATGCAGCCTGACATAGGTCAAACAATTTTAATATTATTTACTTGGCTAGCATTAATTTTTGTATCAGGTGTCAATTTGTTTATTTTCTTTTCAACATTCATAATTTTTGGAGCATTAATTTCATATTTAGTTTTTTATATTCCAAAATTTGAATATATTAAAAATAGAATTCTATCTTTTATTGATCCTAATTCTGGCAACAACTATCAATCAGAAAAAGCATCAGAGGCAATAATTAATGGAGGATTTTTTGGCAAAGGAGTAGGTGAAGGTACTTTAAACTCAAAAGTACCTGAGGCACATACAGATTATATTGTTTCAGTAATTTCTGAGGAATTTGGAATTATTATTGTATTAATTATAATTTTTTTATTTTTAATTTTAACTTATAAAGTATTTAAAAAAATCAATGTAGAAAAAGAAAATAGAATAAAGTTAATACTTTTAGGATCAGTTTCAATTTTATTAATTCAAACATTAATCCATATAGGAGTAAATATTAATTTTCTTCCTACCACAGGAATGACATTGCCGTTTTTAAGTTATGGAGGGTCATCTATAGTAAGTACTGCAATTTTAGCTGGTATAATTTTAAATCTAACAAAAAGAAAATTGAACTAAACATGAAGAAAATTATGATAAGCACAGGAGGATCTGGAGGGCATGTAATACCAGCAATAACAATTTATGATCATTTGAATAAAAATTTTGAAGTAACATTAGTTACAGATAATAGAGGGACTAAATTTATTTTAAAAAAAAAATATCCTTTCAACATAATTGATACTCCAAAAATAACAAAAAACGTTTTAAAGTATCCGATTGTTTTTCTAAATTTTATAATTGTAATATTTAAATCATATTCATTATTAAAAAAAAATAAAACAAGATATCTTATCAGTACCGGAGGATATATGTCCTCTCCACTATGTATTGCTGCATTAATTTTAAAAATAGACATTTTTCTTTTTGAACCAAACTATATTTTGGGAAGGTCAAATAGATTTTTTTTAAAATTTGCAAAGAAAATTATATGTTATTCGTATAATATTAAAAAATTTCCAAAGAAGCATATGGAAAAAATTTTTTTGACGGAACCAATTATAAGAAAAGAAATTTATAATATTAATTTATCAGATAAAAAAAAAGATAAGTTTAATATTTTGGTTATTGGGGGTAGCCAGGGTGCAAATTTTTTTGATAAAGAAATTAAAAAGTTGTTTTTTGATTTATTTGGAAAAGGTAAGATCAACTTATTACAGCAAATTTTTGATAAAAAAAAAATAAACGAAATTTCAAATGAATATAAAAAAATTAAAGTAAGTCATAATTTGTTTACATATGACGATGAAATATATAAAAAATTTGATAATATTGACTTTGCTATTACTAGATCAGGTGCCTCTACAGTTGCTGAATTAGCTTATTTAAATATACCTTTTTTAGCAATACCATTTCCATATGCAAAGGATGACCATCAATATATTAATGCAAATTATTTTTATGAAAAAGGACTATGCTATTTAGTTAGGCAAGAAGATTTTGAGAATAAAAAAATAATAAGTTTAATAGATAATTTAATAATAAATAAAAATGAGGTTTTTAAAATTAAAGAGAATATGAAAAAATTTTCCTATCAAAACACATGGAATAATGTAAATGAAAAGTTAATAGATTTAATCAATGAAAATTAAATTAGCAAAATCAGAATTAATTCATTTTGTTGGTATAGGCGGTATAGGCATGAGTGGACTGGCGCTTATAATGAAACAACTAGGATTTAAAATTCAAGGAAGTGACATCGCGTACAATAAGAATATAGAAAGATTAAAAACAAATAATATTAAAATTGTTATAGGTCATAAAAAACAAAATATTTCAAATTCAACTATTTTAGTTGCTTCTTCTGCTATAAAAAAAAATAATACTGAAATACTTGAGGCAAAAAGAAAAAAACTTCCTATTTATAAAAGAGGTGATGTACTTGCAAATATAGTTTCGTTAATGAAAAATATTGTTGTGGCAGGGTCTCACGGCAAAACTACAACTACATCCTTGGTCTCAAATATTTTTTCTAAAGCTAAAATTGATCCTACGATTATAAATGGAGGGATTTTAAATTCTTTTGGCAGCTCAGCTAAACTTGGAAAAAGCAATTGGTGTGTATTAGAGTCGGATGAGTCAGATGGTAGTTTTATAAAAGTTCCTTCTACATATTCGATTGTTACAAATATTGATAAAGAGCATTTAGATTTTTATAAATCAATAAATAATTTGAAAAATAATTTTATAGATTTTATTGAAAAAACACCTTCTCTAGGAAAATCTTTTATATGCTTAGATGATAAAAATAATAGGGAAATTATAAAAAAATTAAAAACAAAAAATTATAATACATACGGAACAAATAAAAATGCTAATTTTCATATACAAAATATTTCTCAACATATTGATTTCTCTAAATTTGACCTAAGAGTAAGTTTGCCAGGTTCAAAAGTTAATTTAATAAAAAATATAAAAATTCCTATGATGGGATTACACAATATTAGGAATGCAACTGCAGCTATTGCTGTAGCTATTTCAATAGGTATATCAAAAAAAATTATTTTAAACGGGTTGGAGGAATTTAAAGGTGTACAGAGAAGATTTACAAAAATATTCTGTTTTAGAGGAGTTACTTTTTTTGATGATTATGCACACCATCCAACCGAAATTATTGAAGTTTTAAACAGTGTAAAAGAAGTTTATAAAAATAAAAAAATAATTTGCATATTCCAGCCACACAGAGTTAGCAGAGTTAAAAACCTGAATAAAGAATTTTCTTACTCTTTTAAAAAAGCAGATACTGTTGTTTTATGTCCCATTTATAAGGCAGGAGAAAATATCAACCTTGGTTTTAATTATTCTAATTTTGCAAAATTAATAATAAAAAATTCAAAAGTAAATTTAATTATTATTAATGACAAAAATGACTTAGTCAAATATTCAAAACAAAATATTTTTGGTGAAAAAATTGTTATTGGAATGGGTGCTGGGTCAGTTTCAAATTGGATAAGAGATTTACCAAATCATTTGTGATGAAAACAAAAGATATAGAAAATTTTTCAGAAAATTTAAAAAGTAAAATTAACTTTAATTATGATTTAAAAAAAAATAATTGGTTTAACATTGGAGGTAAAACAAAATTATATTTTAAAGCAGAAAATTTAAAAGAATTAAGTGAATTTTTAAAAATTTATAATAATAGAGCTAAAATATTTATCTTAGGTGCGGGCTCTAATATTTTATTAACTGATAAGCTATTTGAAGGGGTTATAATAAAATTAGGAAAAAATTTTTCTAAAATTAGCCTCTTAAATAATGAAACTTTAATTGCGGGAAGTGGCGCAATGGATAGGCAGTTATCTGAGTTTGCGTTAACTAATAGTATTAGTGGTTTTGAATTTTTGTCTTGTATTCCAGGTACAATTGGAGGAGGAATAAGAATGAATTCAGGTTGTTTTAATTCAGAATTTAAAGATATTTTAATTTCTGTTCAAGCCATAGATTATAATGGCAACATATTAACCATACCATCTAAACAAATTAAATTTGAATACAGAGATTGCAGTTTGCCTAAAGACTTAATTTTTTTAAGTGCATCATTTAAAGGCAAAAATAAACAAAAAATTATAATAGAGAATGAAATGAATGATTTAAAAAATAAAAAAAATTTAGCACAACCAACAAAAATAAAAACTGGAGGTAGTACATTTAAAAATCCAATTCATCAAACAAGCAAGAAAGTTTGGGAGATAATTAAAGAATCTGTTCCTTTAGATATAAAGTTTGGAGATGCTGCGATATCAGAAAAACATTGTAATTTTTTTGTAAATAAAAAAAACGCGAAATTTGAAGATATGAAAAAACTTATTAATTTCGTAAAAGATAAAGTAAAGTCTAAAACTGGATTAAAGCTGGAGCTAGAAATTATTTTGGTTGAATAAATGAAAAAAAAAATCTTAATACTTGCTGGAGGTTTTTCAAGAGAAAGAGAAATTAGTTTAAAAACTGCTAAGGCAGTTAACTTAGAACTTAAAAAAAAAAAATATAAAACTTTAATTTGTGAACCAGATGGTAAATTTATTAAAAATTTAAGAAATTTTAAACCCAGCATAGTTTTCAATGCTTTACATGGCAGGTATGGAGAGGATGGATATATTCAATCATTATTGGAGAATGAGAAAATCAAATATACTCATTCTGGTCCTTTGGCTTCTTCAATAGCTATAGATAAAGAAATTTCAAAAAAAATATTCATAAAAAATAAAATTTTAACACCAAAATATATTAAATTTAATTTTAAAAAAAATATAAATAAGAAAAAATTAATTAATAAAATAAAAAATAAAATAGGATTTCCTGCAGTCATAAAGCCTTTTAATGAAGGATCTAGTGTTCAAGTTTATATTTGTAATAAATTTAATTTTTTTAAAAATTTAATTAAACTTTCAAATTATAAGGAAGTTATGATTGAGAAATATATTCCTGGAAGAGAGATACAGGTTGCTATATTGGGTAATAGAAAATTAGGAGCAATAGAGTTAAAACCAAAAAGAAAATTTTATGATTATAAAGCAAAATATAATGCTAATGCTAAAACAGAACATATCATTCCAGTTGATTTGAAAAAAAAATATATGAAAAAAGTACTAGATATTGCTTATAAGGCTCACAGAATTATTGGATGCAGTGGCGTTACAAGATCTGATTTTAAATTTTATAATAATAAATTTTATTTATTAGAAATAAACACTCAACCTGGTATGACATCGCTATCTTTAGTGCCTGAAATTGCAAGATTTAATAAAATTAGTTTTATAGAGTTGATAGAATGGATTTTAAATGATGCTTCAATCAATAAATAAAAAGAAAATATTATTTTATATAATTATTTTTTTTATTTTAAGTACAATAAACAATATAACTTTAACAAATAATAGAGAAAAAATAAGTAGTCTTGAGATTATAGAGGTGAGAGGATTAAGTGATAAATTAAATTATAAAATTAAAAAAGATTTAGATTTCCTAGTCAAAAAAAATATTTATCAACTAGATAGCAAAATTATTAAAAATAAATTAGATAAATATAATTTTATTGAAAATTACAAAGTAATTAAAAATTATCCATCAAAATTAATTGTAGATTTAGAGCAAACTATATTTATTGCTAAAACTTATAAAAATAATCAAAGTTATATTATTGGGTCAAATGGTAAATTTATTAATTATAAAATTATTAAATTTAATGAAAATATACCTAATGTTTTTGGAAATTTTACAGGCAACGATGTTTTAGATTTAAAAAGAAGATTGATTAATTCCAAGCTCAAATTTGATAATATTCAAGATATAACTTTTCAGCCCAGTGGTAGATGGGATATAAAAACTAAGAATAATCTTATTGTAAAATTACCTAAAAAAAATATTGATCAAGCAATTAATAAATTTAATTTAATTCTTAAAAGTAATGAACTAAAAGAATTCAATATGATTGATTTAAGAATCCAAAATCAAATTATTTTATCAAATGAAAAATAATTTTAATACTTCTATTGATTTTGGTTCCTCAAAAATAAGATTAGGAATAACTGATAAAAAAAATTTAAATAAAAATTTTTATACTGAAAAAGATTGTATATCAAATTTAAGAATAAAAGATTTTAATATTATTAAATCTAAAGAAATAGTTCACGATTTAATTAAGAAGTCTGAAAAAGAATTTGGAAAACATATAGACAATATAAATTTAATGGTAGACACACCTGATATATTCTCAATAGATTTATCAATTAAAAAAAAATTCGAAAAAAAAAAAATTAACACAGAGGATATTTCTCATTCAATTTTAGAAGCTAAATTATTAATTCAAAAAAATTACAAAAAAAAAAAAATATTACATATTATTATACAAAAGTATAACATAGATGAAATTGATTATTATTATTTACCCGAAGATAAAATTGAAGGAGATAATTTAATATTAGAAATAAAATTTATTTGTTTTGATAATTTAATTCATGATAATTTAATTGAGAATTTTAAATTTAATCATATATATATAAATCAGATTTGTTGTTCGAGTTATGTAAAATCATTAAATTATAACAATTTTTTTGAAAATTATAAAAAAAAAGTTTTTTTAGATATTGGTTTTAAGAAAAGCACCATCTGTGTCTTTTATGAAGATAAATTAAAATTTATAAATAATGTTCCTGTAGGTGGAGATCATATTACTAATGATATAGCAAAAATTTTTAAAATAAAAAAAGAAAATTCTGAAAATATTAAAAAAAAACTTAACAAATCTAATTCTACTTTTTCTGACAACTCTGGAGAAATTCTGAATAAAAAAAATTTAGATAAAGAAGTATCCTTAGAACTTCTCAATAAAGTTATATATGCTAGAATTGATGAGATACTAAATTTATTGTTTAAAGATATTAATCTTCTTAATTTGATAGGTAATAAAAAAAATTCAATATTAATTTTTACTGGACAAGGATCTAAAATATTAAATAAAAATTCTATATATTTAAAACAGGAGTTTGATTATTTTAGTGAAATAAATTTTTTTGAAGAATCTACTAAACTTATATGTGAGAGTGGGTTGAATTTTATAAATTCAATTAATGATAGTGAAGTTAACGTCATTCCAAAAAAGGTTAAAAAAACAGGCTTTTTTGAAAAATTATTCCATCTTTTTGATTAAATAGCTGTATTTTATTGTAACATTAGTTGTTTTTTAAAAATGAATTAAAAGATTTAAAAAACAGTATGTCAATTCTTAATCAAAAAACAATTAGCAAAAGTATAGATATTGAAGGTGTTGGTTTACATTCGGGAAAAAAAGTTTCTATGAGATTAATTCCTTCTGTGCCAAATTCTGGAATAATTTTTAAAAGAGTTGATGTTAAAAACATTAATAATATAGTAATTCCAAGTGTATATAATGTTTCTGAAGCTAATTATTGCACAACAATTTCAAACCAGGACGGAGTAAAGATTTCTACAATTGAACACTTAATGGCTGCCTTATATGGACTAGGAGTTGATAATTTATTAATAGAAATTAATAACCAAGAACTTCCAATATTAGATGGCTCAGCAAAAATATTTGTAGAAAAAATTAATTCAATAGGTCTCAAAACAAGCAATGTACCTATTAAGATAATTAAGATTAATAACAAAATTACAGTAGAAGATGGATCAAAAAAAATAACAATTGAACCAAGTAAAATCAGTTTAGATATTGAATTTGAAATTAAATTCAATAATTCTTTAATTGGAACTCAAAAAAATAAAGTAAAAATTTATGAGGATAATTTGACAGATATTTTTAATTCAAGAACATTTTGTTTATACGAAGATATCAAAAAATTAAGAAAGATGAATTTAGCACTAGGAGGAACTCTACAAAATGCTATAGTTGTTAAAGATACAAAAATTCTTAATGAACAAGGTTTAAGAAATAACAAAGAATTTGTAAACCATAAAATCTTGGATTGTTTAGGAGATATTTATTTATCAGGATACAAAATGATTGCTAATGTCGTTTGTTCTCAAGGTGGACATAGATTAACTAATCAAGTTTTAAGAAAAGTTTTTGAGAATCAAGAAAATTACTCTGTAATTGAAATAAAAGAGAAATATTTACCTCACACTTTAGTAGCTAAATCACAGCTTAAATCTATAGCTTAATACATTAGATTTTATAAAATCTTCTGATAAAAATGAATTTATGAATAGTTTGTTTAAAATATTTATATTCATTCTTTTAATTATTTTAACTTCTTGCGCAGGCAAAGAGGTAAAAAAAGATATTTTAGAAGAGGAAGATATAGATTTACAAATGATTGCGGCCTATAAAGAGGGAAAACAGGCTCTAGAAAAAGGTGATGTAATATTTGCTGCAAAAAAATTTAATGAAGCAGAAATATTATTTCCACAATCCATATGGGCACCTCGTTCAGTTTTAATGGCAGCTTACTCATATTATTCACAAGCGTATTATGGAGATGCTATATTTGAATTAGAAAGATATCTTAAAACTTATCCACAAGACAAAAATCAAATATATGCTCACTACTTAATAGCACTATCATATTATGAAAATATCCAAGATGAAAAAAAAGATCTTAAGCCCCTATTAAAAGCAAAAGATAAATTTCAGTTTGTACTTTTCAATTATCCAAATACTGACTTTGCATTAGATGCAAAATTTAAATTAGATTTAATTGCAGATATTTTAGCTTCAAAAGAAATTTATTTAGCAAATTATTATATTAAAAAAGAAAAATGGATCCCAGCAATCAATAGACTTAAAGTAGTAATAAGTGATTATAGCGAAACAATTTACGTAGAAGAGGCACTTCATAGATTAGTTGAAATTCATTATTTAATTGGATTAGAATTAGAGGCAAAAAAATATGCAAATGTTTTAGGATATAATTACCTTTCAAGTGATTGGTACAAAGAAAGTTATAGAGTATTTAATAAAGATTATGCAGCCGAAAGGGAGAAAATAGAGAAGGAAAGTAAGAAATCCATTTTCAAAAAACTCAAAACTTTGATTGAATAATTTGATGATAAAAAAAAAAGAAATAATCAAAGAATATAATAAAAAAATTGAATTATTAAATAAATACAACAAACACTATTATGATAAAAATAATCCCTTAGTAGATGATATAAAATTTGATCATTTAAAAATTGAAGTTCAAAATTTAGAAAAAAAATATATTTTTTTAAAAGATAGATTGTCACCAACAATTTCAGTTGGATATAAGCCTTCTAAAAATTTTGAAAAATCAAAACACAGAGTACCAATGCTTTCATTGTCAAATGCTTTTGATTATGAAGATTTACAAAATTATGAAAAAAAAATATTTAATTTTCTAAATATAACTAAAAAAAATGATATTGAATATAGTGTAGAACCTAAAATAGATGGTATATCGGCATCATTAACTTATAAAGAGGGTAAACTAATCTCAGGAGTTTCAAGAGGAGATGGCAAAGAAGGCGAATTGATAACTGAAAATTTAAAAACCATTGCAGATATTCCACAAACAATTGTTTCTAAAAGTTTTCCAAAGGATATAGATATAAGAGGTGAAGTTTTCATAGCAAACAAAGATTTTGAATATTTGAAAGATAAATTTGCTAATCCAAGAAATGCTGCATCTGGGTCTTTAAGACAAAAAAATCCTAAAGAAACAAAAAAAATACCTTTAAGATTTATCGCGTATACATTTGGGTATTTTGATAAATTAAGTTTAAAAAAACAATCTGAATTTATACAACATTTAAAAAACTGGGGTTTTAAAGTAAGCAAATTTAATAAAGTTATCTCAGGTATAGATAACTTAGTTATCAATCATAAAAATTTTGAAGATCAAAGACATGATCTAGAATATGACATAGATGGCTTAGTATATAAAATAAATGATTTTGAGATACAAAAAAGATTAGGAGCAGTTGGAAATGCACCTAGATGGGCAATAGCACATAAATTTTCATCAGTAAGTTCATTTTCAAAAATATTAAATATAGATATTCAAGTTGGCAGAACCGGAGCACTTACTCCAGTAGCAAAGATTAAGCCTGTGAATATTGGAGGAGTTGTTGTATCAAATGCAACTTTACATAATGAGGATGAAATATCTAGAAAAGATATTAGAGTTGGAGATACAGTAAAAATAGAAAGAGCTGGCGATGTTATTCCTCATGTAATTTCGGTAGATACAAGTAAAAGATTAAATAATTCTAAAAAATATTATTTCCCTCAAAAATGTCCATCTTGTGGATCAAAAGTAATTAAAGAATATAATAATCTTACAAAAAAGTATGATGCAGTTAAGCGATGTACAAGCGAAGGTTTTGAGTGTGAAAAAATGGCAATAGAAAAAATAAAACATTTTATTTCAAAAGATGCATTAAATATTGATGGTCTAGGAAAAAAAGTAGTTGAAAAATTTTGGGATTTAAAATTTATTCGACTACCACATGATATTTTTAAACTTGATTATAATAAAATTGAAAAACTTGACGGTTGGGGAAAATTATCAGTATCAAATCTTAAATATGCAATTGAAAAATCTAGAAAGATCACTCTTGAAAAATTAATATTTTCTTTAGGAATTAGGCATATTGGTCAAGAAAATGCAAAAATTATATCTCAACATATAAAAAATTTTGAAAATTTCTCAAAAATTAGTTCTGGTTTTAATTTTGAAAATTTTTTAAATATTGATGGTATTGGAGAAACACAAATTAATTCGTTAAAAAAATTTTTTTCAAATCAAACAAATTTAATAGTAATTAATGGAATTAAAAAATATATGATTTTAAAAAAATCAGAAAAAACAGTATCTGGAAAATTTAAGAATAAAACTTTTATGTTTACAGGCAAGCTCGAAGGAATAAGTAGAGCTGAAGCAAAATCTTTAATTGAAAAAAACTCAGGAAAAATTCTAAGTTCGGTAAATAGTAAATTAAATTATTTAATTATTGGTGATAAACCAACTACAAGAAAAATTAATCAAGCGATAGATCTAAAAATTAAAGTTATAAAACAAGAAGATTTTAAAAAAATGTTAAATTAAATTTTGTAACCATATTTTCTCTTTTTTATTTAAATACTTTGATATATTTGAGTAAATTTCTAAATTGTATTTAAATAAATAGTTCTTTTCTTCTTTATTTAAAAGTGAAAAATTAATTAATTCTTTTTCTATTGGTGCCATCGTTAAATTTTTAAATTTAAGTTTATTATTTTCTTCTGAAACATAAATTAAATTCTCAATTCTAATCCCAAATTTATTCTCTTTGTAATATCCTGGTTCATTGCTTAATATCATTCCTTTTTTTAAAGTTACATTATTATATTTTGATATAGATTGTGGGCCTTCGTGGACATTTAAAAAAAAACCAACACCATGACCAGTACCATGAGCATAATCTAGGTTTATATCTCTTAACCATTTTCTAGCTCTTTTATCAATTTCAGAACCTTTTTTTATTTTGTTAAGATTTGTTGTGGCAACGGAAATATGTCCTTTTAAAACTCTAGTAAAAATATTTTTTATTAATTTTGATGGTTTGCTGAAACATATAGTTCGCGTCACATCAGTTGTTCCATATTTATATTGACCACCTGAGTCACAAAGTAATAGTTCATTCTTTTTAAGTGATCTATTAGAATATTTGTTTGCCCTATAATGAATTATTGCCCCATTAGGACCAGAGCCCGCTATAGTATTAAAACTAGGATATAAATATTTTTTATTTTTTTTTCTAAAACTTTCTAATTTTTTTTCTACTTTAATTTCGTCAAGATTTTTTATATTAGTTTTTTTAATCCAGTATAAAAATTTTGTTAATGCAACCCCATCATATATATGAGCTTGTTTCATATTTTTAATTTCAACCTTATTTTTAATTGACTTTAAGAAGTAGCACGGATCATTTACATTTTTAATTATAAATTTTGATTTAATAATATTTTCATTAAAGATTGAGCATGTGTTGTTGTCTACACAAAAATATTTACCATCAAGTTTTGTAATTATCTCAAATAAATTATTTAATCTATAAAACTTAAATTTATTATAAAAGTTTTTTTTCTTAATATTTGCAATTTCATGAAATCCTGAAAAAAAATATATCTCTTTTTTGTTTGTTATAATAATTTTGCAGTTAGGTATAGGGGCGTTAGGATTATCACCACCTCTTAAGTTTAATAACCAAGCAACATTTTCAGGGGCACTAATAAATATATTGTCGATTTTTCTTTTTTTTAATATTTTTAATAACTCATCAATTTTTCTTTTTGTTGTATTTCCAGTAATTTTTTGACTTAAAATATAAAAATAATTTATATTTTTATTTTTTTTAGAAAGTGAGATTTTATCTACTAAATTTTCATGTATTGGGATCAATTTATGTTTTTTTCCAACTAATCTATTAAGTTTATAATTGGTAAATAGTTTTGGATCAAATCCCAAAGATAAAATTTTATCTTTTCTAGATAAAATTTTTTGGGGACCTGTAAATGGAATCTGATGAATTTGGAATTTATTTCCTGATTGTTTTTTAGCTTGTAGAGTATATCTTCCATCAACAAATAAATGGTTTTGATTTTTTAAAATTAAAGCCAAACCATAAGATCCAGAAAAGTTAGAAATAGTTTTTAGCCTGTCAGGACTAGCAAATTCCGAAAAAAATTCGTCATTTTTAGGAATTAAATATCCATCAATATTATAATTTAAAAATAATTTTTTTAATTTTTTAATCATTTGATTCTTTTTTGGTATCTTATCCATCCAGGGCTTTTAGTTTCTGTTTCGTATTCAATATCTTGATTAAAATCAAAATCATTATTTTTTTCATCTTCGTAAGAATTGTTCTTTTTAATATTAATTTCAGGTAACTCATCTATAAATCTTGACGCAATACTATCTATCCAGTCACCTTGATAAAATCTATTCATTGAAAAAGAAATATTTAATAATTTTTTTGCTCTTGTTATACCTACATAAGCGAGTCTTCTTTCTTCCTCAAGCCCACTTTCACCTTTTTCTTCAATTGATTTTTGGTGAGGAAACAAACCCTCTTCCCAACCTGGTAAGAACACTACATCAAATTCTAATCCTTTTGATCCATGCATTGTCATTAAATTTACTTTTTTTCCGTCCCAATCTTGATCAATAGATGTAGCTAGAGCAACATGTTCCAAAAAACTTTCTAAATTATCAAATTCTTTCATAGCATTAAGTAGTTCTTTAATATTTTCAATTCTATTTTCATTTTCTAAGTCTTTTTTATCTTTTAACATTTGGCTGTAACCAGACTCGTCCAAAATAATTTGAAGAAGTTTTATATGACTAATTTTAGTCATAAAATCATTTCTCCATTTTTCAATTAAATTTAAAAGCGAATTAAGTCCAATTTTAGTTTTGGGTTTGATTTTATTTAACTCTATTAGTTTTCGCGAAGCCGACTCTAAAGAAATAGAATTTAATTTTGCAAATTCATTTATTTGTTTAATAGTTGTGTTCCCAACTGATCTTTTTGGAACATTTATAATTCTTTCAAAAGCTAAATCATCTTTTTTTTGAAAAATTATTTTAAGATAAGCTATACAGTCTTTAATTTCTGCTCTTTCATAAAATTTAATTCCACCAATTATTCTATAAGGAATTCCAATTTTCAAAAAACGTTCTTCAAATTCCCTTGTTTGAAAAATTGCTCTTACTAAAATTGAAATTTCATTTAAAGAATAATTTTTTTTTAATTTTTCTATTTTATCTCCAATTCCTACAGCCTCATCTTTCCCACTTCTATAAAATTCTAAAGAAACCAATTCACCATCATCACCACTAGTAAATAACTTTTTTCCAACTCTATTTTGATTATTTTTTATTAATCCGGAAGCTACACTCAAAATATTTTGAGTAGACCTATAGTTTTCCTCAAGTCTTATAACTTTAGTATTTTCATATTTTTTATTAAATTCTAAAAAATTTTTAATTTCTGCTCCTCTCCAACTATATATTGATTGATCATCATCACCCACACAGCAGATATTTCTATGAAATTTAGAAAGATGATTTAACCATTTGCTTTGTATGTGATTTGTGTCTTGGTATTCATCAACAAGAATATACTTAAAGTTTTTTGAGTATAATTCAGCTATTTCCGGATTTTTTTCAAATATTTTTACACAATGTAAAATTAAATCACCAAAATCGCATGCATTTAAGTTGATTAATTTTTCTTGATAAATTTTATAAATATTTAAAAAACCTTTTTCTAAATGATTATTTTTATTCAATAAAACATTTTCGGCATACCATCCTCTATTTTTCCATTTATCTATTATTGATAAAATAAAATTTGGAGAAAATTTCTTAATATCTATGTTTTCGTCTTTACAAATATTTTTAATTAATCTTATTTGGTCATCTTGATCTACAATTGTAAAATTGTAATTTAAATTTACTGCTTTAGCATGTTTCCTTAAAATTTTTGCACTAATAGAATGAAATGTTCCAATCCAGGATAAGCCAATAGCCTCTTTTTTTAAAATTTTATTGACTCTTAAAAGCATTTCTTTTGCAGCTTTATTTGTAAAGGTTACGGCTAGCACTTGATTTGGAAATGCTTTTTTCTTCTTAATTATATGGGCAATTTTAGAGGTTAGCACTCTAGTCTTGCCTGAACCTGCGCCCGCAACTATAAGCAAAGGGCCATCTAGATAAGATACAGCTTCTAGCTGTTTATTGTTCAAATTTTTTAAATATTCCAAATTCAACATTTGTATTTTTATAGTATAAGTCTTTATCAAATTTCATGAAAAATTATTTAAAAAATATTAAAAAATATGATTTTGCTGAAAAATTTAAGTTTTTTGTTGATAAAATCAAAGCTGTAAATGTAAAATCGTTTAAAACTATAATTGTAGTTTATACAGTAATTTTTTCAGTTTTTCTATTTCTTTCTATCCCAGGACTTTACAATTATAAAAACTATTTGAAAAAGATTGAAACAGCAGCTCTTTTAGATTTCAAAATAAGATTAGATAATATCGTTGATGTAAAATATAGATTTGTACCGAAACCCCATATTTTAATTGGGGAAGCAACGGTGTCTTTTGATAAAGTTGGTTCAAAAGAATTTGCTAATCTTAAAAATATAAAAATATATATTTCTTTAATAGATCTTTATAAAAAAAATGAAATTAGTATAAAAAGTTTGAGTGTATCAAAAGCTAATTTTTATTTTGGAAAAAATACATTTTCCAACTTCAGAGAACATCTTAACAAAGCAATAATTAAACCAATCAAAGTTAGTAATAGTAATTTCTTTTATCTAGCTAAAAATGAAGAAGTAGCCAGCATTTCTCCAATTAAAGAATTAAATTATTTTATTGATTATAAATTGAAAGAAAAAAATTTAAAAATCAAAGGTAAACTTTTTGATGTAAATTATAATTTTAATTGGAAAAAAAATTATAATGATCCAAATAAAATTAAATCCCATATTTCATTTGCTAATCCCAATATATCTTTATCAAATATATCAAATAAGAATTTTCAAAATAGTTTTAATGACGGTAAATTAAAAACTATTTTCTTAAATAATAAAATTGATATAAATTATAAGGTCTTTAAAGATAAAATAAATTTCATAACAGAAAATAATAATTTAGACTCAAACTATAAAATTAAATTTAATGGAAGTATAGATCTAAACCCATTTTACTTTAATGCTAAAGCTGATCTCTTTAACTTAGATTATGTAATATTAATTGATAAAATCTTACCTTATTTGTATATTTATCGAGAATCAATTCATCCAAATATAAATGGTAATTTTAAAATAAATTTTATTAGTGAAAAAAATAAACTTATTGAAAATATCTCAGCAAACCTAACATTTAATAATGAAAAAATAATTGTTAATGAGTCAAATGTTGATATTAAAAAAATAGGTAATTTAATTGTTTCTGATTTAAAATATACAAATAAAGATGAAACAATATATATAAAATCAAAAATGCAATTAAATATAGACGACCAAAAACAATTTTATTATAGATTTCAAATTCCTAAGAAAAATAGAATTAGTATTGAAAAAATAGATTTTCATTTAGAAAAAAATTTAGATGAAAAAAAATATTATATATCAAATATTAAAATCAACTCTATGAATGATGATTTAAATTCTTCAAAAATAAATCTATTTGATGATCATGAAATTAATAATATACAAACATTAACTAAATTAATTAATGATTATTTAGAAGCAATTAATTAGGCTTAATCATATTCTTTGGATTAACAATTTTATTGTAATTCTTTTCATCTATTAAACCAGATTTTACTGCTTCATGTTTTAGTGTAGTGTTATTTTTTAGAGCAAGTTTTGCAATTTTTGAAGCGTTATCATATCCAATGTATGGAGATAAAGCTGTGACCAACATAAGAGAATTATCTAAATAATGTTTTATTTTTTTTTTATCAGGTTTAATTCCTCTAACACAAAAAGTTGCGAAGTTTTTTGAACTATCAGATAGAAGATCGATAGACTGAAGTATATTATGTGCAATCAAAGGTTTGAAAACATTAAGTTCAAAATGGCCATGAGATCCAGCCATTGTAATTCCATTATGATTTCCTATAACTTTTACACATACCATTGTAACTGCTTCGGATTGAGTTGGATTAACTTTTCCGGGCATGATAGATGATCCAGGTTCATTAGAAGGCAATATTAATTCACCATAGCCCGCTCTAGGCCCAGAACCCAAAAATCTAATATCATTTGCAATTTTCATTAAACATACCGCAGTAGTATTTAAAGTTCCTGAAAAATTAACTATTGCATCATGTGCAGCTAAAGCTGCAAATTTATTTTTTGCAGGTTTAAAAGGAATTTTTGTTATTTTTTTTATTTGATTAACAATTTTTTTATCGAAGTTTTTTTTTGTATTAATACCAGTTCCTACAGCTGTACCTCCTTGAGCTAAATTATATATTTCATTTAAAGCATAATTTATTCTTTCAATACATTTTTCTAACTGAGATTGATAACCTGAAAATTCTTGTCCTAGTGAAATTGGAGTTGCGTCTTGCAAATGTGTTCTTCCAACTTTTATAATATTTTTAAATTTGTTTACCTTTTTTTTTAATTCTAAATTTAATAATTTAAGTGAAGGCAGCAATTTTTGTTTTGTTTCAATAGCTATGGATATATGCATTGCTGTTGGAAAAACATCATTAGTTGACTGAGATTTATTAACATGATCATTAGGATGAACTGGCTTTTTTGTTCCTTTCTTTCCACCGAGTATTTCTATAGCCCTATTTGAAATGACTTCATTTACATTCATGTTAGTTTGTGTTCCCGAACCTGTTTGCCAAACTTTTAAAGGAAAATGATCATTCAACTTTCCTTGAATAACTTCATTAGATGCTTTTATAATTGCATTTGCAATTTTTTTTTCTAATTGTTTTTGATTTTTATGAACGATAGCCGCTGATTTTTTTATTATACCAATAGATTTGATTAAAACTGGTCTAACCAAAAATTCACCTATATCAAAATATTTTTTAGATCTTTGAGTTGAAGCTCCCCAATATTTATCCCCAGGTACATTAATTATACCTATACTATCGTATTCTTTTCTTTTTTTCATAGTTTAAAAATTAACAACAATGCTTTATTTCTTATACATTAAATAAATAAAAAATCATAGTATGACAAAAATACCAATAGGAGCGAAATGACAAATTTTGAAAAAGTTGGCAAATTTATGAAAACCTTTGGACAGGAGGTAAAAAGCAATTCTGGCTTAAGCACTGATAAAATAAATTTATTAAGAATTAAGCTAATTGAGGAAGAGCTCCAAGAGTTTAAGAAAGCAATCCAAGAGAATAATCTTATAGAAGTTGCAGATGCTTTAACAGACATTTTGTATGTTACTTATGGTGCCGGACATGCATTTGGTATTGATCTAGACAAGTGTTTTGATGAAGTACAACAATCAAATATGAGTAAATTAGATGATGCAGGTAAACCAATATATAATGATTTAGGAAAGGTTATGAAAGGACCAAATTATTTTAAACCAAATTTATCAAAGTTTTTAAAATGATTAAATTTTAGGTAACCAATTTGGTTTTTTTATTTTGATTGTAGCATCTTCACATTTGAATTTATTTTCAAAATTAAAATTTTTTTCTGTAATTTTTATAATAGCAAATGGATAAACTGAATTAACAATTACTTTTCCAATTTCATTATCATTTAATTTAATAGGATCATTGTGTTTAAGTTTACCTTTAATTATTTCTATTGGAAATAATCTTTTTGAAAGTTTATTTTTTAGTTTTATTCTCGCTGTATTTTCTTGACCTATATAACAACCTTTTTTAAAATCTATTCCATTTAACTCTTCAAAATTACACTCAATCGCAAAAATTTTATTTTGTAAGAAATCAGTATTTTTTTGAATAATTCCTAGATCAAAACTTAACTTGTAGTACTCTTTTGCATCTGAAGGTTTTAAATCTAATTTTTTTAAAGATAAATATAATTTTTCCAAATTTATAATTATTCTTGCGCCCAGCTCCTTATATCTTGGATCTAAAATAATTGGATCTTCTCTATATTTAACTGTGTTACCTTCTTTATTTTCAGATTTTTCAAATGATAAAAATTTGTCTTTACTAATCGCAGCAACAACAAATTCGTTACTTAAATTTAATATTTCTACTTTAGATCTAAGTTTGTACAAATTAAACTGCTTTAATAGTTTATTTATGTTTTTTTTTTCAGAGTCTATCAAATAGCCATCTTTATGTTTTACAACTATAAAATCAAAAAGATATTTGCCCTGAGGAGTTAATAAGGATGCAAAGCAGCTAAAGCTATCAGTTACTTTATTTATATCATTTGTAATTATATTTTGAAGAAATTCATTCGAATCTTTTCCACTGACATAAAGTATTCCACGATCTTCCAAAATATACACTTTATTATTATTCATAATTGATTGTTATTAATTTATAATATAATTACTTTTCTAGTAAATGTTAGACCTCATAATAAAAAATGGCTTATGTTTTGTTGATGGAAAACTTCAAAAAAAAGATATTGGCATAATACAAGGCAAAATATCAGTAATAGATGATTTAATTAAGGAAACATCCAAGGAGTTTTTAGAAGCGGACAAACTCATAGTTTTGCCAGGTTGTATAGACACGCAGGTTCATTTTAGAGAACCCGGATCTACTGATACAGAGGATTTAAATAGTGGAAGTAAAGCTGCGGTAGTGGGAGGAATAACAAGTGTATTTGAAATGCCTAACACTAATCCACCAACTTCAAATGAAGAGGAGTTTCAAAAAAAACTAAACTTAGCAAAAAATAGAATGTTTTGCAATTATGCCTTCTATTTTGGCGCAACTCCTTCTAACCAGTCGGAATTATCAAAGCTTAAAAATTTAGAGGGATGTTGCGGAGTAAAATTATTTGCAGGATCATCAACTGGCAATTTACTTGTTCACAAAGAAGAAGATATAGAAAAAGTTTTTGAACATACTTCCAAAGTAGTTTCAGTACATTCTGAGGATGAAGATATTCTTAATCAAAGAAAAAAATTAAGAGAAAATGGAAATGTTCTATCACATCCAGTTTGGAGAAATGAAGAATCTGCAATATCTTCGACTAGAAAAATAGTTAAAATTGCAAAACGTCTAAATAAAAAAGCACATATACTTCATGTGACGACCAAAGAAGAAGTAGACTTTTTATCTCAGCATAAAGGGAATATTACTTTTGAAATTACACCTCAACATTTAACTTTGTATTCACCAGATTGTTATCAAAAACTAGGTACTTATGCACAAATGAATCCGCCCATTAGAGACAAATCTCATTACGATCGATTATGGTATGCTGTGAAAAATAATTATAATGATACTATCGGTTCAGATCATGCTCCTCACTTAAAAATAAATAAAGATAAAGAATACCCTAATTCTCCATCAGGTATGCCAGGTGTTCAAACAATACTCCCAGTTATGCTAAACCATATTAATGATGGAAAACTAAAATTGGAACAATTAGTAAAATTTTTATGCGAAAATCCAGCTAAAATTTTTGGAATTAAAAATAAAGGATATATTAAAAAAGATTTTGATGCTGATTTTACAATTGTAGATATGAATAAAACAATTGAAATTAAAAATGAAAATATTGAAAGTAAATGTGGTTGGTCACCATTTAATGGATTAAAATTTAAAGGCACACCAACTTCCACTATTATTGCTGGAAAAATTAAAATGCAAGATGGTAAAATCTTAGGAGATCCATCAGGAACTCCATTGGAATTCAACTAAGCTTTGTAGCAAAACTATTTACAAGAATAACCCCAATTACAATCAAAAATAATCCCACTATAGCCTGCCAAGCCAAAGTTTGTTTAAAAAATATATAACCCAATATTGCAATTGTAAAAATTCCAAGTCCACTCCAAGTTGCATAAACTATTGCTATAGGTAGTTTATTTACAACAAATGTTAAAAGATAAAATGCACATAAGTATAAAATAGCAAGTGAAACAGTTGGAATAGGTTTTGTAAAATTTTGAGAAATAGGCAATAACATTGTTCCCGCAACTTCACAAAATATTGCGCCAACAAGGAATAAGTAGGTTTTAAGCATTATTTAAGAATATTATTTTTAATTAAATCTTCTTTTATTTCAGATAAAATTGCTGGATCATCAATTGTTGGTGGCATTTTATATTCTTCTTTATCTGCAATCTTCCTAATTGTGCCTCTTAATATTTTTCCAGATCTAGTTTTTGGCAGCCTTTTTATTACAATTACAACTTTAAATGCAGCTACAGGGCCAATTTTATCTCTAACCATTTGAATACATTCTTTTGAAATAGTCTCATTATCTTTTTTAACTCCTGCTTTAAGTACTACAAAACCTATTGGTAATTGTCCTTTTAACTTATCTGCAATTCCTAATACCGCACATTCGGCAACAGATTGATGTTCAGACAGCACTTCTTCGATAGCGCCAGTCGACAATCTATGTCCTGCAACATTTATTATGTCATCTGTCCTAGACATAATCCAAATATATCCATCATCATCAATATGACCAGCATCATAAGTTTGATAATAACCTTTGTAGTTTGTCATATAGTTTTCTTCATATCTTTTATCAGCATTCCATAATGTTGGAAAAGTTCCTGGAGGCAAGGGAAGTTTTACAACAATGTCACCCATTTCATTTGGTTTTGCCAATGATTGATCAGGTTTTATAATTTTTACATCATAACCAGGTACAGCTTTGCAGGCTGACCCATATTTTGTTTGCATCATTTTAATTCCTGTGCAGTTTGAGCTAATTGCCCAGCTAGTTTCAGTCTGCCACCAGTGATCAATAACAGGAACATTTAATAAATTTTCAGCCCATTTTATTGTATCGGGATCAGCTCTTTCTCCAGCTAAAAACAAAGATTCAAATGAACTTAAATCATACTTTGAAAAGAACTTACCTTCTGGGTCTTCTTTTTTTATAGCTCTAAATGCAGTTGGTGCAGTGAATAAGGATTTAACATTATAATCAGAAATTATTTTCCAAAATGCACCAGCATCTGGAGTCCCTACAGGTTTTCCTTCAAACAATACTGTAGTGCATCCTTTGAATAATGGAGCATAAACTATATAAGAATGACCAACTATCCATCCTATATCGCTTGCTGACCACCAAACATCATCTGTATCAATGTTATATATATTTTTCATAGTCCACTTTAAAGCAACTATATGCCCACCAATGTCCCTTACGATCCCCTTAGGTACTCCAGTTGTACCAGAAGTATAAAGTATATACGCATATTCATTTGCTCCCATTTCAACACAATCCACATTCTTTGAACCATTCAATGCTTCATCCCAACTAATTTCTAATGGAGAGTTTAATTTTACTTCATAGTCTTTCCTTTGAAAAAAAATTACTTTTTCAACACTATGTTTTGCTAATTTTAAAGCTCCATCAATCAATGGACGATATTCAACTGTTCTACCAGGTTCAAAGCCACAAGAAGCTGTAATTAAAATTTTTGCTTTACTATCATCTATTCTACTTGCCAATTCATTTGAAGCAAAACCACCAAAAACGACCGAGTGTATTGCGCCAATTCTTCCACATGCTAGCATAGCAATAACTGCTTCTGGTATCATGGGCATATAGATTATTACTCTATCTCCTTTTGTAATTCCTTGATTAACTAGAGAACCGGCAAATTTAGAAACTTTATCTTTTAATTCTTTGTAGGAAAACTTTGATTTATTTCCAGTGATTGGGCTATCATAAATTAGAGCT
>CACDDC010000012.1 GCA_902551455.1 uncultured Pelagibacteraceae bacterium | reverse complement strand
TGGCTAAAGCAACTACTAATGGTATCGTTCCAATGGGAGTCGTTGCATGCAAAGAAGAAATTTATGATGCAATTATGGATGGTTCTCCGAAAGGAACAATCGAATTATTTCATGGTTACACTTACTCAGGAATACCTATTTCAGTTGCAGCTGCACTAGCAGTTCAAGATATTTTTGACAAAGAGGATATTTTCAAAAGATCAAAAGAGATGGCTCCATATTTTCAAAAAGCTTTATTTTCGTTAAAAGATTTAGATGTAGTGGATAACATACGTGGATATGGAATGATGGGGGGAATCGATATTAAGATGGATAAAAAACCAGGAGTAGCTGGTTTTACCTGCTTTAAGCATTGTTATGAAGTTGGAATAAATTTTAAAGCAACAGGAGATTGTTTAATAATTGCTCCAATGTTTATTTCTGAAAAAAAACATATTGATGAAATAGTCGATAAACTTAGAACAGGAATAACAAATTACTCCAAAAGTAAAAAAAATTGATTTTCATTTATGAAAATTGGTGTTCCAAAAGAAATAAAACCTCAAGAGAATAGAATTGGTCTAACCCCTGAAAGTGTAAAAGTTTTAGTTTCAAATGGTAATGAAGTATTAGTTGAGAAAAATGGTGGATTTGAAGCAGGTTTCTATGATGATCAATATAAGTCATCTGGTGCAAAAATAGTCGATAAAGCAGAAGATATTTTCAATGACTCAGAAATAATTGTTAAAGTCAAAGAACCATTATCAAATGAGGTAAAAATGATTAAAGAAAATCAAATTGTTTTTACTTATTTGCACTTAGCTGCTGCAAAAGAATTAACCCAAGGATTAATTAATTCAAAATCAGTTTGTATTGCTTATGAAACAGTCACAGACAATAATGGAAGACTTCCTTTATTAGCACCAATGAGTGCTGTTGCTGGGAGAATGTCTGTTCAAGCGGGAGCACATTGTCTAGAAAAAAACCAAAAGGGTAGAGGACTACTTTTAGGTGGAGCTCCTGGAGTTGAACCTGGAAGTGTAGTGATTTTAGGAGGAGGAGTTGTTGGAGAAAATGCGGCAATTATAGCTACTGGCATGAAAGCTAAAGTGCATATAGTAGACAAATCTAAAGAAAGATTAGAACAACTAACTAAAATGTTTGGCGATAAAATAATTCCTCAACATAGTGATAGTACCGACTTAGAAAAATTAATTTCAGAATGTGATTTATTAGTTGGAGGAGTTTTAATTCCAGGAGCTGAAGCACCAAAAATAATTACTAAGTTAATGTTAAAAAAAATGAAAAGAGGTTCAGTTATAGTAGATGTAGCAATAGACCAAGGTGGTTGTGTTGAAACTAGCAAACCAACAACACATGCAGAACCAACTTATATTGTAGATGATATTGTACATTATTGTGTAGCAAATATGCCAGGTGGAGTTCCTAGAACATCTACTTTAGCACTAAATAAAGCAACCCTACCTTTTTTATCTAAACTTGCCAAAGATGGTTATAAAAAAGCCCTTAAAAATGATCAAAATTTTTTAGCAGGATTAAATGTACATAAAGGTAATGTAACCTACAAAGCAGTTGCCGATACATTTGGACACAAATTTGTTTCACCTAATGATGTGGTAAGATAATGTATAGACCATTACCAGACGGATTAACTATAAAAAATTCACCTATTGAAGGTCTAGGATTATTTACAAATATAGAAATTAAAAAAAATACATTTATTGGGATAACTCATATTAGAGATGAACAATTTGATAATAAGTATATTAGAACACCGCTAGGTGGTTTTTATAATCATTCAAATAATCCAACCGTAATGAGAATGGTTTCAGATTTTCTACCAAAATTAAAGTTTGGGGATATAGTAGATCCAAAAATGGCTGGCAAACAGATAAAAGATGGAAAAACTGATAGAGAAAATATGTATTATAACTTACAAGATAAGATTGATGCACAATACATGTTTATGGTTTCAATAAAAGATATTAAGCCAGGCGAGGAACTTACAGCAAATTATAATCTATATACCTACCCTAAAACAGGCGTAGGTTTGCAAATGATATAAATGAAAAAATTACCAGGCGCAACAAAAGTTGTTGTAATTGGAGGAGGAGTTGCAGGCACTTCTTGTGCATATCATTTAGCAAAATTTGGATGGAAAGATGTCATTTTACTTGAAAGAGATCAATTAACATCCGGTACAACTTGGCATGCTGCTGGGTTAGTTAGTCAACTTGGTCCCTCAGCAGGTATTACAAAAATTAGAAAATATTCATTAGAACTTTATAAACAATTAGAAAAAGAAATAGACTTTTCAAGTGGATTAAAATTAAATGGAGCATTATCAGTTGCAACCACAAAAGGAAGGTGGCAGGAGTTAAAAAGGCAAGCAACCACAGCTCAGTTATTTGATGTTAATGTTGAAGTATTAGATATCGAACAAATAAAAAAAATTTATCCAATTATTAATGAGAATAATATTTTAGGTGGCATTTTTATGCCAGGAGATGGCCAAGCGGATCCAATAGGTGTAACAAATTTATTAGCTAAAGCTGCAAGAAAAGAAGGAGTTGAAATATTCGAAAAATCACCTGTAGAAAAGATATTAAAGAAAAATGGTAAAGTTGCAGGTGTAAAAGTTAATGGCCAAAGTATAGAGTGTGAATATATTGTATTAGCTACTGGTATGTGGTCAAGGCAAATTGGTGAGGATGCTGGTGTAAGTATTCCATTATATCCAGCTGAACATTTTTATGTAATCACAGAAGGAATAGATGAACTACCGAAAAAAATTCCTGTTCTAAGAGATTTTGACGACAGTTTGTATCTTAAAGAAGATGCAGGAAAAATGTTAATTGGAATATTTGAAGGAAAATCAATTCCAGCATTTAATAAAACAAATAGAGTACCTGAAAATTTTTCATACGGTGAATTTCCAGAAAATTTTGAGCATTTTGAACCCTATCTAGAAGCAGCTTTAAAAAGAGTTCCTATTTTGGAAAAAGCAGGAATAAGAAAATTTTTTGCAGGGCCTGAATCTTTTACACCAGATACAAATACTCTTTTAGGTGAAGTTCCAGGATTAAAAAATTTATTTGTCTGTTGTGGTTTAAACAGTATTGGTATTGGGAGCGGTGGTGGAGTAGGAAAGGTTACAGCTGAATGGATGATGAATGGTCATATAAACGAAGATTTATTTATCTATGATATAAAAAGATTTCAGAAATTTCATTCCGATATTAAATTTATTAAGGAAAGAATTACAGAAACTTTAGGAGATTTATATGGTATGCATTGGCCATATAAACAACATAAAACTTCAAGGAATCAGAAATTATTTCCATACCATGAAGACTTAAAAAAAGCTGGTGCTTGTTTTGGGGTTTCATCAGGTTATGAAAGGCCAATGTGGTTTGCTAGAAACGGTGAAAAGCCTGAATTTAAATATAGTTATAATTATCAAAATTGGTATCCATCAGTAGAATATGAAACTAAAAATACAAGGGAAAATGTTGGTTTATTTGATCTTACAGCATTTTCAAAATATGACTTAAAAGGAAAAAATACACACAGCGAATTACAGAAAATCTGTACTTCAAACGTAAAAGATCAAATTGGAAAAACTACTTATACCCAAATGTTAAATAAAGACGGAGGAATAGAAGCAGATTTAACAGTAGTTTGTTTAGATAGAGGATATTTTAGAATAATTACTTCTGCAGCTAATAAGGAACATGATAAATTTCACATATTAAAATATTTATCTAAAGATATAGAATTTAAAGATGTTACAGATGAAATAGCTTGTCTAGGAGTATTTGGGCCAAAAAGTAGAGAATTGATTTCAAAAATATCAAATGATGACTTATCAAATGAAAATTTTAAGTTTGGTACAGGTAAAAAAATTATAATAAATGATAAAGAAGTATGGGCCCAGAGATTATCTTATGTAGGAGAATTAGGCTGGGAACTTTATATTAAGATAGAAGACTCAAAAGAAATTTATAGTTTAATTGTTGATAAAGGAAAAGAATTCAATCTATCGCATTGTGGAATGCTTGCCATGGACACGATGAGAATGGAAACTGGATATTTACATTGGGGTCATGATATTTCTCCAGAAGAAAACCAATATGAAGCAGGGTTAGGATTTGCAATAAGTTTCAAAAAAAATACAGATTTTATTGGGAAAGACTCTCTTTCAATATTGAAGCAAAAAAAACCAAAAAAAAAATTAATAATGTTAACTTTAGACGATAGTAAACCTGGAGAACCTTTGTTGTTACACGATGAACCAATTTATTTTGATAATAAAATTGTAGGAAGAACGACTTCGGGTAATTTTTCTTTTTGTTTTAACAAAAATTTAACCTACGGGTATGTTTCTTTGGACCAATTTGAGCAGATTGGAGAAAAAAAAATTTATATAGAAGTAGAAAAAGTCAAATACCAAGCCTCAATAATTCACAAACCCCTTAATATAAAGAACATTAAAAATATATAAACTCAAATTGAACAATATTTAATTAGCTCTCTTAAGGATTGTATGGTTAAATACTAAATTATATGAGTGGGGAACGTCTAGTAAATACAGAAAATCAAGAGAGTTCTAGTAACGAAAACTTTATATCAAAAAAAGTTGATATAAATGTTCTTTTAAACAAAGTTAGGACCGAGAAGAAAAAAGAAAAATTCGAAAATATAATTTTTGTTTGCTTGGTTGCTTCAGTTATTGTTGTTACAGGAATAATAGTCTCTCTTTAAAATTTAGATAATAAAATTCAATATTTTAGTTATCAAAGAACATAAATCTTTGTTATTAGCCAATCTTAAAGGTTCAACTTTTTTTAATATCTTGCCTTCATTTAATGTATAAAGAGCTTTTTGAGATTTTACTACAGCCTTATCTTTTATTAAAAGATTTAATTTTCTAAGCACTGTTGGTCTTGGAATACCACTTAAATCAGAAATACTCATTGCATTTAATCCTGGATGTTCATTTGGTAACATTTTCATAAAATTATGGAAATCTACATTTTCACCATTTTTGTATTTTTTAAAAAGGTTTAGTGTTTGATTATATACTAATAAATTCCAAATAAACCATGTTTCAGCATCTTTAAAAACCGAACGTACTCTTAATGAATAAGCAATTTGAAACTCCAAGAAAGGTAAACAATATCGAGTAAAGTTTTCTTTTATTACAAGTTCAATTTCTTTTTCAGAAAATATTTTGTGTAAATATTTTTTTTCATAAAGAATTTTAGTAAACAATGAAACTAATCTCGCAAAACCTTTAACCTCTGCTTCTGTTTTTGTTAAAAAACTTCCAAAATTAATTTTAATATTTTTTTTATCTTTAATAATAATTTGTGCTTTTTCAAGTTCCATAAGTTTACGTCTGACCGTCTCTTTTGAAAAATTTAATTCTTTAGCAAGATCTATAATGTTAAATTTTTCTATTTCTAAACTTTCTTGACTGTAAAATTCTTCAAAACTTTTATTGATAAAATGTTCACTATAAGAACTAAATGTTTTTTTGAAAAAATATTCTAAAATAAAAAATTTGTTTACATCATTAAAAGTTGTTATAGCTCTATGATACCAAACTCTTTGAAATTCATACCAAAGTATTATTGATTGTGTATAGTTTTCTGCAAATACGTTGAATACTTTTTCTTCAGTTAAGAGTTTTGAAAATTTAACTTGGTTAATTTGCATTTATATAACTAAATAATATTTTCAAATTTTTTCAAGATAAAATCTATCAAAAAACTACATGTTTCTAGGGATATATTATAAAAAAAGATTATTTATTTGTTATTTAAAAGTTATTTAGCGAATGTATCGTTAAACTGTCTTGCAACTCTTACAAAAGTAGTACATTTGCTTAATTGTTTTAGAGAAGGTGCTCCTACATATGTGCAGCTACTTCTTAATCCACCTAGTATATTTTGAATAGTATCTTTTATACTACCTCTATATTTAACTCTCACAGTTCTTCCCTCGCTACTTCTGTAATCTGATAAACCGCCATAATGTTTTTTATTTGCAGTGTCTGAGCTAGAACCATAAAATTCTATATATTTACTTCCATTAGATTTTACAATTTTACCACTACCTTCATCATGCCCAGCAAACATTCCTCCTAGCATTACAAAATCTGCACCAGCGCCAAAACCTTTAGCAACATCACCAGGACAAGTACATCCTCCATCTGCAATCATATGAGCGCCTAGACCATGAGCTGCGTCAGCACATTCAATAACAGCACTTAGCTGAGGATAACCAACACCTGTTTGAATTCTTGTAGTACATACACTGCCAGGACCAATACCTACTTTTACAATATCAGCACCACTTAATATTAATTCTTGTGTCATATCAGCCGTAACAACATTTCCTGCTATAATAGTTTTTGTTGGGTACTTATCCCTAATTGATTTTAAAAAACCGCTAAAATGTTCAGAATATCCGTTTGCAACATCAATACATATAAATTTAAAAAAACTATATTCTTTTAATACTTGATCTAATCTTTCAAAATCACCTTTTTTAGTACCGATACTTAAGGCAATATTTTGATAAATAGATTTAATTTTTTTATACTTTTTAATTTTGTTAATATCGTGTTGTTTTGTTAAACATGTAATCATTCCATGTTCAGATAATTTTTCAGCAATACCTAATTCACCAACACCGTCCATGTTTGCGGCCATAATTGGTATACCTGACCATTCATTATTAGAATATTTAAATTTATAAGTTCTTTTAAGATTTACATCTTTCCGACTAGAAAGAGTACTTCTTTTTGGTCGGAATAAAACATCAGAGTAATCTAGTTTTAGATCTTCTTCTATTCTCACAAAGCTGAAGATATACAGACCTTATTTTATTTTTCAAATTAAATTTTGTATTAATAAACACCAGTATTGATTGAACTTATTAAAAAATCTATTATATAACACTAAGTAAATGGCGGGGTAGCTCAGTTGGTTAGAGCGCGGGACTCATAAGCCCGAGGTCAGTGGTTCGATCCCACTTCCCGCTACCATTCTAGAACGTTTAGTCAATTCTTGACTCACATATGACACACTCAGAAATGAAATTTTGAGAACTCGGGAAACTTTTATTAGTTTAGTTTTTGTTTTAAATACTTGTTGGTTAATTCCACAAACCTGAACCAGTCGGCTATATAATCTTTCTTTCTTTTCTTTCTTTCTTTTTCGATTTGTTCAGCTGCCTTGCTTTGGGCATTTACTACAATTAGATCTGTTCTATCTATCTGATTATTTTTTTGCATGAAATAGCAAAGGATAAATACTAAGTAATATTGTCAAAATTATGAATTAATATTTTAATACAACCCAATTCCCATTTTTTTCTTGTGTATAAGTTAACTCCGCAAGACCTATCCAAAATTGCAATGTGTCTATAGAACCTAAGGGAAAACAATAGACTTCTCCTCCAACAATTTTTTTATATTGCTCGTTATCAAAAAAATTTTCAAATGACTTATTTTCTTTATATTTTTGCTCAAGCGATGTTCTTAAGTCACCTGTTGTTAGATCAATAAATCCTCTTAAATCTTTTTTTAATAATATATTCTGTATTTTTTTTCCAAAACTATAAGCTTCTTCTGCCTTATAATTCCATTCAGCTTCATATTCCTTAACCATCATTCCATCGTTATAATGATTTGGATCACAATTTTGAGAAAATGAATTTGAACACCACAACAAACTAAGAACCACGATTCCTAAAAGTTTTTTCATTTATTCTTATTTATCTAAACACAGTTTTTGACCTTCTTTGAGAGCCTCTGATACATTTTTTAATTTCCAATTATTAAAATCAATATCAAACATATCTTCAGCCTTCCAAAAAGTTTTCTTTTCGAAATTTTTAAAAACTATCATTAATTTAACATTTAACTCATCTTTATCTTGCAAAAACTTTATATGATCATCAATTTTGTATAGGCCATTTGTTATCCAAACCATATGGCCACCTAGAAATTTACTTGAACTTTTTATATCAGCTAGCATTTTATTTCCAAAGGCTTCAAGTCCAATTTTTTTATTAACGATATTTAAAATTTCTGGATGGTTGGCCATAGTATAAAATGTGAATGTATCCTCAACAACATCGCATTTTCCTTGTGTACTGATTAATAAACGATATTTATCTCCGTGGGCAACAGTTCCATGCGTAGAAACTGAAATGAATTTATTATCTAATATTTTTTCTATTTCCCAGTTTTCAACATCAGCAAATGAATTTGAACACCACAACAAACCAATAAGCAAGATCCCTAAAAGTTTTTTCATTTGTTCTTGTTTCTCGTTTCTTCGTTTATGCTTTCGCCATACTCTTTGATTTTTTGATGTTCTTCTTGTTGAGCTTTCTTTTTTTCTTTCACACGCTTTAAACTAAAAACGATGATAAAAATAAACATTGCAAGACCAATAATAGTTAATGCTGTATTCATTTATTTGAAAGATACCATATTAGAGCTGCTACTTCGATTATAATTAATGCTTCAATCATTTCAATTCATCATCTTCAAGAAACTCATCTAAGGAATTTACCATCTCTTCATTATTTTCAGTAGTTGCTTGTTTTGGCACTTCTCTTTCCTCTTTAATTGATTTGTTTGCTTTGTTTAAAAAGAAATAAAAATAAAAATAACCCCCCGCAATAATGAGAATTAAGATATTTTTAATTATAAATGATAATCCGATATAACTTTCTTCAAATTTAGTTTTGTACTCAACGTAATTTAAATACTCGTTATGAAAGTAAAAAATTAAAAATATGGCTATCGATAATAGTAATATTCCACCAATTCTCTCTTTTAACCAAAGATACAAACGTCCGTATAAAAACTGTTTAGTTAAAAATTTAAACATTTAAAAATTCGCTATTCCAAACATTGCTAAAATCGTGGTCAGTCCACCTTTTAAACCAAGACCTTTAATAATTTTATTTTCTTCTTTAGCAATCATTTTTCTCATTTGTTCTTTGGTGAAATCACTTTCTTTTTTTTGAGCAAATTCTAATTTTTCTCTGATACTTTCTATTGCTTTTTTACGTATAAGCTTCTTGCCATACTTGATGGATGCTTCCGTTGCCTCTTTTGATTTTTCTATTGTTGTATTTGCTGTATCTTTAATTTTATCAAACATCTAAAATTTAATTTTATTAACTAAATTAGTCTTTTTTTTGTCTTTGACATTTAAATCTATATTATAGCCTTTGATTAAAGACTGTATAAATGGATCAATTTCTCTTTCAAAATAGGTAGCTCCAATATCCCATCTTTTTTTACTTTTTGTTCCTTCATTTTTGTTAAAAGGTTTAATTTTTTTATTAACAATATTATTATTTTGATTTTTAATTTGAATTCTAATTTCTTTTCCTTTTGAGTTTTTTAATTCAATATCAAATTCTTTTTTTGATGGATTTTTTTTGTTTTCTACTTTTATAATGAGATCACCCGCTTCAATTCCTAAATTTTTTGCTGGTGTTTTCGGGTTATTTTCATTTTTTTTACCTTTAACGTGATTAATAACTACAATTTTATCTGGATTGCTAATTTCTTTTATATTGCTGACATTGTAATGATGATTTTTTTTAATATTTTTATCATTTAGTATTTCATTAATAAAATACGCATTGTCAGAACCGTAAATGAAAACTTTCTTTTTAGTTCGAGTCAAGGCAACATAAAATAAACGTCTTTCTTCTTCATTTTTTTCTTTTTTGTCATCATCAGCACTATTGTTAGAGTCATATTTTGCTAGTTTTAATAATGGATCATCTTCTATCGTGCTAGGAAAACCTAAAAAACCATCACTTACGTTAAGTAAAAAGACATAATCAGCCTCGGTACCTTTGGCTGTATGTATAGTTGAAAACTTTATATTTTTTTTCTTTGATTTAAATATACTGAACAAATATCTCTCTAGGTCCTCGTATCCATTTTTATAATTATAATCGTTATATCTTGTGAGAAATAATATATCTTTAACGTTTGGATCTGAACGAAAAATATTATCTAAATTATTAAGAAGATTTATTTTAAGTGAAAAATCAATTTGAAAATTAGATTTATCTTTCTGTCTAATAATTTCAACTGGTACATCGTTGTACTCTTTAATTCCTTTAATTTTTTTTGGTAATTGATTTGAATTTTGTTGAATAAATGATGATGTAAGTTCACATAATCTTTGGTTAAATCTGTACGTTAATGCAAGATCTTTTCTATTTCTTTTGCCGAAATATTTTTCAAAGTTTTTAACTATAATGCTAATATCACCACCACTAAAACCATAAATAGCTTGCCAATCATCACCCACAACAAATAACTGAGCATTTTTATTGTGACTTTGAATTTGTTTAAGAACCTCAGCTCTCAAAGGTGAAATATCTTGAAATTCATCAACAATTAAAAATTTTATATTTTGATTGTTAATAAACTTTTTTCCTTTTAAAAGCATATCTTCAAAATCAACTCTATTTTCTGATTTTAATTTTTGTTGATAATGAACAAATATAGTTTCAAATATTTCAATAAATGCTCTCGCTCTTTTGTCTGCTTCGTTTTCAAATAATTTCTTAAACCAGTTAGACGCAAATTGAGACTTTAATTTTTTTAAATCTGCTCCTCTTAATTTAAAATTTGTTAAAAAATTACCTACAAGATAAGCAAATGAATCAAAATAACCAGCTTCTTTAAATTGTTCTAAGGCATCCTTGTCAGAAATGACATTATCTTCTGGTACATTAATACCTCTTGATATTAACTGTTTGGTTAATTCCTCAAATAGTGTTCCTTCTATTTTTTGATAACTATACGTTTCAATTAATTTTCCTTTAAATATTGATTTCTTAATTTTATAATCATTAACGTATTTCTCTATATCTCTAAAATAACTTGGTGGATTAAGATTTTTATCCAAAGCAAAGTGCTCATAATATTCATCATAAACAATATTTCCTTCTTTATCTTTCTTGATTATATGAAAGTCAGGTCTGTATTCTTTTAAATTATTTTTATCCCAACGTTCCCATTCAGGTGGTAACTTACCTTGATAAATATCTTCATAAATAAATTCTATTCCTTTTAGATAAAGAAAATTGGCTATTTCTAGCTCCTCAACACTATTAACTGAAAGTGGAATTTGCTCGTCATCTTTATCAACTATTTTTAATGCAACATGACGAGGTTTAATGACTCTATTGTAATCTGCCATACTATTAATATCTTTAAAAATATTTTTGTAATGCTGAATATAATTAAGAAAAAACTTATTAATTTTTTTGAAAAATGATTTGTCTTTAGAGCCTATCTCTTCAACTATTTTATATAAAAATTTTGCTTTTCTTAATTCTTGAAGTTTTTTCTCACTTTCTTCTAGATGCTTAGCAATTTGTGGTTTTTCATTTTTCTTGAGTAGATCATAGCAATAACTATGAAAAGTATGGACTTGTCTTGGAACATATTTATTTTTCTTTTCACAAAAATGTAAAGCTTGATCAATTTTTTCATTACATTCTGGACATTTTTTTCCATATGCTACTGATATTTTTTTTATTTTACTTTCTAAGTTTGGGAATGTTTTGGCAAGATCTTCAAGTCTACTTCTTAAATCATCCGCAACATCTGTATTATATGCGACAACTATTATTTCCTCAGGTTTAGCTAAATTTTGATCTAGAATATGAAGAATTTTTGCAAGAATAGTAAATGTTTTACCTGAACCTGCTCCTGCATTAACTAGAATATTTTTTCCAGGTTCTAAAATAGCTTTTCTTTGACTCTCTTCAAGATGCTTGCCTAGTATTTTTTGTTCAATAGCTAATGCCATATATTTATTTTAACAAAGATTTTGACACACTAAAATTGAAAAATCCCTGACACACATATGACTCATTGCGTTAGGATTTTTATTATTTTCTTAACGTTTTATGGTATAAAAACGTAGAGAAAGGTGAAGGCGCGGGACTCATAAGCCCGAGGTCAGTGGTTCGATCCCACTTCCGGCTACCATAAATAAGCTTTTTTAAAATTATAATAACTTATATGTCGCATGGAATTTTTAAATCTTAAAATTAATAACAATATAAATGAAAGCTTACAAGATTATAAAATCAAATATTCATAGAAAAGGTCTTTGTGCATCACGCGATATAAAAAAAGATGAAAGAATAATAGAATATGTGGGAAAAAAAATTACTCATAAAAAAGCAGATGAAGATACTAAATATGGTTATAAGATTACGTATTTGTTCACACTTAATAAAAAATATGTTTTAGACGGAGATTTTAAATTTAATACTGCTAGACTTATAAATCATTCTTGCAATCCTAATTGTGAAGCTATAGAGGGAGAAAAATCTGAAATCTGGATTACTTCAAAAAAAAACATAAAAAAAAATGAAGAATTAACTTATGATTATGGATTTAGCTATGATTGCAACTACAAGGATTATATTTGCAAATGTAGATCAAAGAATTGTGTTGGCTATATAGTTAGAGAAGGCTCTAGATGGAGAATAAAAAAATCAGCTAATATTTAATTTTTTTCATCAGTTTATGTGCTATAAAATATTTAAAAAAGTTTTGCACATGACTTAAAAACTTAATGAAAAAAATAATAAAAAATTTTAAATCATCCCCAAGATACACAATAAAATGGGATAATTATTTTGATATTTATCAACAATTATTTCAGAAATTTATTAATAAAAAAATAACATTCGTTGAAGTTGGTGTTGGAAATGGTGGCTCACTGTTTATGTGGAGATCTTTCTTTGGAAAAAAAGCTAAAATTATTGGAATAGAATTAAATCCCGAAGCAAAAAAATTGGAAAAATATGGGTTCAAAATATTTACAGGTGATCAATCTGATTCAAAATTTTGGGAAAAATTTTATAAAAAAATTGGAAAAATTGATATTTTGTTAGATGACGGAGGTCATAGAAACATTCAACAGATTGCAAGTGTTATGGAATCAATAAATTATATCAAAGATAATGGCATGATAATCGTTGAAGACACTCATACTAGTTATATGAGAAAAAAAGGATTTAATAATCCATCTCAATACTCCTTTATTAACTTTTGTAATTATTTAATAGAAAATTTACATAGAAGAAATCCAACATTGAAAAAAGATTTAAACAATATATCGAAAAAAATTCATTCTATATTTTTTTTTGACTCTATAGTTTGTTTAAATTTTTTAGATAAAAAAACTAATAAAAAAACTAAACTTTTAGAAAATAACAAAAATCTAAATAAATATTTTGATGATTATAGACACAAAGGAAATTTCATTAAAACATTAGAAAAAGCTGAAAAAAAATTTGGAAAAATAAAAAAAGATTCATTATTATATAAAATAATTAGAAAACTTTTTCATAGAAATATATTCATTAGTTTGAGTGAAAAAAATAAAATTAAAAAATATATTAATCAAACAAAAAAATAATTATTAAACTTTTTCCAGTATTTCTTTTACAATTTTGCAAATTTTTAAAACTTCACTTTTTTTAAGTTCAGGGTATAGAGGTAAGGAAAAAATGCCTTTTGATTTTATTTCTGACTTTAATAATTTTTTTCTATCAAATTTCAATTTTTTATAAGCTTTCATTTTATGAATAGGATAGGGATAAATAACTCTTGTTTGTATTTTTTTTTTATACAATTTATTTACTATTTGATTTTTCCTTGGGTGATAAACTGTAAATAAATGATACACGTGTTTTGAAAATTTTCTATTATAAGGTAGTTTTAGACTAGTATTTTGAAGTTCTTTTAAATATATTTTAGCCAAATAAATTCTTCTTTTTATAAATTTTTCAACATATTTTAATTTAAAATTTAATATTCCAGCTTGTATCTCATCTAATCTTGAATTTAATCCGTTTTCATTAGAATAGTATTCGTCTTTAAATTTATTTTTTTTATCTACTGTTTCTATTCCATAAAATCTTATTCTCTTTATTTTTTTGTAGTAATTAAAATCATTTGTTAATATAAAACCACCATCCCCATACGCCCCAAGTATTTTTGTTGGATAAAAAGAAAAGCATCCAAATTTTCCAAATGTTCCAACAAATTTGTTTTTAAACTTTGCTCCTTGAGCTTGGGCACAATCTTCTATAATTTCAATTTTATATTTCCTTCCAATTTTTGTTAACTTATCCATGTTACATGCTTGTCCATAAAGATGTACGGGTATGATAGCTTTTGTTTTAGGACTAATTACTTTTTCGATTTTATTACAATCAATTAAATAATCTTCATCGATATCAACTAATATTGGTTTAGCACCCGAGTTGATTATAGCTGCAATAGTTGGAATTGCAGTATTGGCCGCAGTAATTATTTCATCATTTTTTTTAATATCTAAAGCTTTTAACGAAATTAGAAGTGCATCTGTACCGCTACCAACTGCTATCCCATATTTCGATTTATACTTTTTTACAAAACTTTTTTCTAAAGTTTTTAATTCATTACCAAAAAAAATATTACCCTTACTTAATGATTTTTTTATACTACTGATTATATTAATTTTATATTTTTTATATTCTCTTTGATAAGACCAAAATTTAATCATTTAATATATTTTTTAATTTACTTAAATTCATAGAATGTTTTAAAGGAATTTTTTTTTTCAAGATTTTGAATGAATTAACACCCACAACTTTTTTATTATACTTTTTAGCAAATTTATAAGGAGATAAGGTTTTGCCACCAACATTTAGAATACCTTTTTTATGAATTAATTTTGGAAAAATTTTAACAAAGTCTTCATGAAACATAAAATTTGTAATCATATCTTTGAAAGCATATTTATGAATAAAAGGTTTTTCAGTCATACATAATCTAATGACTAATGAATTATTATACATATTTAGTGCACTTTCTCCGCCCAACTTAGACCAAGCATAATTATTATAAGGTAATAAAGGATAATCTTCTTTATAATTTCCCTTTACGCCAGGATAAACATAACATGTTGAAAGATAAACAATTTTTATTTTTAACTCAGAGCATGCAATTACTACATTGCAAGTTCCAATAATATTAGTTTTTATGCTTTTACCTATATTTTTTTCATGTAATTCCATTGGTCTAGATAATCCTGCAGCATGAACAAGAACTTTTGGCTTATGTTTTTTCAAATATTTTTGAATAGATTTTAAATTTGTAATATCTAATTGGTATCTTTTTGGATATAAAACATTTTTTAATTTTGTTTTTTCTTTAAAAATTTTGCCAAATCTTCCTGATCCTCCTGTAAAAACAATTTTCATCTATAAATTAATATGGGTTAACCATTTACCTTTTTTATTAAATATTTTTTCTTTTTTTAAAATTTCTTTTTTATGATTCCAAGCAAACAAAAATGCAGCATAAGGCATATTTTTTTTAAAGTGATTCATTGAAACTATTGGTATATGCATGCCCGGAGAATATTTATTAATTTTTTCAGGTGTAGTATCGCATATATAATCAATTATTTCTGGACCTATTCCACAATAATTTAATATTGTTGTACTTTTTGAAGTAGCTGCGTAACCAGCAATTTTTTGATCCTTTGTTTTTATATTTTTAAGTTTTAATAAAAGTTTTTTCTTAGATTGTTCACAATTTTTTTTAAACTTTAAGCAACCTTTCAAATTATGAATATTATTTTTAATTTCATATTTTAACTTTTTTTTAACATTAGAATTCACCTTATGAATATTATTCCTTGCGATCACATATCTCATAGATCCACCGTGCGTTTTCTGCTCTAGGGCATCAATAAGTTCAAAGCCAAATTTTTTAAATATTTTATCAATTGATGAAACAGAAAACATATATATATGTTCGTCGTATATTTGGTCATATGAAGTTTTTTTATACATTGAACCTAAATATGGTTCCTCAAATATAAAAATTCCTTTTCTTGTGAGCAGGAAATCAATACCTTTTATCAAACTTTTTAAATCAGGAATATGACAAATTGCATTTGCAGCAGTTATTATATCTATTTTATTTTTGAGATTTTTATTTTTTTTAACATTTTTAAAATTAAAAAATTGATTAATAGTTTTAATGCCTCTTTTTCTAGAAATGTTGGCTACGTTTTTTGATGGTTCAAAACCTAATGTTTTAACATTTGTATTTTTAAAATTTTTTAAAAAAGTCCCATCGTTGGAACCAATTTCAATTAAATAATTTAAATTGCTAATATATTTTCTTTTAACCCAATTTGCATAGCTTTTAAAATGAGAAATCATTCCTTTAGAACTTCCTGTAAAAAAAGGATAATTTTTATTGAACATTTGTTTAGGCTTGGGATGATTATTTAGTTGAAATAATGATATTTCTTTTGAAAATCCAACTTCTAAATTATAAAAGTATTCTTTTTTAAATTGATTTTTTTTTAAAAAACCATTTGCTATAGGCATTCTACCGAAAGACATAAAAGGTTTTATTTTTTTATTTGTAACTTTACAAATCATATATTTCAATCAGATATTTTTTAAAAGTTTTATTGTTTAAGAGTTTTAAAGTATCTTTAATATCTCGATCTAATTTAGATTTAAACTTAAGTCCAGCTTGTTTTATTTTTTTATTACTAACATGATATGATAATTGATTCATAATTTTTGAGGAAACAAATTTAATTTTTATATTTTTTTTGAATCTTTTTATCTTTTGTAAAATTTGATAAACAGTGTAATTACCAGAGAGAACATTATAAATATCATTTTTAAAAAAATCATTTTCGATTGAAAACTTAAATGTTCTAAATGCATCTTCCAATGATAAATATGGTCTATATTGATTAAGTGCTGTTTTATAAATATTTATTTTTCTATTTAGAGCTGCATTAAAACAAAATTTATTTACAGCTGTATGGAATCTAATACCTTTTGAAATTCCAGCAATTGTTCCAAATCTGAAAGTTATATATTTTAAATTTTTACTCTCTTTTTTTAAAATTCTTTCTTCAATTAACTTAATTTCTGCATATGGTGACTGAGGTTTAAGAAATTTATTTTCACATGTTTCATCTACAATTTCAGCTTGTTTTCCATATACACTGGTAGATGATATGTGAATTAATTTTGATTTATTTTTTTTACAAAATTTTATTATATTTTTTAAACATTTTATATTATTTTTAAACATTTCATCTTTTCTTTCAAAGCTACTTTCAGCATCTGTTATTGAAGCACAATGAATTACATAATTGATGTTTTTAAATTCATCGAGACTATTTTTTTTACTTACATCTTTTAAGTAAAATTTTAAGTTTTTTTTTTCTTTTAAATTAAATAGAGAATAAAATCTGTTTGACTCATTATTATCTACTAGAAAAGTTTTTTTTATTTTTTTTATTTTATATATATTTTCCACAACATAAGATCCAATGTGACCAAGACTTCCTGTTATAAGCAAATTCATTCTATTTTTTTATTATTTTTAAAAAATCTTTATATTTTTCAATATAATCTTTAAATTCATATTCTCTGTCGCAGAAAACCATTATAATTGAATTATTTGTATTAAATTTTATTTTACACCACGTTTTTGGTTTTAATAACAAACCTTGTTTTTTCTTATAATTAATTTTTTTTGTACTTTTAATTATATTATTTTCATATTCAACATCCATTGAACCATAGATAGGCACTAAAAATTGTGTACATTTGTAGTGGGCATGGTTTCCTCTCACAAAATTCTTATTACCATAAATAATAAAAATTCTTTTCGTTTTAAATGGGATATCTTTTGATAAAGAAAAAGGAACTAGAGTACCACTAATTTTTTTATATTGTTTAAAACTATATTTCTTCATAATTTATTTATATCGTAAAAAATGACAGGCCATTCAAGATATTTTGTGTATTTTTTAAACCAATAAGATAAAAACCTTTCAGCTAAAAAAGTATACATTCTTATTTGACCATAACCTTTTAAATTAAAGCCAAAATGATTCTCACATTTATTTAACCATTGAAAAATAAATTCAAAATATTCATTCATTATTTTTGATGATTTTGTAATAAACATGTTTCCTCTAGCAAAAGATGTTTCTTTTCTAGTAAAATTTCTAAAATCTTCACGAACATCTCCTGGTAGTAAATCTATTGCTTTATCTAGATTTCCAACTCCATGAAACATGTCAAACTGCCATCTAATTGTTCTTCCTTCTTTTGAAAATAATGCTTTAGGATTTTTTATTATAGCCATTTTGCCATATTTAATTACTTTCATAAACTTTAATTTTTCTACTCCAACTGAAATTGGTTTTCCTATTATTGTTTCATATTCTTCCCATTCAGGATGAATTTTTTGTAGGACTAAATCACTGAGTTTTGTACTATTGATTTTAGAATTGTTGCCCCAATATTCTCTGTAAGAACAAAAACCTACCCACTCATTTATTTTTTTATATTTTAAAAGATTTTTCCAATACCAATAGTAAAAGGTATATTCACCATAATATGGATTTTTATTTGTGATATTATCTCCAGTGTTATCTCTTAACCATTCATTAGAAAAGTTATTATTTCTTAAGCCGACAGGAATATAATTTAAACTTTTAATAATTTCTAAATTTTCATTATTTGTAGACATACAATAAATGCTAAGATCTTTCATTATTTAAAATATTTAAAACTTTTATTTTTTTTATCTTTAGCAGATATTATTGGTTTTTTTATTCCCCAATTTATTCCTACATCTTTGTCGTTCCAAAGAATACCTCTTTCATATTTTTTAAATCTATACTTTGTACAACTATAAATAACTGTATTCTCTTTTTCCAATCCACCAAAACCATGAGCAAATCCTTCGGGAATATAAATTGATGTACAATTTTTATCTGAAAGAATAATTTTAAAAAATTTTCCATAAGTTTTAGAATTTTTTCTTAAATCAAGTGCAACATCTATTATTTTCCCTTTAATTACCGAAACAAATTTTGCCTGTGATTTTTTAATTTGAAAATGAAGTCCTCTTATCACATTTTTTTTCGATATAGAAACCACATTAAATGGAAATTTTTTTTTAATAAACTTCTCGAGCAAAATTTCTCTAAAATATCCTCTAGTATCTACAAATTTTCTATTTTTGATTACTAACAAATCCTTGATTGGAGTTTTAATAATTTTCATTACTTTTTAGAAATAAGTTTTAGTAAATATTTTGAATATTCACATTTTCCATAAAATTCAATAGCTTTTTGAATTTGTTGTTTATTTATCCATTTATTTAAGTAGCTTATCTCTTCTAGACAAGCAATTTTAAAACCCTGTCTATTTTCAATTGTTGATACAAATGCACTCGTTTTATAATAATCCTCTATTGATCCAGTATCAAGCCACGCACCACCTCTGCCGATATAATCAAATTTTAGTTTATTTTTTATCTTATATTTATTTAATAAATCAGTTATTTCTAATTCATTTCTTTTCGAAGGCTTTAATCCTTTCGAATATTGTATGGCTTTATTATCAAAAAAATACAAACCAGTTATTGCTAAATCAGATATAAATTTCTTGGGTTTTTCAACAATTTTTTTAATTCTATTTTTTTCAATTTTAGCTACACCGTATTGTTCTGGATTATTAACTTTGTGAAGCATTACTTTTGCTCCGTTATTAAGCTTGGTGCAATTTAAAAGTTTACTTGTAAGATTTTGTCCATAAAAAAAATTATCTCCTAAAATTAATGCGACATTATCTTTTCCAATAAAGCTTTCTCCCAATATAAATGCATCAGGCAGACCTTTTGGTTTAGATTGTTCTAAGTATCTAATTTTAATTCCTAGGTTTTTACCATCTGGTAATATTTTTTTATACTGATTCAATTGACCTTTGTTTACTATAATCAATATGTCTTTTATTTTAGATAACATTAGTATTGATAAAGGATAAAAAATTAAGGGTTTATCATAAATTGGAAGCAATTGTTTATTTACTGCTTTTGTAAGCGGACTCATACGTGTACCCAAACCACCAGATAAAATTATTCCTTTTCTAACCATTTAAAATACCTAATCTTTTTTTAATATCTCTCTTATTAATATAAGTATAGAATTTTTTATTATCTTTGTACCACTCAAAAGTATTTAAAAGACCATTTTCTAAATTTATTTTTGGTTTCCAATTTAATTTTTTTCTTATTTTTGAAGAATCAATTGCATATCGCATGTCATGTCCCGGTCTATCTTTGATAAATTTTATTTTTACCCTATTTCCTATATGATGTTTATTTTTAACAATTTTTATTAATTTTTTGCCAATTGTATAATTTGTATAGTTTATATTTGAACCAATATTATAACATTCTCCGATTTTACCTTTTAAAAAAACTTTTAACAAAGCATTGCAGTGGTCTTCTACGTGAATCCACTCTCTTGAATTAAGACCTTTACCATAAATAGGTAGCGGTTTATTATTTAAAATATTGTAGATTAATTTTGGTATTAGTTTTTCAGGATGTTGATTAGGTCCGTAATTATTTGAACAGTTTGTAATAATTGCTTTAATCTTAAATGTTCTTATATATGAGTTAACAAGATGATCTGAAGATGCTTTACTAGCTGCATATGGAGAACTAGGAACATATGAATCACTTTCTTTTGAGCGTGAATTTAAAACATCTCCATAAACCTCATCAGTAGATATATGGATAAGTTTAAAAGATCTATTGATTTTTGAATATTTTCTTACCGCTTCTAGAATTGAGAATGTTCCATTAATATTATTTTTTATGAAAGCTTTAGGGCTATCAATTGACCTGTCTACGTGAGTCTCGGCAGCTAAATTAAATATAACTTTTGGCTTGTGTTTATTTAAAATTGAAATTAATTTTTTTTGATTATTAATATCACATTTAATAAATTTGTATTTTTTATTGTTTTTAAAATTTTTGACATTATAAACATTTGACGCATAAGTTATTTTATCAATATTAATCACATAATATTTTTTTTTTAATAGGATTTTAATTAGATTACTACCAATAAAACCAAGACCACCAGTAACAACAATTTTTTGCATTTATATTTTTTTACATTAATAAAAAAAGAAGTATATAATTAATTAAGTCTAAATTATGAATAATTATTTATCAGAACTTACAATCGTTATAGTTACTTATAAAACTAACTTTGAAATACTCAATAATTGTTTACAGTCGATCGACCCAAAAGTTAAAATATTAATAGTAGAAAATTCTAAAAAATTTGAAAATGAAGATAAAGTTAAAAATAAATTTTCAAACATAAAAGTGTTATGTACAGGTTCAAATTTAGGTATGGGAGTTGCTAATAATTTTGGTTTATCAAAGGTAGAAACAAAATATGCGTTAATTTTAAATCCAGATGTAATTTGTAAAAAAGATTTTTTTGAAAATATAAATATTTATTTAGATAGAAAAGTTGATTTTACAGTTATAGGATCTCAATATGATGATAGCTCAGATTACAAACCTGCCTTTTTTTTTAATGATAAAGTTTTCGATTATAATATGGAAATGGATGAAAATTTCTTACAAAAAGTAGACTGGGTAGTAGGATGTTCAATTTTAATTGATTTAGAAAAATTTAAATCAAATGAAATATTTGATCAAAAATATTTTCTTTTTTATGAAGAAACTGATTTATGCTTAGGTTTAAAGAAAAAAGGTTATCAAGTTTACTCGAGTAAAAAATTAAAAATTAACCATCTTGGAGCCAAAGGTTCGCTAGAAGATAATGAATCTAATATAAAATTTATTAAAATAAGAAACTGGCACTTAATGTGGTCTACCTTTTACTATTATAAAAAAAACTACAACTATATTTATGCGCTTGGAAAATCAATAGGACCATTAATTAGATCAATATTTAAATCTTTTTTTTATTTAATTTTTTTCAAAAAAAAGGAATTTATTAAATATGTTTATAGAAGTTTTGGTTTAATATGTTCAATTGTTGGAATGAGATCATGGTATAGGTTGGAGTAATAATATGTCATTTAAAAAAAATATAATTAATAATAATTTTATTTATTCTTTTTATAAAAGATTAAAGATCTTAAGAGCAAAAAAATTTAACAAACATTTAGGAGAATTTGGTGAAGATATATTTATATCTAGGTTTTTTAAAAAAAAAAATAATGGAATTTATGTAGATATTGGTTGCTATCATCCATTTAAAGGATCTTTAACATATAATTTATTTAAAAAGGGTTGGAATGGTATTAACGTTGATCTCAGCAAAGTTTCTATAGACTTGTTTAAATTATCAAGACCTAATGATTTAAATATCCAAGCTGCCATAACTAATTTTGATGGAGAAACATTTTACTATGAAAATGGAATTATCAATCAACAAAATTCTTTAAAAGAAAATTCTAATTTAAATAAAATACCCATTAAAGCTTTCAAATTATCTACAATCTTAAGTAAAAATAAATTTACTAAAATTGATTTATTAAATATTGATGTTGAAGGTTATGATTTTGAAGCTTTATCTTCATTAAATTTTTCAGAAGTCAAACCAACAATGATATGTATAGAAGAAAATAATTTTAACACACAAAAAATAATTGATTCAAAGACACACAAACTTTTAAGTGAAAATGGTTATTTTTTAGCCTCTAAATTTGGAGTCTCATTAATTTATATAGTTTTGGAATATGAAAACAAAATGTTTGAAATAATGAGCATATAAATCAAAAAGATTAATGGCCAGGAAATTCAATTAAATTTTCAACTTTATAACCTTTATTAATTAAATTATCACAACCACCTAAATCAAAGAGATTAATAACAAATATAAATCCTGCAATTTTTCCATGAGCAATGGTAATGAGTTTTGCAGCAGCTTCAGCAGTGCCACCTGTTGCTACTAAGTCATCAATTATAATGACAGAGTCATCTTTATTTATTGAGTCTTTATGCATTTCAATAGTTGCTTTTCCATATTCTAATTCAAAGTCTACCGAGTGTGTTTCAGCAGGAAGTTTATTTTTTTTTCTTAGTAAAATAAAAGGTTTTTTTAAGATGTAGGATATAGCGGAAGCAAAAACAAAACCTCTAGATTCAACTGCCGCTATCTTATTAAAATTAAATTTTTTTGATTTTTCAACTATTTGGTCAATGCAGTTGGTAAAAGCTTTTTCATTTTTAATTAAGGTCGTAATATCTCTAAAAAGTATTCCTTTTTTAGGATAGTCTGGAATAGATCTAATATATTCTTTTAAATCCATAATTGTTTAAGTTATATATTAATAAATAAATTATTTTTTAATTATGGCAAACAATAAATTAGCAATAATTGGTGGTAGTGGCCTATATGATGTTGAAGAATTTAAGAATAGAGAGCTTTTAGATTTAAATACACCTTGGGGTAAACCATCTGACAAAATTTTAAAGACCAAATATAACGAAAAAGAAGTTTATTTTTTACCAAGACATGGAAAAGGACATTTTATATCTCCTTCAAAAATTAATTTTAGAGCAAACATAGATTCACTAAAACAGCTTGGTGTAACAGATATAGTTTCTGTTTCTGCAGTTGGGTCTCTTAAAGAAGAATTAAATCCGGGAAAATTTGTAATAGTTGATCAGTTTATCGATAGAACTTTTGCAAGAAATAAAACATTTTTTGATGATGAAATTGTTGCCCATGTATCAATGGCTCAACCAACCTCAAATGGATTGATGAAAGCTTGTGAAGAGGCTATAAAAAAAGAAAACATTCCTTATCAAAGAGGTGGAACTTATGTAGTTATGGAAGGTCCACAATTTTCTACACTCGCAGAGTCAAATCTATATAGAATATGGAACGCTGATGTTATTGGAATGACAAATATGCCTGAAGCAAAATTAGCTAGAGAAGCAGAAATTAGATATGCTTCAGTATCCATGGTAACTGATTATGATTGCTGGCACCCAGATCATGCAAATGTAGATGTTAAATCAGTAATCAAGGTATTATTAGATAATGCTTCAAAAGCAAAAAATATGATTAAAAATTTAATTGATAATTTTGAAAATTATATCGATCCAAAAGATCCAACAAACAATTGTTTAGATGTAGCCATAATTACAGATCCTAAAAAAAGAACTAAAAAAACAATAGAAAAATTAAAAACTATTGCTGGTAGAGTTTTAAATAGATGAATAATTTTTTAACTGAAGAACAAAAAAATAACTATAAAAATTATGGTGCTATTGTAATAAAAAATTTATTTGAACCTTGGATTGAAATTTTACAAAAAGGTTTTGATAAAGTTTTAGTTGATCCAAGTTCCCATGCGCGTGAAAATGTTAACACAACCGGTGAAGGTCGTTTTTTTGAAGACTATTGTAATTGGGAACGCATACCTGAATTTAAAAAATGTATAAAGGAATCTCCAGCTGCTCAAATTGTAGCAGAAGCAACTGGTTCTAAATCTATTCAGCTATTTCATGAACATATATTTATTAAAGACCCAGGTACATCAAAAGAAACTCCTTGGCATCAAGACATGCCATATTATTGCGTAGATGGAAATGATACAGGTAGTTTTTGGATTCCACTTGATCCAATATCAAAAGATAATTCTTTAAAAGTATTATTGGGATCACACAAATTTCCAAAACTAGTGAGACCCACTAAATGGTCTAATAATAAACCTTGGTATACTAGTGATAATAACTTTATGGATATGCCAGATATTAAATCAATGGAAAAAAAAATATTAAAACCTGAAATGAATTTAGGTGATGCAATACTTTTTAATTTTAAAACATTACATTCATCTCCAGGCAATACAGCAAATGTGCCAAGGAGGGCTTTTTCAATGCGATTTATTGGTGACGATGTAATATATATAGATAGAGGCGAAGAAACATCCCCACCATTTAAAGGAATAAATTTAAAAACTGGTTCAAAAATGCGAGAGGATTGGTTTCCTGTTCTTTGGAGAAAATAAATGAAAATAGAGGGAAAAGAATACAGAACAATATGGTTTGAAAATAAAGTTCTCAAAATTATTGATCAAACAAAACTTCCTTATCAGTTTATAATTAAAGAACTAAGAACAGCAAAAGATGCAATAAATGCTATTAAAAATATGGAAGTTAGAGGGGCACCTTTAATTGGAGCAACCGCAGCTTATGGTTTAGTTTTAGCGATTATAGAAAATAATGATCAATCTTTTTTAAAGAAGTCTAGTGAAGACTTAATTAATTCTAGACCTACAGCTATTAATCTTAAATGGGCAGTAGACAGAATGATGAAAAAAATCTCAGGAGTTAATAGTAATGAAATTTTAAATATAGCTTTAAATGAAGCCAGTGAGATATGTGAAGAAGACGTGAAATTTTGTAAAAATATTGGTTTAAATGGATTAAAAATAATCGAAGAAATTTATAAAAAAAAAGGGGACACAGTTAATATTTTAACTCATTGCAACGCAGGTTGGTTAGCTACAATTAATTGGGGTACAGCAACTTCTCCAATATATCATGCTCATAAAAAAGGAATCCCAGTTCACGTTTGGGTAGATGAAACAAGACCAAGAAATCAGGGTGCAAATTTAACTTCTTATGAATTAAATGAAGAACAAATACCAAATACAATTATTGCTGATAATACTGGTGGAATACTAATGCAAAGAGCTGAAGTTGATATGTGTATTGTTGGTACAGATAGAACTTTAGCAAATGGAGATGTTTGTAACAAAATTGGAACTTATCTTAAAGCTCTTGCAGCAAAAGATAACAATATACCTTTTTATGTAGCATTACCTAGTTCAACTATCGACTGGGATATAAAAAAATTTAAAGATATTCCTATTGAAGAAAGAAATTCTGAAGAATTATCTCACATAGAAGGACTTGATGAAAATAATAATTTAAAAAAAATTCAAATATATCCAAAGAAAAGTAAAGCTATGAATTTAGCTTTTGATATCACACCTGCTAAATATGTAACTGGTTTAATTACTGAGAAAGGGATATGTGAAGCGTCAGAAAAGGGATTAAAAAAATTATATAAATGAAAAAAAATACTGTAACAATTTTTTTTATTATAATTGCAATTTTTGCGTTATATATTTCAAAAAATATATATGGTTCTTATAACCTAGATAAATCAACTAAAGCATGCGTATTAGCTCAAAAAAAAACTACCACTAAAAGTATAAAAGAAATTAAAAATTTTTGTGATAAAGAACTAAAAAAATTAAAAAATGATTGAAGAATTAAAAGAACAAGTTATTCAATTTGCTCAAAAGCTCAATACTACAAATTTATCTCCTTTAAGGTCAGGAAATGTTTCAATTAGAGCAAAAAAAGATGATATTGATGGTTTTCTTTTAACTCCTTCAGGAATAAAATACGATACACTTAAGAATGATGATATTGTTTTTCTATCCTTACGAGAAGAATATAATAATCTTAAAATGTTTAATTCATCTCTAAATCCATCCTCAGAATGGAGATTTCATCAAGATATTTATCGAAAAAAACCCGAGGCAAAAGCTATTGTTCATGCACACTCTCCTCACGCTACAGCTGTATCTGCTCATGGAAAATCAATCCCAGCATTTCATTATATGGTAGCATTAGCTGGTGGAGATGACATAAAATGTGCGGAATACGCAACATTTGGAACACCAGAGTTATCTATTAATCTACTTAAAGCTTTAGAAAATAGAAAAGCGTGTTTGATGTCTAACCACGGACAAATAACTTTTGGACCAAATTTAAAACAAGCTTTTGAACTTGCACAAGAAGTAGAAAATATTTGCCATCAATACATAATTGCTTTAAAAATTGGTAATCCAAAGATTCTTTCTAAAACAGAAATGAGCAAAATTTTGGATAAGATTATACATTATAAAAAAGGCTAATTTTTTATAATTTAAAAAGGAGTTATGATGAAAGTTGGGGAGCACATTACTCTAGATATTATTGGCACTAGCAAAGAGTATGAGCCAAAATTTTTTGAAAAACTAGTTTATAAAATTGCAAAAAAAGCAAAGGTCACTGTATTAGAGGTTTCAAAATATAAATTTGAGCCTCAGGGATTTACATTAGTGGCTTTACTAGCAGAGAGCCATATAAGCTTTCATACATTTCCTGAGAAAGGAATTATAAGTTTTGATTTTTTTACTTGTGGTAAAATAAACCCAATAGTTGCTTTAGATGTATTAAAAAAAGAAATCAAACATAAGAGAATAATTAAAAAAGAATTTAATAGAGATACAGTTGCTTATTATGACGATATTTATAGCTCACCAGGACTTAAAAAATTTTATATTGTAAATAATGTTTTAGAAGATTTTACATCAAAAGTTGGTCAACATATTGAAATTTTAGAGCTAGAGCAATTTGGTAAATCTTTATTTATCGACAATGAACTCCAGGTTTCTGAAAAAGATGAGCATTTATACAGTTCAACTTTTGTCAATTCGGGAATAAAATTAAATCCAAATAAACAGAGTTCAGCTATAATTGGTGGTGGAGATGGTGGGGTAGCAAGAGAATGTATTTCTCAAAACTTTAATTTTATTGATTGGTATGAACTTGACCCAGAAGTAGTAACAGTGTGCGAAAAACATCTTTCAAAAATTGGAAAAAAAGCTACAGGAAAAAACTCTGTGCAATGCATTTGGGGAGATGCATTTGAAAGTATAAAAAAAGTAGAAGACAACAAATATGATAAAATTTTTGTAGATCTTAATGATGATCAGTATTGTATAGACTTAGCTGCTAAAAATATAAAATCTCTAAAAAGGATTTTAAAACCAAATGGAACAATTACAGCTCAAGTTGGTAGTTTAGATAAAAAACCACAACAAGTGGATAAATGGCTTAAATTGTTTAGTAAAAGCTTCGGCAATACATCCCTTGATAGAATTTATATCCCAAGTTTTGATTGTTCATGGAATTTTGCATCTTCATTAAATAAATAATTTCTTTTTAAATCAATTTTTTTGTGAAATAATATTTTAAATATTATTTGGAGGGAATATGAATATATTAAAAAAATTCAGCTTAGGATTATTGATTTCACTATTTTTATCAATTTCAGCTAATGCTGATAAAATTAAAATTGGAACAGAAGGTGCTTACCCACCTTGGAATTCTAAAGATGCATCTGGCAATTTAATTGGCTTTGAAGTTGAATTGGCAAAAGAGCTTTGTGCAATAATGAAACATGAGTGTACTATTGTTGAACAAGATTGGGATGGGATGATACCTGCTCTTGTAATGAGAAAGTTCGATGCAATCATGGCTGGAATGTCAATTACTGACGAAAGAATGAAAACTATAAACTTCTCACAAGGTTATGCTGACGAAGTTGCTTCTTTGGCAGTAATGAAAGGATCTAGTCTGGAAGGAATGGATACTCCTGAAGGAATAAATCTTAGTTTAGGTGGTGGTGATGTAAAAAAAGCATTGAAAACTTTAACTGGTGCTCTTGCAGGAAAAACTGTTTGTGTTCAAACAGCTACTATTCATCAAAACTTTCTAGAGTCAGGCGATGTAGGTAAAATAGATGTAAGAACTTACAAAACTCAAGATGAAGTTAACCTAGATTTAGCTGCTGGAAGATGTGATGCAGCTTTAGCTGCTGCTGTAGCATTTACTGATTACGCAGAAAAATCTGGAAAAGCTGTTGTATTAGTTGGTCCTACATTTTCAGGTGGCGCTTTTGGTAATGGAGTTGGTGTTGGAATCAGAAAAGGTGGTGACGATGCAATTGGTAAAAAAGACGCAAAACTTTTAAAAGATTTCAATAGAGCTATTAATACAGCTAGAAAAAAAGGAATTATTAGTAAACTTGCTGTTAAATGGTTCGGCTTCGACGCTTCTATGTAATTATTTAAGAATGGGCGACTATAATATATAGTCGCCATTCTATATGGATCTTCTAGCATTTGGAAAAACAGGTTGGGGAGATGAGTTATTTATTGCTACCCTAATGACAATAGCAGTTTCAGTAACTGCAATGTTGATTGGTTTTTTGTTTGCTTTAATTTTTACCCCTTTAAAATTATCAAAAAATAAATTTTTAAATTTAATAGGTAACTCTTACACAACAGTTATTAGAGGAGTTCCAGAATTATTGGTAATTTATCTTTTTTTCTTTGGTGGAAGCGGTGCAATTATGTTTGTTGCATCGATGTTTGGATACAATGAATATATAGAAATTAATGCATTTTTAACTGGCTCATTTGCTATAGGTATCATATCAGGAGCTTACTCTACTGAAGTATTTAGAGGAGCCTTACAATCAATCGATAAAGGTCAGTACGAAGCCTCAAAAGTTTTAGGAATTAAAAAAAATATTCAATTTATAAAAGTAATTATGCCACAAATGTTAAGGTTGGCAATTCCAAATTTAAGTAATGTTTGGCAAATTACTTTAAAAGATACATCTTTGATTTCTGTCACTGGTTTAGTAGAAATAATGAGACAATCATACATAGCAGCTGGATCCACAAGAGATCCATTATTCTTTTATTCATTTGCCGCAGTTCTCTATCTACTACTAACATTTTTGAGCATGAAATTAATTAATAGATTAGAAATGAAATATAGTAGGGGGTATTGATGGATCTAGAACTAATGTCATCAAGTATTCCTAAACTTTTAAGCGCAACAGTTATAACTTTAAAACTTTTATCTTTGTCTTTGTTTTTTGGTTTATTTATAGGCCTGTTATTTGCAATTCTTAGATTAAATAAGAATATTTTTGTAAATAAGTTTGCTTATGGATATTCTTATGTTTTCAGAGGAACCCCTCTATTGGTGCAAATATTTATTATTTATTTTGGTCTTGGACAAATAGAATATTTAAGATCAACAGTTCTTTGGGTAGTTTTAAAAGAACCTTACTGGTGTGCAATTATAGCATTTTCGTTAAATACTGGAGCATACACATCTGAGATACTAAGATCGGCATTTCAAACAATTAAACCAGGTTTTATAGAAGCTGGAAAAAGTTTAGGTATATCAAATAAGATTATTTTTTATAAAATCCAAATTCCAATAGCGATTAAACAATCTTTACCAGCTTATGGTAATGAAATAATTTTAATGCTTAAAGGAACTTCCTTAGCTAGCACCGTTACATTAATGGATTTGACTGGAGTAGCAAAATACATAATATCCACGACTTTCAAACCAATAGAAGTATTTATAGTAGCAGGTAGTATTTATTTATTTATGACTTTTATAATTCACAATTTAATTAAATATTTGGAAAAAAAATATAGCTATGAATAATCAGTATATTTTTTTATTTCTCTAATTTTTGATCCAGTATAGCTATTAATCTCAAGCTTTACTTTAGACCTTTCGTCATTAAGAAAGTGAATTTCTCTAGAAATTTTAATAAATAAATCGCCAAAAT